>DATAHF010000082.1:0-11188 GCA_036263315.1 Burkholderiales bacterium
GCAGCGCGCGAGGCTCCGCGCGTTGACCGGGCCTGCCATGGGGCGTATAACCATAGGGCAGGACTTTCAAAGCAGCGAAAAATGGCCGGCCAGCAGGTTGCACCGGAAGCGGCCGGCTACGCTTCCTTCTTCGTTCTCCGCAGGGCCCGGGCTCAAGAAACCGTGCCTTCACTACTTCTTTCAAGGAAGCGGGCAATGGACAGCAAGCGCAAGAGCTGGCGCGAGGAGGAAGAGAAGCTGATCGCGCGCTGGAACGCGGCGGCCGCGCACTACCAGGCGGTGCAGGCAGAGATCGCGCAGGCCGGCGGCGAAGCCACGAGCGAGGCGCTGGTGCACAAGGCGGCGCAGGCGCGCGCGGAAATGGACGCGGTGCGGAGGCGGGTCGCTCGCCTGAAAGTCGAGTTCAACATGGGAAAGAGGTACTGACGATGCCGCAGCCCCTCGCAGCACGAGGCCGTATCACGACGTGGACGAAAGAGAAGCTGAGTACCCTGAGCAAGATCGAGCTGACGCAACTGCTCGAGAACGCCGAGCGCCTGAAGGAGCCGGAAGTCGCCGCTTTCTGCCGCGAGCTCCTGAGCGAGCGCCGCAAGAAACCCAAGCCCGCCGCAGCCCCTACTTCTCGTCGCGCGTAAGCTTGCAGCCGGAGAAGGTGTCCGGCCCATCGGTGAGCGTCGCCTGCTCGCCGTTCAGCTCCAGGCGCGCAACGCGGTTCTCGTAGCGGCTGCCCGCAGCGCCGCCCGTCCGGTCCAGCCGGAATTCCCGCTCGGGCAGGATGACCCAGGCCGAAGCGCCGCTGTCCGCGGTGCGCAGGAAAAAGCCCTTCCCGGCATCGCAGCGATACTCCACCGAGTTCGGCGGCACGCGCGAGCGCGCGATTTCCTTCGTCTGGAAAACCACGTCCGCCACGGCACAGCCGCCGAGGGCTGCGAGTATTGACAGGAGAGCTGCGCGACCTGGCATGGGCCGCGATTCTACGCGACCCACGCGCGCCGCTTCAGGGCCGGATCACCCGGCCGCTGCCCGTCACCCGTACGCGATCGCCCACCTGGAAGTCGTTGCTCGGCTGGTCGATGACTTGCAGGCTGCCATCCTGCATGCGCACGGCAAGCCGGTACGCCGCATGCGGCGCCACCGAGCCGCCCGTCGAGGCCGAGGCGCGCTCCCCGATGAGCGGCGCAGGCTGGAGCGACACGGATTCCACGACGCCCGTGCCGAGCGCATAGGTCCCGGCCGGCGTCTGGACGACGGGGTTGGGCGCAGCGTGGCGAGCGTCGTAGGTGGTGCAGCCGCAAGCCGCGGCGGCTGCCATCAGCGATACCAGCGAACGAAGCAACATGGCGTAGCTCCTTTTCGTGGTGTCCGCCGAGCAAGACTCGTTCCGGTCCCGGGATTCCATTCCCGCGCGGCCTTCCGTACGCCGCCTTCCTACGCCGAGAAGAAGGCGCTGATGTCGTCCGCGAGCGCCTGGGGCTGCTCGAGGGCGGCGAAATGGCCGCCCTTTTTCATCTCGGTCCAGCGCCGGATGTTCGTGTAGGTGCGCGCCGCCATCGAGCGCGGCGGGCGCAGGATCTCCTTCGGGAACGCGGCGTAAGCCGTCGGCACGTCCACCGTCTGGCCTTCGGGGATCGGCCACGGGCCGTGCATTCGTGCGTAGTACGGCCAGAAGGAAGAGCCGATCGCGCCGGTAAACCAGTAGAGCGAAATATTCGCAAGCATCTCGTCGCGGGTGAGGGCGTTCTCGATGTTGCCGCCGCAATCGCTCCACGCATGGAATTTCTCCGCGATCCAGGCGGCGAGCCCCGCCGGCGAGTCCGTGAGCGCGAAGGCGAGGGTCTGCGGCCTCGTGCCCTGGATCCACTGGTAGCCGGTCTCCTCCTTCAGGAAGCGCGCCAGCTCCTCCAAATAGCGGCGCTCCTCGGCGGTCGATGCCGGCGCCTTGGGATCGCGCCGCACGGCGAGCAGGTTGAGGTGGATGCCGAGAAGGCGCTCCGGATACTTCCAGCCGAGCACCGACGCGACGAAGGCTCCCCAATCCCCGCCTTGCGCGGCGAACTTCTTGTAGCCGAGCACGCCCGTCATGAGCTCGGCGAGCAGGTCGGCAATCTCGACCACGCCGAAGCGCGCCTGGCCGGGCTTGAATGACAGCGTGTATCCCGGAAGCGAGGGCGCGACGACCGTGAAGCGCTCGGTGAGGAGCGGGATGAGCTTGTGGAACTCCACGATGGACCCCGGCCAGCCATGCGAAAGCAGCAGCGGTACGGGGTTCGGCCCCCTGCCCGGCTCATGGATGAAGTGCAGCTCGATGCCCCCGACCATGACGGTGTGCTGGCGGAAGCGATTGATGAGGGCCGCTTCCTGCGCGCGCCAGTCGAAATCGTCCGCCCAGTAGCGAACCAGCTCTTTCAGGTATGCGAGGCTCGCGCCGGTCGACCACGGCGGCAGCGGCGGCTCGTCCGGCCAGCGCACGCGCGCCAGGCGCTCGCGCAGGTCGGCGAGCGCGGCGTCGGGTACGTGCAGCCGGAACGGCTTCGGTGAATTCGGGGTCAGACCCCGAATTCTGCCTGACCGCCTTGCCTTTAGCGCAGGGCGAGCAGCCCCTGCACTTCCTGCGGGCTCAGGACGCCGTCTGCGTTGGTGTCGAGGACGTTGAAGTTGTTGCTGAGCTTCGGGTTGGAGAACACCTCGCTGAAGGTCAGCACGCCGTCGCGGTTCGCATCCAGGGCATTGAACGAGTCACTGTAGGGCGCGGGCGCGCTCGCCGCCGGCGTCGGCTCGCCTGCCAGGCAGGAGCCTGCGGCGAGGAGCGCGGCGCAAGCAATGAGGTAGGGGCGCATGGCGGATCTCCTTTGCATTTCCTTTGTGGATTGCGCGGGATGCCGCATGATTCGTGCCTGAATGACCGCCTGGCTCTGGATCCCGGTGACCGTGTGGGCCGCGTTCGCGCAGACGGTGCGCAATGCGGCGCAGCGCCATCTCACGGCCGAGCTCGGCACGCTGGGCGCGACCTTGGTGCGCTTCTTCTACGGCGTGCCGTTCGCGGCGCTCTGGCTCTTCATCGTCGCGAGCCTCAGCGGCGCCGCGCTGCCCTCGCCTCGAGGCGCCTTCCTGGGCTGGGTGCTCCTCGGCTGCGTGACCCAGATCGGCGCGACTGCGCTGCTGCTGCGCACGATGCAGGAGCGCAACTTCGCGCTGGGGGTCGCGTACTCGAAGACCGAGGTGCTGCAGGTCGCGATCTTCGGCCTGGCGTTTCTCGGCGATCCGATCACGCCGGCCGCGGCGATGGCGGTGGCGACCGGCACCGCCGGCGTATTCCTGCTCTCTCCCGGATGGCGCAGCGCGTGGACCTCGCGCACCGCCGCGCTCGGCCTCGCCTGCGGCGGGCTGTTCGCGCTCTCGGCCGTCGGCTATCGCGGCGCCACGCTGACCTTCGAGGGAACGCCTTTCCTCATGGCAGCGGCGTACACGCTCGTCGCCGCCCAGGTGCTGCAAAGCGTGCTCCTCGGCGGGTGGCTGCTGGCGCGCGATGCTGCCGTCGTGGTGCGCGTAGTGCGCGCATGGCGCATTTCGCTCTTTGCCGGCTTCATGGGCGCCGCGGCGTCCGCCGGCTGGTTCACTGCCTTCGCGATCGAGCCGGTCGCGCACGTGCGCACGCTCGGCCTGATCGAGCTCGTCTTCAGCTACGCCGTTTCCCGGCGGCTCTTCAAGGAAAAGCTGAGCGGCCTCGAGCTCGCCGGCATGGCGCTCCTCGCCGTCGGCGTCGCCATCATCACCGTGGCGCGCTAGTCCGTCTCGTCGGGCGCGCCGCCGCTCGCGACGATGTCTTCCTGCTTCACCTTCTCCACGTTGAAGCGCTCGACCTTGCCGCGGATGGTCTTCAGCAGGTCCTCGAGCTCCGGCGGCTCCTTCATGAAGCGCAGCGGGTTGCTGCGCGCCACGACGAAGGTCTTGAGGTACGGGCTCACGAAGCCCCTGGCCTTCAGCTTCTTCACCACTTCGGCGACGCGCTCGTCCAGCTCGAGCAGCATGTCCGCGGTCTTCTGGTGCTCCCGCAGGCTTTTCTCCAGGGAAGAATCCGAAAACTCGGTGAGCCGCCGCACGAACGGGTTGTACACGCCGCCGCTGAAGCGCGGGTTCTTCTCGTAGCAGAGCCCCATCGTCACGAACGAGGGCTCCTCCAGGTAATACGAGAAGCTCTTCTCCGGCTTGCCGGGATCTTCCTCGATCAGGTTGCGGTAGATGCGGATCACCTCGAGCGACTTGTCGCGCAGGTTGTGCGCCTTCTCCGTGTTGAGCGCGAGGATCTGCCACGCCACTTCCCGCTTGGGCACGACGAGCGCGGTGATGGAACGCGCGCCCAGGCGCCGCATGGCCTCCAGGCGATGGCGCCCATTCGGCGTCCAGAACCCTTCCGTGGGCGCGCTCACCGCGATGATCGGGTCGAGGAAGATGCCGGTGCGATCGAGCACGTCGGCGAGCTTGCGGTGATGCATCTGGGAGAGGTCGCGCTGAAAGGGCGTGGGCTCGACCTTGTCGATCGGCAGCACCGCCAGGACCAGCGGACTCTTCCCAAGCGGGTCGCTGTAGCAGCCGATCACCTGCCCGCCCGCGGCCTCGACCTGCTTCGAGACCTGCCGCGCCTCGGGCGAGGCGCCGGCCTCGAGCCGGCATTCGGCGGCCGCAAGGCCGCGCGTGCCTGCCTTGGCCTTGCGCGGCCTGCGCCGCGCGGGCGCGCGCTTCATCGCCGGGGCTGCTTTTCGCAAGGGACTGTTTTCATTGAATTGAGGCCGCATCGAATGTATAATGGCCGGCTTGGATTCTCAAGCCGCACACCGCTTTCTGCATGCGCCGGGCACACCCGGCAGACTTGGTCCTCAAGTCTTCTCCAACAACCAGGGAAGCTAAAAATGAACACAGGCACGGTGAAGTGGTTCAACGACGCAAAGGGGTTTGGCTTCATCACGCCGGACGGCGGCGGAAAGGACGTTTTTGCGCATTTTTCTGCGATCCAGGGCAGCGGCTTCAAGTCCCTGAAAGAGAACCAGCGGGTGTCCTTCGAAGTCACCCAGGGTCCCAAGGGCGCGCAGGCGTCCAACATCCGGCCCGTCGAGTAAGCAGCGCCCCAGCATTCGCAAAAGGCCCGGTAAGCCGGGCCTTTTTGTTCAATCGAGCCACGGAAGGAACGGAATGAGCATCCCAGTCGTAGAACGCACCCGCTTCATGGTCGGCAAGTACGAAGTCGTCGCGCAGCCCATCCCGGGCGCGGCCCACATGCTTCGGTACACCGTGTTCGTCGGCAAGCAGCGCATCGGCGCGCTGGTGAGCCGCCCCACCGAGTCCGATTGCCGCTTCCTGGAGAAGCCGCCGGTCGTGCCGCCGCTCAAGATCTTCCAGGTGACGCACCGCCCGGGCCGGCCGAAGAAGAACGCCACCCCGCCGGTCCCCGTCGACCGCAACACCGGCATCCCGCCGCTGCCGCGCGACGAGCTTCCCGCGGGCATGTCCCTCGAGCCCAAGAGCGACGACCGCTAGAGGGCCTTCGATGATCGATCTTTACGCCGCGGCAACGTCGAACAGCGTGCGTGCGCGCCTCGCCCTCGAGGAATGCGGCCTCGCGCACAAATTCCACCCGGTGGACCTGGCGAAGGGCGAGAACAAGACGCCCCAGTTCCTCGCCATGAATCCCAATGCGCAGGTGCCGGTCATCGTCGACAGCGAAGGCCCGGGCGGCAAGCCGGTCACGCTGTCGCAGTCGGGCGCGATCCTCATCTATTGCGGCGAGAAGGCGGGCAAGTTCATCCCGCGCGATCCGGTCGCGCGCCCGATGTTCTGGCAGGCGCTGATGAGCACCTGCAGCGACGTCACGCCCATCCTCGGCTCCATCTTCTCGATCCTGCGCTCCAAGGAGCCGCACGGCCCGAGCGCGGAGATCTTCAAGAACCGCTGGAAGCAGTACATGAAGGTCTGGGACACGACGCTCGCGAAGCAGAAGTACTGCACCGGCAGCGAAGTCACGCTGGTCGACTTCTCGCTCTACGCCGGATGGTGGCGCGGCAAGGGCGCGCTCCCGGCCGACTGCTGCGAGGGCTTTCCGAGCCTCGAGCGCTGGGCCGCCGACATGGCCGCGCGTCCGGCCGTCCAGCGCTCGACCAAGTTCTAGCGCCAAGCCTCGCGCCGAAGTAGCGGCTTGATTTCGCGCCGGATGCCCCCATCTGGCGCGCAAGGTGTCTCGATGAGGGAGGTCTCGATGAGACGAACGCTCGCTGCCGCGCTTCTGCTGCTCACTACGCTGCTCCTGGGCGGCTGCGGCTACAACCAGCTGCAGCAGCAGGACGAGCAGGTCAAGGCCGCCTGGTCCGAGGTGCTGAACCAGTACCAGCGCCGCGCCGACCTGGTGCCTAACCTGGTCAATACCGTGAAGGGCTTCGCCGCGCAGGAGCAGAAGGTGCTGCTCGGCGTCACCGAGGCGCGCGCCAAGGTCGGCTCCATCCAGGCGACGCCGGAGCTGGTCAACGATCCGCAGGCATTGCAGCGTTTCCTCCAGGCGCAAGGCGAGCTCACCGGCGCGCTCTCGCGCCTCATGGTCGTGGCCGAGGCCTATCCGCAGCTCAAGTCGGACGCCAACTTCCGCGAGCTGCAGGCGCAGCTCGAAGGCACCGAAAACCGCACCACGGTCGCGCGCAACCGGTTCATCCGCGCCACGCAGGACTTCAACGTGACGGTCCGCTCCTTCCCCACCAACCTGACCGCGAAGATGTTCGGCTTCAAGGAGAAGCCGCAGTTCACGGTGGAGGACGAGAAAGCCATCGCGAAGCCGCCGACGGTTGATTTCTCCAAGTAAGCTTTTTCTCATCGCGCTCGCGGCGGCCGAAATTGCGGTCCCGCCGCTGAAGGCGCGCGTCACCGACCTCACCGGCACCTTCAACGAGCAGCAGCGCACCGCGCTCGAGCACACCCTCCAGGAATTCGAGGCGCGCAAGGGGGCGCAGGTGGCGGTCCTCATGGTGCCCACCACGCAGCCCGAGACTGTCGAGCAGTACGCAGTGCGCGTGGAAGAGTCCTGGAAGCTCGGACGCAAGGGCGTGGACGACGGCGTCCTGCTCCTCGTCGCCAAGAACGACCGCAAGCTGCACATCGAGGTCGGCTACGGCCTGGAAGGCGTGCTTCCCGACGCGGTCGCCAAGCGCATCATCGACGAAGACATCGTGCCGCGCTTCAAGCAGGGCGATTTCTATGGCGGCGTGCGCGCCGGCGTCGACCGCATCATGCGCGTCGTGGAAGGCGAGGCGCTGCCCGCGCCGCGCGCGCGCGCCCCGGGCGAGCAGCTCTCGAGGCACATGGACTGGCTCATCCCTGCGATCCTGGTGCTGTTCTTCGTCGGCGGCATCCTGCGTCTCATCTTCGGGCGCTTTGGCGGCTCTACCGTCATGGCGGCCATCGCCGGCTTCATCGCATGGATCATCGCGGGCTCGCTGCTCATCGCCCTCGTGGTCGGCATCTTCGTCTTCGTGACCGGGCTGTTCGGCTCCGCGGGCCGCGGCTGGGGCGGGGGCTACGGCGGCGGCGGCTGGTCCTCCGGCGGGGGCGGCTTCGGCGGCGGGGGCGGCGGATTCAGCGGCGGGGGCGGCAGCTCCGGCGGCGGCGGCGCAAGCGGGAGTTGGTGATGGACCTCGTCCTCTGGATGAAGCACCTCCTCGTGCCCGCGTGGGCGGCAAGATTCGCCTTTCCGCCGGCAGCGCTGGCAAGGATCGAGCAGGCGATACGCTCCTCCGAGCAGGAGCACGACGGCGAGCTGCGCTTCGTGGTCGAGTCGGTCCTGCCGCTGCACTACCTGCGCGGCAAGCGCCCGTCGCGGCGGCGCGCAGAGGACCTCTTCGCGCAGCTCAAGGTCTGGGACACCGAGCACAACAGCGGGGTGCTGGTCTACGTGCAGCTCGTCAACCGGCACATCGACATCGTGGCCGACCGCGGCATCGCGGCGCGTGTCGCGCAGTCCGAATGGGATGACGTGTGCCGCGCGATGGAGGCGCACTACCGCAAAGGGGAGTTCGAGGCCGGGACGCTCGAGGGCCTTGAGCGCGTCACGCGGATCCTCGCGCGCCATTTCCCGGCGCGCGGCGCGAACCCCAACGAGCTGCCCGACAAGCCGCTCGTCCTCTAGCGGCGGATCAGTCGTTCGGCTGCGGGGTCACGGGAATCCGCGGGTTCCACGCGAGCCACGCAGGCTGCGGCGCGCCGTGCAGGAAGTACGTGGCGCCCGACTTCGCGCGCGGCGAGCCTTCCGGGCTCGCGAACTCGATGCCGCCGATGGCGAGCGAGCGCAGCGACTCCACATCGACCTCGAGCCCCTTGAAGATGCCGCCCTTCACGCTCGCGCCGCTCACGTTCCAGAACGCGGAGCCGGTGCGCACGAGCGGCGCGTAGCCTTGCCAGATGAGCAAGTGGATTTCCGCGGCGGTCGAATTCGAGGAGAGCGTCACCTCCTGCACCGCGCCGACCTGCACGCCGCGATAGAAGACCGGCGTGTTCGGCTTGATGGAGCGCGGGCGCTCGGCCTTGAGGATGACCTTGATGCCGGGCTGGCCCATGTCGACCGGCGCGCGCTCGAGGCCGACGAACTCGCGCGTCGCCTTGTCGCCCTTGCCGGGCATGACCTGGATCTCGGGCCCGGTGATCACGGTGTTGAGCCCGGTGATGTTGCCGAAGCCGACCTGCGGCCGCACGATCCAGAACACGGCGCCTTCGCGCGCGAGGCCGGCGGCCGAGTGGCGCATGCGGGCCTGGACGAGCACGTACTCGTGGTCGGCGCTCAGCTCCACGCCGGTCACCTCGCCCACCTGCACGCCGCGGTACTTGACCGGCGTCTGCCCCACGCGCAGCCCGCCGCCGTCCTTGAAGCGGATCGTGATCTGAGGCCCGTATTGCTGCACGCGCTGGTAGACGAGAAAACCGGCGACGACGAGCGCGACGATCGGCACGATCCACACCACGACCGAGAGCAGCCCCGGCCGCCGCGCGCGCGCTACGGGAAGCTCTTCGCCGGTCATGCGCAGCCCTCGGTGCGGCGCCAGATGAGGTGCGGATCGAAGCTCGCGGATGCGAAGATGGTCAGCACCACGACGCAGGTGAACGCGATCAGCCCGGGCCCGGGAAGCACCGTCGCCACCTGCCCGAGCTTGACCAGCGCGACGAGGACCGCGAGCAGGAACACATCGAGCATGGCCCAGGGTCCGATGACGTCGATGAACTTGTAGAGCCGGGTGCGAAAGCGCAGCCAGCGGCGCGTCTCCAGCCTCGCGGTGATCGTCAGGAAAAACAGTCCCGCGAGCTTGAGCAGCGGGATGACGATGCTCGCGAGGAACACGACGATCGCGACGAACCACTGGTTCGACTGCGCAAGCAGCACGACGCCGTCCCACACGGTGCTCTGCGACTCCACGCCGTACTGCGTCATCCTGAGGATCGGGTAGATGTTGGCCGGCACGTAGAGGATGAGCGCGGCGAGCGACAAGGCGGCGGTGACCGAGGGGCTGCCGCGCTTGAACTGCGTGATCACGGCGCCGCAGCGGCAGCACTCCACCAGCGTCCCGGGCCGGGGCGCCGGCGCTTCCTGCACCTGTCCGCAGGTGCCGCAGGCGAGGACCGTCGTTACCATTAGGGCTACGGCTTGCAATACTCATTCCCACAGAGGAGGTCCCGATGCGCTATGAGCTCTATTACTGGCCCTCGATCCCGGGACGCGGCGAATTCGTGCGCCTGGCGCTCGAGGACGCGGGCGCCGACTACGTCGACGTGGCACGGCGGCCGCGCGGCATGGCGGCCATGACGCACCTGATGGAGAGCGAGTCGGTGAAGCATCCGCCCTTCGCGCCGCCGTTCCTGCGCGCGGGCGAGCTGATCGTCGGCCAGACCGCGAACATCCTGCTCTTCCTCGGCGCCCGCCTCGGCCTCGCGCCGAAGAGCGAGGCCGGGCGCCTGTGGGTGCACCAGCTGCAGCTCACCATCGCCGACTGGCTGGTGGAAGTGCACGACGTGCACCATCCCATCGGCGGCGGGCTGTACTACGAGCAGCAGAAGCGCGAGGCCAAGCGGCGCGCCGCCGACTTCCGCAAGCAGCGGCTGCCGAAGTTCATGGGCTACTTCGACACGGTGCTCGAGCGCGAGGAGGCTTTCCACTACGCGCACCTCTCGCTCTTCCAGATGCTCGCCGGCCTGCGCTACGCATTTCCGCAGACGATGAAGAAGCTCGAGCCCGATTTCCCGCGCCTGCGCGCGCTGCACGATCGCGTGGCCGCGCGGCCGCGCCTGAAGAAGTACCTGGCGTCGAAGCGGCGGCTGCCGTTCAACAAGCAGGGCATCTTCCGGCATTATCCGGAGCTGGACCGCTGATGGACGGCAAATACAACGTGGGGCTGGTGAAGCACCTCGGCATCGACCTCGTCGAAGTCACGCCGCAGCGCGTGGTCGGGGAGCTCGAGATCCGCGACGAGCTGCGCACGCTGGGCGTGGCGGTGCACGGCGGCACGCTGATGGCGCTCGCAGACACCGTCGGCGCGATGGGGACGGTCGCGAGCCTCTCCCCCGGCCAGAGCACCTCCACCATCGAGTCGAAGACCAATTTCTTCGCCGCCGGACGCTCGGGCAAGGTGCGCGCGGTCGCGACGCCCCTGCACAAGGGACGGCGCACCCACGTGTGGGAGACGCGCGTGACCGACGAGTCCGGTAAGCTCCTCTCCCTCACCATCCAGACCCAGATCGTGGTGGACCCCAAATGACCCGCATCCTCGCCCTTGTCGCCGCCTTGCTCGCCGCCGGCTCGGCGGCTGCGCAGACCTTCCCGGCCAAGCCGCTCAAGATCATCGTCGGCTATCCGCCGGGCGGCTCGGGCGACTTCCTCACGCGCATCATCGCCGACGAGCTGTCGAAGAACCTCGGCGTCGCCGTGGTCGCCGAGAACAAGCCCGGCGCCGGCGGCAACATTGCCGCCGATGCCGTGGCGAAGAGCGCGCCCGACGGCTACACGCTGCTGAACGGCAACAACCACGCGATCAACCGCGCGCTCTACAAGACGCTCACGTACGACGACAAGGATTTCGTGCCGGTGACCAAGATCGCCACCGGTCCGACGGTGATCTGCGTGAAGATCGCCTCGCCCATCCAGAACCTGCGCCAGCTCATCGACTACGCC
>DATAHF010000083.1:0-9411 GCA_036263315.1 Burkholderiales bacterium
GGGGCTGATTTTGTTGGGCGCGAAATTGAAGTGGAAATACCCGGCGATTCGTTCTTCGCAAATACTAATCACCGTGTGGTGGTCGCAAGACAAGGGATCAATGCTGAGGTAGTCGGTCATGCGCGGGACCAACCAAGTGAATTGCTTGAGCGACTTGAAACGGCGTCCGCGCCATTGTTAGGGCAGTCCGCCGGCATAACGATCCATCGGAAGGACAACACCGTTACACTGCGAAATGGCCGTCTTTTTGTGGCCACCCTTGAAATTCGTTGATTTACTTGTTAGCGCCCCATGAATCTCTTAGCGTCACGGTGCGAGCGAATCCTTGGCGATCGGGAATGAAATACCCGTGTCGTTCAAACTGAACGCTGTCAGGATTTCCATTACGTAGCATTGGTTCTAGCTGGGCGCGAATCGTCTTGTTGGACTCCGGATTCAAATCCTCCGCCCCCTCCGGCCGCTCGGCCTTGAACAGCCGATCGCACAGGCGCACCTCCGCCTCATACGCCTGCTTCACGCTCACCCAGTGAATATTCCCCTTCACCTTCACCGAATCCGCCCCCGGCGTGCCTGAGCGGGTGGTCTCCATGTATTTGCAGCGCACGGTATCGGTCGCTTTGTCGTAGCCAGTGCACTCGACGACGTAGGCATAGCGCAGGCGGACTTTGTTGCCCGGAAAGAGGCGGAAGTAGCCCTTGGGCGGGGTCTCGGTGAAGTCCTCGCGCTCGATCCAGAGCTCGCGGGAGAAGGGGACCTGGCGGGCGCCCATCTCTTTGTGCTTGGGGTGGTTGGGCACGTCCATCATTTCTTCCTTGCCCTCGGGGTAGTTCTCGATCACGAGCTTGATCGGGTCGAGGACGGCCATGCGGCGGGGCGCGATGTCGTTGAGGGATTCGCGCATGCAGTCTTCCAGGATCGAGTAGTCGATCCAGGAGTTCTCTTTCGAGACGCCGACGCGCTCGGCGAGCAGGCGAAAGCCCTCGGGCGTGTAGCCGCGGCGGCGGGCGCCGGCAAGGGTAGGCATGCGCGGATCGTCCCAGCCGTCGACGACTTTCTTCTGCACGAGCTCGAGGAGCAGGCGCTTGGAGAGGAGGACGTGGGTGAGCTGCAGGCGTGCGAACTCGATCTGCTGCGGCAGCGGGCGCTGGAGCAGGCCGCCGTCGGCCAGTTTGTTGAGGAGCCAGTCGTAGAAGGGCCGCTGGTCCTCGAATTCGAGGGTGCAGAGGGAGTGGGTGACGCGCTCGACCGCGTCCTCGATCGGGTGCGCGTAGGTGTACATCGGATAGATGCACCACTTGTCGCCCGTGCGATGGTGCCGCTCGTGCTTGATCCGGTAGAGCGCCGGATCGCGCATGTTCATGTTGGGCGAGCGCATGTCGCACTTGGCGCGCAGGACATGGGCGCCGTCGGGGTGCTTCTTGTCGCGCATCTCGCGGAGGAGCGCGAGGTTCTCGGCGGGCGTTCTTGAACGAAACGGCGAGTCCTTGCCCGGGCGGGTGAAGTCGCCGCGGTTCGCCTTCATTTCATCGGCCGACTGCGAGTCGACGTAGGCGTTGCCGGTCTCGACCAGGTGCTCGGCGCACTGGTACATGAAGTCGAAGTAGTCGGAGGCGTAGAGCGCGCTTCCGTCGAACTCGGGCACGAGCCACTTCACCATCTCGATGATGGAGTCGACGTACTCCTGGCTTTCCTTCTCGGGGTTGGTGTCGTCGAAGCGCAGGTTGCAGCGCCCGCCGTATTCCTTCGCCAGGCCGAAGTTGAGCAGGATGGATTTCGCGTGGCCGTAGTGCAGGTAGCCGTTCGGCTCGGGCGGAAAGCGCGTGACGATCGTCTTGTGCTTGCCCGAGGCGAGGTCGGCCTCGATGGCCTGGCGGATGAAATTCGAGTGGGAAGGGGCTTGAGGCTTGTTCACGCCCGAATTCTATCGTCCGGAAGAAAGGGGATAATCCGGCGCGAGGGGGAGGGCGCATGGCCGCCTACAGCGAGCAGCGCGACGCGACCGGGCGCGTGACGATCGAGGTGAAGGACACCCAGGTCTGGTGGCTCTTCACGTACGCGGGCGTCATCGTGATGCTCTTCCTCGGCTTCGAGGTCGTCCTGCAGGGCGACTTCCCGCTCAAGTGGCAAATCCTGATCGCCGCGGGCATCGCCCTCGCGGGCGTGGCGCACTACCTCTTCACGCGCAAGGTCCTGACGGTGCGGCTCGACCCGAAGGCACGCACGCTCTCGGTGAGCGTGGACGGCCGCGCGCGCTCGGTGCCTTACGCCGAGGTGCAGAGCGCGTCGATCGACTCAGAGGAAAGAACGAGCGGCAACACGGTGTACGCCGTGCGCCGGCTCGACCTCGTGCTGCGCTCGGGCGAGCGGGTCATGGTGCCGGAGGGGTTCGGCACGTTCCGCGAGGAGCCCTGCGAGAAGCTCCTCGCCCGCATCAACGGCGCCCTTCGCCACTGACCGGCGCAGGGATGGGCGATCGCATGAGCGCGCGCAAAAGGAGCAACGCGGGAACGCAGACGGCGACGCAGCCGGCGGCGAGCCAGAGCGTCGAGGCGGCGTGGCCGGTCAGGTCGTAGAGCGCGCCGGCGAGCGCGGGGAAGACGGCGACGCCGACGTAGAAGACGGTGTAGAAGAAGCCCATACCCGCCGCGCGCAGCTCGGGGCGCAGCACCTCGGCGGGCAGCGAGACGAATAATCCGGCCGGCAGGCCGATCACGACGCTGCCCGCGAGCAGCCAGGCGAGCGGCGAATCGCCGGTCAGGAAAAAGGCGGTCGTGACGAGCCACGCCGCGATCGCGCCATGGCACAGGACGTCGGGCCGCGGCATGCGCTTGAGCAGGATCCCGCCCGCCTGCACCGAGAAGATGCTGACGAGGATGGTCAGCGCCGAGCTCGCGCCCGAGCCGGCGACGGTGAGGCCGCGCTCGAGGAAGAAGGCCGGCAGGAACGAGACGAGGATCTGGAAGCCCGCGTTGAAGATCATCCACGGCAGCGACGCGGCCACGAGCAGCCGCCACTCGGGGCGCGTGAGGGCGCCGAGCCCGAGCCCCGCGCCGGCCTGCGCCGCCCCGGGCGGCGCGCGGTAGGCGAGCCCCACGGCGAGAAACCCCGCGACGGGGAGCGCGGCGGTGCAAGCTGCCGCGAAGGGCCAGCCGCTTGCCTCGGACACCGGCCCGAGCAGGAAGAGCGCGAGCGCGATGCCGATCGGCCAGCAGTTGATGAGGATCGACATGGCGAGCAGGCGGTCGCGGCCGTCGAACCAGTCGGCCACCATCTTGGTGAGCAGCACGTTTAGGACCGCCGCGCCCACGCCCGCGAGTCCCCGCGCCGCGGCCGCGGCGCCGAAATCGCGCGCCTGCGAGAGCCACAGCGCGCCCGCGATCATGAGCGCAAGCCCGGCGAGCACCATGCGCTTGTCGCCGAAGCGCGCGCCGAGCAGACCGCCCGGCAGCGCGATGAAGATGCCGGGCAGCATGTACAGGCCGATCAGCCAGCCGAGCTGCGTCTTGTCGAGGCCGAGGTCGGGCACGAGGAAGGGCGCCGCGCAGGCGATCGCCTGGAACTGGAATCCCATGCCGACTCGCGCCGCGACGAGCGCGGCGAGGATCTTCCAGCGCTCCCCCATCCAGGCGATTCTAATCCGGCGGTCAAAGACGACTGGTCCATTCGGCACATTGCTCTACCGCGGTCACGCGGAGGTCATGCGGCGGGTGAACCGCGCTCCGGGCGAGACGGTCTAAGTTTCATCCCGTTTCTCCGAGAGGAGATCGCATTCATGACTCGCAAAGCGGTGCTTGCAGTGGCGCTCGCTTTTCTCGCCGCGGGCTGCGGCCCGTCGGTGGTGAAGCGCGGCGTCAGCACCCCGCCGCCGGGCGAAGCGCAGCTCTCGCCCCACGACGTGGACGTGCAATATCCCAACTATCGAGACAAGGAGAGACCATGAAGCGCATTCTCGTCTCCGCAGTACTCCTCGCCCTGAGCAGCTCGGTCTTCGCCGACGCGGAGAAATGGCGCTCGCCCTTCACGAGCGCGCCCACGCAGACCCCCGTCTCGCCCCTGGACGCGGAGAAGCAGGCGAAGGTGATGAACGAGGAAATGCAGGCCTGGCAGAGCGCCGGCCATCGCTGGCACCTGCCCGGCTTCCGCTCGGCCGAGGCGCCGCGCACGCGCTAGGCGTGTAGGTCCAACGGTTACAAGCGGTTCATACCGGTGTAACCGGCCGGGGCTAGGCTGCGGGCTCCACGTATGTCCACCAGCGGCCTGCCTGCGCGTTAAGGGAGCCAGGGAGTCCACCGAAAGGAGCCTTTATGAAGATGAAATCCCTCGCTCTTGCAGTGCTCATCGCGTTCGCCGGCTCGGCGCTCGCGCAAACCTCCAACGCTCCGGCCCCGGCCGCCGGCGCCGATACCGTCAAGCAGGACAAGGACACGATCAAGGCCGACAAGCAGAAGATGAAGTCCGACAAGAAGGCGGGCGACAAGAACGCCGTCGCGGCGGACAAGGAAAAGATCAAGGCCGACAAGGCGAAGCTGAAGGCCGACCGCAAGGCGGCCCGCCAGGCGAAGCGCGAGGCCAAGAAGCAGGCCAAGGCCGAGAAGAAGGCGGAAAAAGCCGAAACGAAGTAACGGTAACATCGGCGGTATGAAGGCCGTCGGCCTCTACCGCTACCTGCCGATCGAGCACCCCGAGTCGCTCCTCGATCTCGAAGTCGAGACCCCGAGGGCCTCGGGGCGCGATTTGCTGGTCGAAGTGAAGGCGGTGTCCGTCAACCCGGTCGATACCAAGCGCCGGGCGCCCGGTTTGAAAAATGCGGACACGGTCGAGCTCTCGCCGAAGATCCTCGGCTTCGATGCCGCCGGCGTGGTGAAGGCGGCGGGCCTCGAGTGCTCGCTCTTCAGGCCCGGCGACGCGGTGTACTACGCCGGGAGCGTGGTGCGCCAGGGCACCAATTCCGAGCTGCACCTCGTCGATGAGCGAATCGTCGGCCGCAAGCCCGCCAATCTCTCCTTCGCCGAGGCCGCGGCGCTGCCCCTCACCACGCTTACCGCGTGGGAGCTGATGTTCGAGCGCATGGGCATCTCGCGCACCGGCAGCCATGCGGGCGCGAGCCTCCTCATCCTGAATGGCGCGGGCGGCGTCGGCTCGATCGCGATCCAGCTCGCCAAGAAGCTCGCGCGCCTGCAGGTCACCGCCACCGCCTCGCGGCCCGAGTCGATCGCCTGGGTGAAGGAGCTGGGCGCGGACAACGTGGTCGACCACACGCGGCCTATCGAAGGGGAATTTGACTTTGTTTTATGTTTGAGCTCTTCCGATTTTTATTGGAAGCAATTCCCTGACATCACCAAACCCCAAGGGAAGATCGGCCTCATCGTGAGGACGCTCAAGCCCGTCGACCTGCAGATCCTGCACGACAAGAGCCTCACCATCTGTCTGGAAGGCATGTTCACGCGCTCGACCTTCCAGACCCCGGACATGGAGGCGCAGCACAAGCTGCTCAATGAAGCGGCGGGGCTGGTGGAGGCGGGCGTGCTGCGCCACACCCTGAAGGACAACCTGGGGCGCATCTGCGCCGAGCACCTGAAGCGCGCGCACCAGCGGCTCGAGGGCGGGCACGCCATCGGCAAGCTCGTGCTCGAAGGGTTTTGAGGCTTTCACTTTTTCTTTCGATAGAATTTCCGGCATGAAGAAAAGACGGGCGCTGCTTGGCGCGCTCGGCGCGGTGCTCGCCGCGCCCGGGCTCGCGCTCGCGCAGCAGCAGCAGGGGAAGAACGTGGTCGTGCTCTCGGCCGGCGACTCGGAGGACGACGAGCCGGCGGCGCGCGCCTTCTACGAGGAGATGCGCCTGCGCGGCTGGAGCGAGGGCACCAACATCGCCTACACGCGGCTCTACGGCAAGGGCTCGCGCACCTACGTGGAGGGGCTCGCCTCGAGCGCGGCGGGCGGCGGCGCCGACCTCGTCGTCGCCACCACGGGTAGCCTCGCGCTTGCGTTGATGAAGGAGAGCGAATCGCTGCCGGTCGTCTTCACCACCTCGGTCGACCCGGTCTCGATCGGCCTCGTCGACACGGTGGCGCGCCCGGGCCGCAACGCGACCGGCGTCTACCAGGTGCAGGGCGACGCGGTCGCGGTGCGCTATCGCATCGCGCGCGACCTCATGCCGCGCGCCAAGGCCATCGGCGCGCTGCACGACCGGCGCTCGGCCGAGTTCGAGCGCCAGAAGAAGATCCACCACGACGCCGCGGCCGAGGCGCACTTCGCGATGGAGGCGGCCGAGTTCACCAACTTCGAGGCGGTCGCCAAGATCCTCGCGCGCTGGCGGCGCGCCGGCATCCACCTCGTCATGACGACCCCCTCGTTCACGCTGCTCGCGCGGCGGCGCGAGGTGATCGCCCTCGCGGAGCGCAACGGCATCGCCCTCATCGGCCACCGCATCGAGTACGCCGAGGCGGGCGCGCTCGCGAGCTACGGACCCGAGATCGCCGAAGCGCAGCGCCGCGCCGCCGCGATCGCCGACCGGATCCTCAAAGGCGCGCGCCCGTCGGCGATCCCGGTCGAGCGCGCGGTCAAGGCCGAGCTCGTCATCAACCAGCGCGCCGCGCGCCAGCACGGCGTCGGATTGTCGAAGGCGCTGCTCGCGCGCGCCGACCGGCTGATCGACTAGCGCGGCCCGAGCGGCGAGAGGCCGGTGAAGGCGAAGTCGATGCTGCTCGACTCGGCCTGCAGGGCCCTCATGCGCTCACAGCCCGAGCAGCCGGGCGGGATTCCTGCGGATCATCCAGTCGATGTCGCTGTCGGTGATGCCTTCCTTCTTCATCAGGCCGATCGCCTGCTCGATGCCGTCCGGATGGTTCATGTTGGCGCTCTGGCCGAGGTCGGTGGAGACGACGATGTTCTGCACGCCCACTTCCTTGATCGCGCGCGCGACCACCTTGGCATCCGTCGGCGTCCAGTGGCGCAGGAATTCGAGCGGCGCGTGCTCGCCGGCCATGAACTGCAGGAAGCACACCTCGAGCACGGCGCCGTTTTGCGTCACTTCCTTCGCCTGCTCCCAGGAGAGGCCCGGCACGTTGGTGAGCGCGTGCGTGATGATCATGTTCTTCACGCCCAGCTCCTTCGCGCGCCTGACCACCGCGACCACCTCGTAGGGGTGCACGTGGCCAGTGGCGAGCACGAGGTTCTGCTTGGCGATGATCTTGAGCACTTCCTCCATCTGCGGCGTGACCTTGCCGCCGGGCGCGACCTCGATGCCTTTCGCGTCGGGCTTGCCGAAGGTCTTCACGTGCTTGTCGGACTCGAAGGTCGGCAGCCAGACCACCTTGCCGCGGCTGCCGTAGAAGCGGTGCATCCACTCGACCGCGACCGGGTTGATGCCGCCCACGGCGTTGTTGAGCACGATGCCGCCGAAGACCTCGATGCCGGGCACGGCGTGCATGACGAGCGAGGCGCGGCTCGCGGTCTCGCTGATGTGGTTCTTCAGCACGATGCCGCGCATGCCGCGCGCCTTGGCGAGCGTGGCGACGTCGATGTCGTCCATGCTGCGCCCGAAGACGTCCGGGTGCGAATGCACGTGCATGTCGATCGTGCCGACCGCCGGGCTTACCTTGGGCGGCGGCGGCGGAAAGGCGGCTTGTCCGAAAGCCTGAGTGGTGACGAAAACGAACGGCAACGCGCAGAGCAGCGCTTTTTTCATGGATTTCCTCCTCCCTGAAGGAAGCGCCGATCATACCCCCGGGGGACGTCGCCGGGAGGAGACAGGGCGAAACCCCGCGCCCCGGAATTTCCGTGACGAAGTACGCAAGAGGGCCGATTTACCCGGGTGGCATGGGGATTGCGAGAAGGGTCTGGGCAGTCCAATAACAAACCCGATAAGGAGCCTTCATGGGTGCCAGACTTCTTCCGCTGACCGTCGCCGAGCTGTGCGCGCACGCGCTCGAGCTCCAGCGCGACGCCGCGCAGCGGTGCAGGGACTACGCCAAGCGCATGCGCGAGCTGGGCGAGGACATGGCCGCCGCGTCCTTCGAAGCGATGCTCCGCGAGGAGCTGGAGGAGATCGCCGCGCTCGAGGCCGCGACCGGCCCGCGCAAGCCCGCCGAGCTCTCGCCGTGGGAATACGCCTGGCGGCTCACCTACACGCCCGAGGCCATGGAGAACAAGCCGCGCCTCGTGCCGCTCAACGTGCGCGAGGCGCTCCAGCTCATCGTGCTCGCCAAGCGGCGCGCCGAGACCTTCTACGCCGACGTCGCAGAGAACGGACGCGAGCCGATCGTGCGCGGCTGCGCCGCCGAGATGGTCGCGGGCGAAAAGCGGCAGCTGCAGCGCCTCGAGCGGCTGCTCGCCGAGGAAATACAGAACGAAGAGCGCGCCTCGCGCAAGACCGGCGAGCGCCACGCCTAAGCCGGCCAGGGTCCAAAGGCCCTGACCGCGGCCTCTCAAAGGAGGCCAACCTCTTGAAGACGCGGGGCGGCGGGTATCATCCCGCCTGCCCATGCTCGACCTATTGATCCGCGGAGCCACTGTTTTCGATGGCTCCAGCAGTTCTGCTGCGGTCCAGGATGTCGCCGTCCGCGGCGGAAAAATCCATTCGGTAGGAAAAACGACGGAATCTGCTTCCAGAACCGTCGATGCCGGCGGGCTCGCCCTCATGCCCGGCATCGTCGACCTGCACACGCACTACGACGCGCAGATCACCTGGGACGCGACGCTCTCGCCCTCGACCGCGCTCGGCGTGACCACGGCGGTGATGGGCAACTGCGGCTTCGGCATCGCGCCGTGCCCGGCCTCGCAGCGCGACACGGTGCTGCGCAACCTCTCGGTGGTGGAAGGCATGGACCTCGAGGCGCTGCAGGCGGGCGTGCGCTGGGGCCCGGAGAGCTTCGCGGGCTACCTCGAGCAGATCGAGAAAATCCAGCCGCTCGCCAACGTCGCCGTGCTCGCGCAGCACTCGACCATCCGCAGCGCGGTCATGGGCGAGGAAGCGTCCTCGAGAAAGGAGCCTTCGCCGGACCAGATGGCAAGGATGCAGGCGATGGTGAGAGAGGCGATGCAGGCGGGCGCGATCGGCTTCGCCTCTTCGTTCTCGCCCAATCACGCCGGCTGGGCGGGGCGGCCCATGCCTTCGACGATCGCCTCGGATTCCGAGCTGTTGTCCCTGGTTTCTGTTCTCAAAGAAAAAGACTCGGGCATCTTCGTCATGGCCACCGGCCCTCGCGCCACTCCGGAATACATGGAGGATCTTTCCGCCCGGACCGGCCGGCCGGCGTTCATGGTGACGGTGCTCACCATGTACAACGACCGCGAGCCCGCCAAGGCGCTGCAGATGTACGAGCGCTGCGCCGCGGCGCGCCGCCGCGGGCGCGAGGTCTACATCCACACGAGCTGCCAGCCGCTTTCGTTCGACTTCACGCTGGAAGAGCC
>DATAHF010000084.1:0-7024 GCA_036263315.1 Burkholderiales bacterium
CCTGACCCCGATATCACTCGGGCTTGATGCCGGCGAGCCGCGCCTGCTCGCCGTAGGCCTTGAGCTCCGCCTGGATGAACTTCTTGAAGTCCGCGGGCGAATCGGCCACCGGCGCGGCGCCGAGCTTGGCGAAGCGCTCGCGAACGGCGGGCTTCTCCTCGGCGGTGCGCACCTCGCGCCAGAGCTTGTCGACGATCTCGGGCGGCGTGCCGGCGGGCGCGAACAGCGCGAACCAGCCGCCGTCGTGCCGGTAGTTGATGCCGGCCTCCTTCATCGTCGGCACCTCGGGCGCCTGGGGGTGGCGCTGGTCGCCGGTGAAGGCGAGCACGCGCACTTTGCCGCCCTTGTAGAAGGACATGAGCGGCGGCGGCGAGGCGAACATGGCCTGCACCTCGCCGGAAGCGAGCGCCGCCGAGGCCGGCCCGCCGCCCTTGTACGGGACGTGCGTCATCTTGATGCCGACCACGTTGTCGAACACCTCCATCGCGAGGTGCCAGGTGTTGCCCACGCCCGGGGTGCTGTAGGCGAGGTGCACGTCGGGCTTCTTCGCGTACGCCAGGAACTCCTGCATGGTCTTCGCCGGGACGTTCGGGTTCACGGCGAAGAAAAGCCCGCCGTTCGTCACCAGGTTGGTCACCGGGGTGAAGTCCTTTTCCGTGTCGTACGGCAGGCTCTTGTGCACGTAGGGATTGATCACGAAGCCCGAGGAGTACACGAGCAGCGTGTAGCCGTCGGGCGCCGCCTTGGCGACGGTCGTCGCGCCGACGATGCCGTTGGCGCCGGGCTGGTTTTCCACTACGAAGGGCTGGCCCATCTGCGCCTGCAGCTCCGCGGCGACCACACGCGCCACGATGTCGGGGCCGCCGGTGGCCGCGGCCACGACGACGCGCACGGGATGGGTCGGATAGCTCTGCGCACCCGCGCACGCCGATGCAAGGGCCAGCAGGCTGGCAACGATTGTTTTCATGGAATGGTCCCTCCTCCCTGTTTTCTTATTTAACCACCAGCGCGAGCAGCTTGCGCAGCTCGGCGAGTCCCTTGGCGGGATCCGGGCGCGGCGCCGCGATCCACCACCTCAGCGAAGCGGAATATACGAAGAAAATGTGGCGCGCCACCAGCTCGGCGTCGGCCCTGGCCGGATACCGGCCCTTGCGCTGCGCCTGGCGCACCAGCTCCTCGATGCCGTCGATGAGGCGCTTGCGGATGCCGTGGAACGTGGCCGCCTGCTTGCCGCTCGAGTAGAAAGTGAGCTCCTGCAGCAGGATGCGCGCGAGCGCGGGCTTCGCGCCGAGCCAGCGGTAGTGCACCCGGAACACGGCGACGAGCTGGTCGAGGAACGGTTGGCCGGGGCGCGGCGCGGCCAGCGCGATGTCGGTCATGGCGTTCAGCTCCTCGTTGAAGATGAGGAACACGAGGTCGCGCTTGTCCCCGGCGTAGTTGAACAGCGTCCCGAGCCCGACGTGGGCGCGGTTCGCGATCTGGCGCATGGTCGCCGCGCCGTAGCCGTGGCGCGTGAAGAGCTCGCTCGCGGCCGCGCGGATGCGCTCGCGCGTCTCGAGCTTCTTGCGCTCGCGCCGGCCTACGCCGGCCGCGGCGTGGACTGCCACGCGACGAATTTCCAGCCCTGCGGGGTCTTCGCCCACGCCTCGAGGAACATGAGCTTCATGCTGCGCGCCTGCCCGCCGACCTCGGCCTCGAAATCGGCCTTGCCGGTGACGAGCGCCACGTCGCCCAGCATGCGCACCTTGCGCTCGGCGCAGCGCGCGCTCCTGTACTTCGTCTTCCCGGACTTCATCGACTCCAGCCAGCTCGCGCGCGTGTCGGCGAGGCCGGAGGAGTGCGTGTAGATGAGATCCGGATGCAGCAGCGCCTCGAGCGCCGTCCAGTTGCTCGTGGTCATCGCCTGGTAGCGCTTGTCGCCCAGGTCGAGGATTTCCTTGTCAGTCACGCCAAACCTCCTTCGCGATCTTCACTACGCGCTCGAGCTTTCGCCACTGCTCGTCCTCCGAGAGCCGGTTGCCGTGGTGCGTGCTCGAGAATCCGCACTGCGGCGACAGGCACAGGTTTTCCAGCGGGACATATTTTGACGCTTCCTCGATCCTGCGCCGGAGGAACGCGTCGTCTTCCAGCTCGCCGGTCTTCGTCGACACCAGGCCCAGCACCACCTTGCGGCCCTTGGGCAGCAGGCGCAGCGGCTCGAAGCCGCCGGCGCGCGCGGTATCGAACTCCATGAAGAAGCCGTCCACACCGACCGAGAACATCGCCTCGGCGACCGGTTCGTAGCCGCCCTCCGCCACCCAGGCGCTCTGGAAGTTGCCGCGGCAGGTGTGCATGGTGATGGTCATGCCGGCGGGACGGTCCGCGAGCGCCCGGTTGATGGTGCGCGCGTACGTCTGCGGCAGGCGCTCCGGATCGTCGCCGTTCTTGACGCAGTTGGCGCGGATCTTCGGATCGCAGAGGTAGGCGAACGCCACATCGTCGAGCTGCAGATAGGTGCAGCCGGCCTTGGCGAACGCGGCGATCGCGTCCTTATAGGCGAGCGCGGCGTCGTTCCAGAACGCCTCCATGTCGGGATAGACGTCGCGCGAGATCGCCGCGCGCCCTCCCCGCAGGTGAAGCATCGAGGGCGATGGGATTGTGAACTTCGCGGTTCTTCTGGTTGTTTGTTTCAAAAATACAAAATCGTCGATCATCACCGGCCGCGAGTAACGAAGCTTCCCCGTGACGGTCGGGATCAGCGGCTGCTGCTGCGTGCCGGCGAACTTGACGCCGAGGTTCTCGCTGAGCGCCACGCCTTCGAGCTGCGACAGGAAATCGAGGTGCCACCAGTCGCGGCTGAATTCGCCGTCGGTGATCCCCTGCAGGCCGATCGCTTCCTGCTTCGCCACCACTTCGCGGATCGCCTGCTCCTGCGCCTTGCGGTCCTTGTTTTTTCTTGCGAGGGAAAGCGCCGCCGGGCGCAGAAGGCTGCCGACCTGGTCGGCGCGGAATGGCGGCTTCATATGAGGGTCCGGATGCTACCATCCCCGCCCGCGTGAACATCCTGTTCGCATCGCTGGTGGAGAAAGCCGAGGAGTGGCTGCCGCGCCTGCAGCAGGCCCTGCCGCAGGACCGCTTCTTCGCCGAGCCGAGGAGCGACATCGAAATCGCGCTGGTCGCGACGCCGCCGTCCGGCACGTTCGAGAAGCTGAAGGGCCTCAAGCTCGTGCAGTCGCTGTGGATGGGCGTGGAGAAGCTGCTCGAGGATCCGGCGATCCCGCCGCACGTTCCGCTGGCGCGCCTCGTGGATCCGGGCATGGTCGGCGCGATGTCGGAGACGGTGCTCGTCGACGTCCTCGACTGGCACCGGCATCTCTATCGCTACCGCGCCTACCAGCAGGAGCGGCGCTGGTACCGGCACCGGCAGCTGCTCGCTTCCGATCGCACCGTGGGCCTGCTCGGACTCGGCGAGCTCGGCAGCGATGCCGCGCGCAAGCTGCGCGCGCTCGGGTTCAACGTGGCAGGCTTCAGCCGCCGCCCGAAGCAGCTCCCGGGCGTGCACACCTCGACCGACCTGGATTCGGTCCTCGAGATGAGCGACGCGGTCGTCTGCCTGCTGCCGCTCACGCCCCAGACGCGCGGGATCCTGAATGCCGCAAGGCTGAAGAAAATCCGCAAGGGCGGCTGCCTCATCAACGTCGCGCGCGGCGGCCACGTCGTAACCGACGACCTGATCGCGGCGCTCGATTCGGGCCAGCTCGCGCACGCCTACCTCGACGTGTTCGAGCCCGAGCCGCTGCCCGCCGAGCACCCGCTCTGGCGCCATCCCGGCGTCACCATCACGCCGCACTCCGCGGCGCTCACCGACCCGCGCACCGCGCTACCGAAGATCGTGCACAACATCGAGTGCGTGCGCCGCGGCGAGCCGCCGCTCAACCTCGTGGACCGCTCCGCCGGATACTAGAACCGGGTGCTCAAGCCGAGCACCACGGCGCGCTTCGCCGTGAGCTGCACGCCGTTCACCGACTGGTAGAGCGGCAGCTGCAGGAATCCATAGAGCTGCACGTCCTTGCTGAAGGTGTAGCCGAACCCCGGGCTCAGGAAGAGCGACCGGCCGCCGGTGTCCTCCGGCTCCGCCTGGTTGCCGGCATCGCGTCCACGGAACAGCGCATTCAGCTGCAGCATCGCGCTCACCTGCTCGCTCGCCTGGTAGCGTGCGCCGGCGTCGAGCGACAGGCGCTGCCCGGGGCGATAGTCGGCGTGCGAGTTGAGCGGCAGCTGCACCAGCCCCTGCACGAACCACGACAGGTTCTTCGCCGGCAGCAGATGCGAGTAATAGGCTCCCGCGAGCAGGTCGGTGGTGCCCGTGCCGGGCTGCAGGGTCCGTTCGGCAAGCTCGCCCTCGCCGTTGCGCACGTCGGTCTGTCCCGTGGGGAGCTTCAGGCCGAACGTGACGCCCCCGGTGCCGAGGGTTTGCGCGGCCGCATCCTCGAGCGTGAGCACGCGCCTGCGCGCGGTGATGCGCGCATCGCCCATGCGCGTGAAGCTCCAGCTCTCGGGGACCTGCGCGCCGCCATGGTTATGGATATGCAGGTGCTCGCGATCGGCGATCGGGACCTGCGCATTCAGCGCCCAATCGGGGCTCAGGGTGTAGTCGAGGGCCGCGATCCAGTTGCGATTGGCGGTGCTTACCTCGTCGTGGTGCCGCGGAATCTCGCCCACCGGGACCTGCCGCGTGCCGGTCTGCGGCTGGTCCTGGCGGATGTACTCATAGCGCAGGTCGAGCTTGAGGCCCGGCTCGGTCCACGCGCCCTGCACGTCCCAGTTGGTGTTCAGCGTGCAGAATGCCGATCCGCACGAGGCTTGCGCGCCGCCTGACAGCAGCACTGCGCCGGCCGAGGCCAGCGCGATGGTCGTCTTCATGCCCTTCTCCAGTCGTTGAAGTGAAACCCGCGATGCGGGCGCGATTCACGTCAGGACTGGCCAGGCGGTGCCCTCGGACGTGCCGAAGAGAAAAGAAGCGAAGCGCTGCTGCTGAAGACCGGTTCTGCTACCGCTTCGCCGGTGGATTGCTGCTGCTGCAAAAAATGCGCGAACGACGGCAGGACGACCAGGCGCCCGCCGTCCAGCGAGCAGTACGCGCAGTGCTCGTGGTTGCTCGCAGTGCGCTGCTCGAGCGGCGAGTCGCCAGCCCTCACCTCGTAGTAATGCGTCACGCCCGCGACGGTGCACACCGGGACGAGCGTCACCGAGCGCGGCTTCGCCTGCGCGATCAGCGGCCAAAGGGCCTGCAGCGCCATCGCGAGGATGGCGGCCCAAGCTGCAAATCGGCGCGAGGTCATTTGTTTCCTTTGGCCGCGAGCACGTGCAGCGAAACAGCCAGGAATAAAAACGCGAGCAAGTGCATCAGCGAGCGAGATACCCCGAGTCCACCGGAAGCGTAATTCCCGTCACGCACTTCGCGGCGGGGCTGCACAGGTAAACAATCGCCGCGGCGATTTCTTCCGTCTCGGGCAAGCGCCCGAGCGGCGTATGGCTCATGACGATCTTGAGCACCTCGGGATTGGAGAAGATCGGCACCGTGAGGTCGGTGCGCACGAACGTGGGCGCCACGGCGTTCACGCGGATGTTGTCTGGAGCCCACTCGAGCGCCAGGGCGCGGGTGAGGTTCACCACGCCGCCCTTGGACGCCTGGTAGGAGGCATTGGGAAAGATGCCGCCGGAGAAGCCCATGATGGAAGCGAGGTTCACGATGCACCCCGCGCCACGCTTCTTCATGTAGGGATGCGCCGCCCGCGAGCACAGGAAGGTTCCCTTGAGGTTCACGTCGAGCACCTGGTCCCATTCCTCGCTGGTGAGCTCGGTCGCCGGCCGCCGCACTGCGCGCCCGGCGTTGTTCACGAGGATGTCGATGCCGCCCAGGCGCTTCTCGATGCCGGCGAGCGCCGCCTTCACCTGCGCTTCGCTCGTCACGTCGCAGCCGGTCTCGATATCGAGCGACTCCGCGCGGGCGCCGGCCTGCTCGAGAAGCGCCACGGTGGCGGCGCCGATGCCGCGCGCGCCGCCGGTCACCACGGCGACCTTGCCGCTCAGGTCGAACAGGCCCATGTCGCGTCAGTATACTGGCCGCCCCATGCACGATCTCGTCATCCGCGGCGCCCTGCTTCTCGACGGCCGGGGCTCGCCGCCGGCGCGTGGCGACCTCGCGGTGGACGGCGGGCGGATCAGCGAAATGGGAAAGATCAGCGGCGCGGCGAGGGAAACCGTGGACGCCGACGGTCTCGCGCTGATGCCCGGGATCATCGACAACCACACGCACTACGATGCCCAGATCACGTGGGATCCGGGCGTGTCGCCGTCTTCATCGCTTGGCGTGACAACCGCGCTCATCGGCAATTGCGGCTTCACCATCGCGCCCTGCCGGGCCGCCGACCGCGAGATCGTCATGCGCAACCTCACGCAGGTCGAAGGCATGTCGCTCGACGTGCTGCGCAAGGGAATCCGCTGGGACTTCGAGAGCGTCCCGCAGTATCTCGACTTCGTCGAGCGCCAAGGCTGCGTCATCAACATCGGCGCGTTCGTCGGCCACTCCGGCGTGCGCACCTATGTGATGGGCGAGGACGCGGCCCGGCGGGCCGCCACGCCGGAGGAGATCGCCGCCATGCGCGCGCTCGTGGTGGAAGCGCTGAGCGCCGGCGCCGTGGGCTTCGCCACCAGCACTTCCCCGGCGCACAACGGCGAAGGCGGCCTGCCGATGCCCTCGCGCCTCGCCGATGATCATGAGATGCGCGCGCTCGTCACGGCGATGGGCGAATGCGGCCGCGGCGTCTATATGCTCACCAAGGGCGGGCAGACGCCGGTGCCGTTCCTCGAATCGCTCGCTGCCGACAGCGGCCGCCCGGTGATGGTCGCAGCACTCCTGCACAACGGCACCAACCGCCACGCCGTGTTCGACGACCTCGACGCCATCGCGGCCGCCAACACGCGCGGCCACGCGCTGATCGGCCAGGTGTCGTGCTGTCCGCTGACGATGGACTTCACGATG
>DATAHF010000085.1:0-3247 GCA_036263315.1 Burkholderiales bacterium
CGGCGCCGAACGGCATGGCATGACCGCGTCCTACCGCCTGCGTTTCGGCCACCAGCGCTCCAGGAACTCGGCCGCCCAGTCCTTGCCGCCCAGGCCGAAGGCGAGCGCCAGCGCGAACACGACGCCCGCGAGGATGATGAGGAAGGTTTCCCGAACGATATCGCCGCCCACGTTCACCTGGTCGAGGGCGATCAGCACCACGAACGTGATGATCGCCCAGCGCGCGAGGCGGCCGAGCAACTCCGCGTCCTGGATGTGCACGTTGCGGCAGTACGCGGTGATGGCGTTCTCCACGAAGCGCGCGAAATAGCCGCCGAAGGCGAGGATCAGCACCGCCACCAGCACCTTCGGCACGAAGAGCACCACGCGCGTGAGGAGATCGGTGATGTACGAGAGGCCGAGCAGGTTGAAACCCATCACCAGCGCCGCGACGATCACGACCCAGTAGAGCAGCAGCCCGATGATCTCGGTCGTGTCGGCGCGCACGCCGCCGTCGCGCAGGAAGCCGTCGATGCCGGCGCGCTCGGTGAGGACGTGGAAGTTCACCAGCCGCAGGCCCTTGATCGCGCCGAAGCGCACGACCTTGGCCACCATCCAGCCGAGGATGACGATGACGATGGCGACCATGATGCGCGGCAGCAGCTCGCCCAGGTGCACGAGGAACACCCGCGCCGGCTCGATCAGGAAGCTCAGGCTGTGGTCGTTCATGACGCCCCCTCCTTCGCAGTCATTCTTTTTCCCCCAGCAGCGCGAGCAGCCCCTGCAGGGGGATATGCACCCAGGTCGGGCGGTTGTTGAGCTCGTAGCGCAGCTCGTAGAGCACTTTCTCGATCTCGAACAGCGCGAGCAGGCCGCGCACGTCGTCGAAGCTCGCGAACAGGCCCGCGCCCGCGGCCGCGTTCGCATAGGACTCGATGAAGGTCTTGCGCACCACCGCCTCCCAGGCGCTCATCGAGGCGAGCAGGCGGTCGAGCGCCGGGTCGGCCTCGGCGGCGCGCATGAGGGCGCTCCACTTCGCGTAGCTGAACGAGCGCAGCATCCCCGCCACGTCGCGCAGCGGCGAATGCTTGCGCCGGCTCTCGGCGAGCGGGCGCGAGGGCTCGCCCTCGAAATCGATGATGAGGAAGTCGTTGCTCGCGAGCAGCACCTGGCCGAGGTGGTAGTCCCCGTGATGGCGGATCTTCACGGCCGGACCCGCCGGCGCGGCGCAGCGCTCGATGCGCACGAGCAGGCTTTGCTTCTGCTTCAGGAGCTGGTTCTTCTCCGGGCGGTCGATCGAGCGCTGCTCGATCAGCGCGAGCGTTTCCTGCGCTTCCGATACGACCCGCGTCTTCCATGCGGCGACGTCCTCTGCGAGCAGCGGCTCGGGGCGGAACGCCGGGTCCTGGCCCGCCGCGAACGCGCGGTGCAGCTCGGCGGTGCGCGTCGCGAGCGTCTGCATGAGCGCGAGATACGCGCCGTGCACTTCCTTTGGCGGGGGCTCTTCCTTGAGCGGGTCGGTGATGGAGCGCCGGCTTTCCATGTAGCGCTCGAGATAATCGAGCGTATAGCTCCAGCCGTCGCCCTGGTTCGGCACGTACGCCTGCAGCAGCGCGAGCGTGGCCGGTTCCGCCTCCCCGCTCGCATACTCGACCGCGCCCGCGACCGGCACGCAATTCCTGAAATGCGCCCGCTCGGTCAGGTAGCGGCCGATCTCCAGCTCCGGATTCATTCCCGGCCGCACGCGGCGGTAGAACTTGAGGAAGAGCTTCTCGCCGAGCGTGATGGACGTGTTCGTGGTCTGCGCCTGCACGCGCCCGAGCGTGAGGCTCGCGACGTCGTCGCCCGCGATGGCGGCAAACGCCGCGGTGGGCGTGAAGACGAGCTTGCCCTGCGCCGTCTTCAGCGTCTTGCCCGCGCCGACGGCCTTGACGACGTGGCGGCAGAAGCCTTCGTCGACGATCGCCTCGGCGAGCACGCCGACGTTCGCCTGCTGGCGCACGCGCGCGACGGTGGCCGCGGCAAGCGCATGGATGTGGTCTTCGTTTTCCTCCCAGCCGAGCGCGAAAGGCAGGAAATACGGGCACTCGTTCACCTCGACGAGCGCGATCAGCCACGACAGCCCGCCGACGTCCCAGATCGCGTAGTCCTTGATCGGCGCCTTGGCGACGCTCTCGCCCTTGGCGCCGTACCAGCGCTGCGCCGCGATGTAGCGCGGCAGCACCGATTCCTCGAGCTGCGCGCGCAGCTTCTCCGCCATGCCCATGCGCCAGGGCACGACCTGGTCGCGGAAGAACGAGAGCCAGCCGTCGAAGAGCACCATCATCGGCGTGTCCTCGGACACCAGCGCCTCGCTATGCCAGTCCGGGGGCGCCACGTCGGCGGTCAGCTTGAACCAGTAGAAGCCGTGCGCCGGCAGCGTCAGCATGTAGGGCAGCTCCCCCACCGGCGGGAACACGGTGCGCCCGAGCATCTCGACCGGCACGCGGCCCTTGAAGCGCTTCAGGTCGAGCTCCACCGGCTGCGCGGAGCGGGCAAGGTTGGCGACGCACAGGATCACATCGTTCTTGTATTCGCGCAGGTATGCCAGCACCTTCCGGTTCCCGGGGCGCAGGAACTCGAGGCGCCCGCGGCCGAACGCCTGGCTCGACTTGCGCGTGGCGAGCATGCGCTTCATCCAGTTCAGCTGGGAGTTCGGGTTGCGCGCCTGCGCCTCGACGTTGACCGCCTCGTAGCCGTAGATCGGGTCCATGATCGGCGGCAGGTAGAGCCGCTGCGGGTCGGCGCGCGAGAAGCCGGCGTTGCGGTCCGGGGTCCACTGCATCGGCGTGCGCACGCCGTTGCGGTCGCCCAGGTAGATGTTGTCGCCCATGCCGATCTCGTCGCCGTAATAGAGCACAGGCGAGCCCGACATCGAGAACAGCAGGCTCTTCATCAGCCGGATGCGCGCCGGGTCGTTCTCCATGAGCGGCGCGAGCCGGCGCCGGATGCCGAGGTTGATGCGCGCCTGCAGGTCCGCCGCGTACATGCGGTACATGTAGTCGCGCTCCTTGCTCGTCACCATCTCGAGCGTGAGCTCGTCGTGGTTCCTGAGGAAGATCGCCCACTGGCAGAGGTCCGGGATCTCCGGGGTCTGCTGCATGATCTCGGTCACCGGGAAGCGGTCTTCCTGCGCGATCGCCATGTACATGCGCGGCATGAGCGGGAAGTGGAACGCCATGTGGCATTCGTCGCCCTCGCCGAAATACTCGCGCACGTCCTCGGGCCA
>DATAHF010000086.1:0-6638 GCA_036263315.1 Burkholderiales bacterium
CCTGCGCGAGCTCGGCCTGAGCGAGGACATCGTCAACGTCGAGGGCGGCGCCATCGCGCACGGCCATCCCATCGGCGCGACCGGCGCCGTGCTGGCGACCCGGCTGCTTTACTCCATGCGCCGGGACGGCCTCAAGCGCGGCGTCGTCACGCTGTGCATCGGCGGCGGGCAGGGAATCGCCCTCGCGCTGGAAGCGCTCTGACGCCACGGCTGCCGGTCATAATCCGCCGCTATGCGGATGACCGGACGCACGCTGGTCGCGCTGATGGCCCTGGCGCAGATCGGCTCGCTTTTGCCGCACGTCGTCGTGCCGGCGGTGATGCCATCGCACCTGATCCCGGAATGGAGGCTCAGCTATTCGGAGGCCGGCCTGATGGCGGCGAGCTTTGCCGCCGGCTACATGGTGGCCGTGCCCGTGCTGACGACGCTGACCGACCGGATCGATGCGCGCTGGATTCTCTTCTGCGGGTCGCTGGTGAGCGGGGTGTCGACGATCCTTTTCGGCTTGCTCGCGAGCGGGCTCGCGTCCGCCATCATTTTCTGGTCGCTCGCCGGCATCGGGTTCGCGGGGGCCTACATGCCGGGCCTGAAGGCGCTCACCGATCGCCTGGGTCCCGGAGACTCGTCGCGCAGCGTCACGCTGTACACGGCGAGCTTCTCCTTCGCGGTCGGGTTGTCGTTCCTCGTGTCGCAAGTCGTCGCCGAGCGCTGGGGCTGGCGAGCGGCGTTCATCGCTACCGGCATCGGCCCCGCGGCGATGGCGATGGTCGCGCTCATGCTGCGGCCGGTGGTACCGGCGCCGAGGACCGGGCCGCTGCTCGATTTCGGCCCCGTGCTGCGCAATCGAACGGCGCTCGGCTACGTGATGGGCTACGGCGCGCACTGCTTCGAGCTTTATGGCATGCGAACCTGGATCGTCGCCTTCTGGGGGTTCGTCACCGCGCAGGCCGGCGGCGCAGTGCCGTTCGACGCGGTGGCGGTGAGCGTCGGCATGAGCATGCTCGCGCTTCCGGCAAGCCTGCTCGGCAACGAAGCCGCGCTGCGCTTCGGCCGGCACCGGGCGATCACCATCGTCATGCTGGGCTCGGCGGTCGTGGCGGCGGCGATCGGCATCAGTGCCGGTGCCTCGCCCTGGCTCTCCGCGATCTTGCTGCTCTGCTACGCGTTTACCGTTCCTGCGGATTCCGGCGCCCTGACCTCGGGCGTCACCGCCTCGGCCGAGCCGCGGTTCCGCGGCGCGACGCTGGCGCTTCACTCCATGGTCGGGTTTGGTCTTTCGGCGGCCGGCGGATGGACTGTCGGCCTCGCGATCGATGCCGCCGGCGGCCCGGCGACGCATCAGGGCTGGCTTGCCGCGTTCATGGTGATGGCCGCGGGGATCCTGCTCGGGCCTCTGGCGTTGTGGTGGTCGCGGCGTCGCGCCGGCATCGTCGCCCGGAATCCGTCATCGGCCTGAGCGACTGAGCGAGATGGTGGGTCGTACTGGGATCGAACCAGTGGCCCCTGCTGTGTGAGAGCAGTGCTCTACCGCTGAGCTAACGACCCGATTGCAGCAGGTCAAGGATTCTAGCAAAACCCGGTCTAACATTGCCGGGTGATCTTCCGCCAGCTCTTCGATCCGCAGTCTTCCACGTACACCTACCTGCTCGCGGACGAGGCGGCGCGCGAAGCGGTGCTGATCGACCCGGTGTTCGAGCAGGCGCTGCGCGACATGGCGCTGCTCGAGGAGCTCGGTCTGAAGCTCGCGTGGACGCTCGAGACGCACGTGCACGCGGACCACGTCACCGCGGCCTCGCTGCTCAAGGCGCGCCTGGGGAGCCGCATCGCGCTCTCGGCACGTAGCGGCGCACAGGGCGCGGATCGGCTGCTTTCGGATTCCGAGACCATCGCGTTTGGAAAGAGGCACCTCGAGGTGCGGCCGACGCCGGGGCACACCAACGGCTGCATCACCTACGTGCTGGACGACCAGAGCATGGCGTTCACCGGCGATGCGCTCCTCATCCGCGGCTGCGGCCGGACCGATTTCCAGCAGGGCAGCCCGCGCCAGCTCTTCAAGTCGGTGCGCTCGCAGATCTTCTCGCTGCCGGAGCGCTGCACGCTTTACCCGGGGCACGACTACCGCGGCCTCACCGCGACCAGCGTGGCGGAGGAAAAGCTCTACAACCCGCGGCTCGCGGAATCGATCGGCGAGGAGGACTTCGTCGGCTACATGACGCACCTGGGCCTGCCGCATCCCAAGCAGATGGAGGTCGCCGTGCCGGCCAACCTGCGCTGCGGCCGCCCGGAGCGCGAGGTCGACCTGTCCGCGAACGCCGGCTGGGCGCCGCTCACCTACACGTTCGCCGGCATCTGGGAAGTGCAGCCCAACTGGCTGGAAGAGCACCGCCGCGACGTGCAGATCGTCGACGTGCGCGAGCCCGACGAGTTCAACGGGCCGCTCGGCCATATCGAGGGCGCGCGGCTCGTGCCGCTCGGCATCCTCGCCCAGAAAATCGGCGAGATCGAGAAAGCGAAGCCCGTGGTCGCGGTGTGCCGTTCCGGGGCGCGCTCCGCGCAGGCGACCGTGATCCTCGGCAAGGCGGGCTTCGAGAAGGTCGCGAACCTCTCCGGCGGCATGCTGCGCTGGCGCGCGCAGCGCCTGCACGTGGAAGGCGGGACCGACTAGGCGCCCGGACGGGCGAGCTCGATCGCTTCCAGGACCTGCGCGTAGTTGCCGACCTTCTGCGCGAGGCTCACGCAAAGGCGCGCAAGCACGCGCTCGCGCTCCTCGGGCTTCGCCTGGTCGGCCAGCTCGGCGAATGCGTCATAGAGGCGGTCGCTCTGGTTCTGCGTCATGGGGCCCTCCGTTTTTGCGGCCATTCCGGCGCGTTGCGCGGGTTTCGCGTACTTGAAGACGGCGTCGATCGCTTCGCATGCGAACGCGGCGTCGATGCCGGTGCAGCGGGCGAGCACATGCCCGTCCGGTCGGAATACGTACGTGGCGCCCTGCGCCGGGACCGCATAGCGCTCCAGCAGCGCTTCGTGGCCCTTCCTTGGGATATTCATCCATGGATAGGGCAGGGAAGCCCCTTCGCCGCCGAAATAGCAGACGAGGAATTCGCCCCGCAGCCGCTCGACGAAGAATCCGCGCTCGCAGGGCGCATCCGGGGCCGCTGCGCCCGGGGCAGCAAGCGCATTCCGGAAAACGCCGCGCTCGCGGTTGAGCGGCGAATCGGCGTACACGGTCGCGACGCTCAGGCGCCCGACGTTCACCAGCGGGCGCAAGCGCTCGTGGCGCTGCGCGAGGTCCAGGATCGCGTCGCGGAAGAGGCGCTGCCCGTGGCTTTGCGGGCCGATGAAGATCGCGCTGCGCGTAGCGCTTTCGGTGTTGTCGCGCGCCGCGAAGTGTCGCTCCTCGTGGTAGGTATCGAGGAGCTCCGGCCGCGCCTGGCCGCGCACGACGAGCGCCAGCTTCCACGCGAGATTGTTCGCATCCTGCACGCCCGAGTTGCCGCCGCGCGCGCCGAACGGCGAATGCTCGTGCGCCGCGTCGCCGGCGAAGAGCACGCGGCCGTGGCGTAGCTGCTTCAGGAGCCGCTTCTTGAAGCGCCAGGGGCCCACCCACACGAGCTCGAACGCCACGCCCGGGCCGAGGAGCTTGCGCAGTCGGGCGCTCGCACGCTCCGGCGTCGTCTCGGCGTCGGGGTCCGGGAAATGGCCGATCTGCCAGTCGGTGCGCCACACGCCGTCGGCCATCTGGTGATACCAGATCGCGCCGCCCTCGGTGGGCACGCCGTCGAGGTAGGCCTTGCGCACCGCTTCTTCCTTCGTCTCGATCTTCACGTCGGCGATGCACCAGCGGTCCTCGAAGAGCGAGCGCTCCTCGTCCTCGGCGCCGATCAGCTCGCGCACCGCGCTGTGGCCGCCGTCGGCGGCCACCAGGTAGTCGCAGGCCGCCTCGTACACCCCGTCGGGCGTCTCGATCGCGAGCTTCACGCCGTCGGCATCCTGGGACACGCCGACGACCTTGTTCTTCCAGCGCAGGTCGACCTCGGCCACCTGCTGCGCGCGCTCCACGAGGTATTGCTCGACGTAGAACTGCTGCAGGTTCACGAAGGCCGGAAACTTGTGGTCCGCCTCGGGCTGCAGGTTGAAGCGGTAGAGGCGCTGCTCCCTGCGGTAGACCTCGCCCTCGTTCCAGGTCACGCCCTTGGCGCGGATGCGCTCGGCCACGCCGAAGCGGTCGAAGATCTCCAGCGTGCGCTTCGCGTAGCAGATGCCGCGCGAGGAGAGGCCCGCGGCGCCGACCGTGTTGTCGTCGTCCACGAGCAGCGTGCGGATGCCGCGGCTGCCGAGCTCGAGCGCGGCGGCGAGGCCGGCAAGCCCGGCGCCGACGACGATCACCGGATAGCGAAACGTCTTCTGCTGAGCGAGCTCCGGCGGCTTCTTGTATTCGTAGACCGGAAGCTCGTAAGCCATGGGAAAATCCTACCATCCATGCAAGTTCGAACCCGCTTCGCGCCGAGTCCCACCGGCTACCTGCACGTGGGCGGCGCGCGCACCGCGCTCTTCTCGTGGGCCTACGCGCGCCGGCACGGCGGCAAGTTCATCCTGCGCATCGAGGACACGGACCTCGAGCGCTCGACGCAGCAATCCGTCGACGCGATCCTGCAGGGCATGCAGTGGCTCGGGCTCGACTGGGACGAGGGCCCGTTCTTCCAGATGCAGCGCCTCGCGCGCTACAAGGAAGTGGCCGAGCAGCTCATCGCCTCGGGCCACGCCTACTACGACTACATGAGCCGCGAAGACCTCGAGGCCTTGCGGCAGGAACAATTGAAGAAAAACGAAAAGCCGCGCTACGACGGACGCTGGCGTCCTGAGCGCGCCAAGGCGCTGGGGCTCAAGGTGCCCGCCGGCGTGAAGCCGGTGGTGCGCTTTCGCACGCCGGAAGAAGGCGAGGTCGGCTGGAACGACCTGGTGAAAGGGCTGATCGCCTTCCCCAACGCCGAGCTCGACGACCTCGTGCTGCTGCGCGCCGACGGCGTGCCGACCTACAACTTCGGCGTCGTGGTGGACGACCTCGACATGGACATCACGCACGTCATCCGCGGCGACGACCACGTGAACAACACGCCGCGCCAGATCCACATCTTCCAGGCGCTCGGCAAGCCGTTGCCGCACTTCGCGCACGTGCCGATGATCCTGGGGCCCGACGGCGAGCGCCTCTCCAAGCGCCACGGCGCCACCAGCGTCATGGAATACAAGGAGGCCGGCATGCTGCCCGAGGCGCTGGTGAACTACCTCGCGCGCCTGGGCTGGTCGCACGGCGACGACGAGCTTTTCCCCAAGGAAGCCTTCGTCGCCTGGTTCGACCTCGCGCACGTCAGCCGCTCGGCGGCGCAGTTCAACCCGGAGAAGCTCTCCTGGCTGAACCAGCAGTACCTCAAGGGCGCCGACAACGCGCGCCTCGCGGCGCTCGTCGAGCCCGAGCTCAGGAAGCGCGGCGCGCAGCCCGCGGGCGGGCCGCCGCTCGAGCGCGTGGTGGGATTGCTCAAGGACCGCGCCTCCTCCGTGCTGCAGCTCGCGGACGAGGCAATGCTCTTCTACGAGACCGACGTGCGCTCGCCGGAGGCCGCGGTGGAAGAGAACGTGCTGAAGGCGCTGCGCATGCTGAAGGCGAAGCTGGTCGGCGTGACGTGGGAGCGCGGCCCGATCAACGACGCGATCAAGGACGCGGTGAGATCCAACGCGCTCAAGATGCCGCAGCTCGCCATGCCGCTGCGCCTCTTCGTCACCGGGCGCCAGCAGACGCCGTCGATCGACGCGGTGCTCGAGCTCCTCGGCCGCGAAACGGTGCTGCTGCGCCTGGCGCGGCACCTGGAGCAGGACTGATGACGCGGATCGCCGCCGCATTCCTGCTGATGGCTCCGCTCGCGTGCCGCGCGGACCTGCAGCCGGGCAACTGGGAGATGTCGGTCACCACCCAGTTCGAAGGCGCGCCGAACGCCATGGGGCCCGTCGTGCAGACGCAGTGCTTCACCGCGCAGGACGTGCACGACCCGCACAAGATCCTCGGCTCCGCCGCCACGTCGGGCTGCGATTTCACCAACAAGCGCGACACGGGAAGCGAATTCAGCTTCGAGCTGAAGTGCAGCGGGCAGATCGCCATGCAGGGCTCCGGGCGGGCGCGCTATACCGCGACGACCCTGCAGGCCGACATCGAGCTCGACGGCAACGCCGCCGGCCAGCACTTCTCCACGCGCTCGCGCATTTCCGGTAGAAGACTGGGCGGCTGCTGAGGTACAATTCGCGCCCTCGGTCGGGGGTATAGCTCAGCTGGGAGAGCGCTTGCATGGCATGCAAGAGGTCACCGGTTCGATCCCGGTTACCTCCACCAACCGACCCGCAGTCCCCATCGTCTAGAGGCCTAGGACATCGCCCTTTCACGGCGGTAACCGGGGTTCGAATCCCCGTGGGGACGCCATCTTTGGAGCCGGCCGCGCCGAGAAGCGGGAATAATGTCGGCCGCCGACATATTTCGACGGCGGCTCTGTTCCGTGCGGGACACGGAGGCGAGGACCGGGCGCGGATTGATCTCGGGTCGTCTACCGTGCCTTGGTTGCGGCCACTGACCAAACGCGCCCGGCATCAGAAGGACG
>DATAHF010000087.1:0-10498 GCA_036263315.1 Burkholderiales bacterium
CCGGTTGATGGCCGTGTCCAGGCGCACGACGTGCGCGGCTTGCCTGAAGAGGCGCTCCGCCTCGTCGGCTGCATCGCCCGCATCGCAGTCCACGCATACGTTGGCGCTCTCGCTCCAAACGCGCGGCGCGCGCGGATCCGCGGCATCGCGCGTCGCGCTGACGCTGGGCAGCACCGCATAGTCGATGACGAGCTGCTCGGCGGCGTCCTTAGCTATCGCGGCGCTTTCGGCGATCACCATGGCCACCGGCGCGCCGACGAAGCGCGCGCGATCTGCCGCGAGGGGCAGGCAAGGCGCGAGAAAAATCGGCGAGCCGTCGCGGTTCTTGAGCAGCACCTCGTGCGGGTTCGCGGTGATGGGACGGTAAGGCACCGGACGCAGGCCGTCGGCAAGCGCGTCGCGGCCGGTGAGCACGGCGAGCACGCCCGGCCTCGCGAGCGCGGGGCTGGCATCGATGCTGCGAATCTCGGCATGCGCATGCGGCGAGCGCGCGATGCAGGCATAGGCCTGGCCCGGCTCGCTGAAGTCGTCGGCGTAGCGGCCCTGCCCGCGCAGCAGGCGATCGTCTTCGGCCCGCGCCACCGCCTTGCCGATGCCCTCGCGCGCGGCGTGCGTGCGGGATTGGAGAAATGACATCGCCCGCAAAAGTGTACACTCGGCGTGCACCCCGGAAGCGCTCATCGGCTCGCCACAAATGAACGTCGAGATCATCGGTCGCTTTGCGCGCGAAGCGGCCGCGCTTGGCGAAGGGACCGTGTGCGCGCTTTTTCGCCGCAGCTTCTACCTGCGCTTCCCGGGGGAGCGCTATGCCTGCGTCGGCGATCCGGCGCTCGGGCGCGGGCCGCTCAACGCGCTCGTGCCGCAATTCGAAATGCCGAGCGCGGGCGAGCGCGTCGCGCTTTCCGTCGCCGGCGCAACGCTGTGGCGGCCGCCGGCGATCACTGTTGCCGCTGCGCCCGCCATCGCGGCCCTGCAGCGCGCCGCTTCGGACCGGGTGCCGGAGGAAGGCCTGGGCTGCCTGATCCTCGGCAAGCACAACGCGGTCGCCATGCACGCGCAGCCGGCGCTGGAAGCGCTCGAGCGCTGGCTCGTGGGCAATACGCTCGAGCAGGACGCCGAGCGGCTCATCGGCCTGGGCCCGGGACTCACGCCGTCGGGCGACGACTACCTGGGCGGAATGCTGGTCGCGCTGCGCCTGTGCGCGCGCGCATCCCAAGCGCAGTCGCTATGGCGCTGGCTCGAGCCGCGCCTGGGTGGCAGGACGAGCGCGATCAGCGCGGCGCACCTCGCCGCCGCCGCCGAGGGCGAGGCGCATGAAGCGCTGCACGAGTGCCTGGCCACGCTGCTTGGCGGCGAGCGTCCCTGGGAATCGGTCCTGCAGGCGCTGGACGGCGTAGGACATTGCTCCGGGTGGGACGCCCTTGCAGGCGCGCTTGCCGTGCTGCGCATCGCATGAACGTCGCGCAAGCGGAGCGCTTTGCAGGAATGGCGCTCGCTTGCCTCGAGCGCGAATTTCCCTTTCAGCCGGCGCACGTCATGGCGCACGCCGCGGACTGGGCGCGTCCAGGCGCGCTGCATCCGGCATTCCACGGCTGCTATGACTGGCATTCCGCCGTGCACGCGCATTGGCTGCTCGCACGCATGCTGCGCCGATTTCCGCAGATAGGCGCGGGGGCCGCGATCCGCGCCAGGCTCGATCGCACGCTCACCCGCGACAACCTCCTCGCCGAAGCCCGCTACCTGGAGGCGCACCCGGGGTTCGAGCGGCCGTACGGATGGGCATGGGTGCTGCAGCTCGCGCGCGAGCTCGACGAATTGCATGAGGAACGCTGGAGTGCCGCCATCGCGCCCCTCGCCGAGACCGTGGAGCGCCTCTACCTGGCGTGGCTGCCGCGCCAGACCTACCCCATCCGCTCGGGCGTTCATACCAATACGGCGTTCGCGCTCACGCTCGGGCTGGACTACGCGGACCGGATGGGGCGCGCCGAGCTCTCGGACCTGCTGCGCCGCCGCGCCATCGATTATTTCGCCGGCGACTCCGACTACCCGGCCGCCTGGGAGCCGGGCGGCAACGATTTCCTGTCGCCCTGCCTGGTAGAAGCGGAGCTGATGCGCCGCGTCGTGCCCGATTTCGGCGCCTGGCTCGAGCAGTTTCTACCCGCGCCGCCGCGCTCGCTTCTCGAGCCCGCCGCCGTCAGCGACCGGACCGACGGCCAGCTCGCGCATCTCGACGGCCTGAACCTCAGCCGCGCGTGGTGCTTCTATGGCCTGGGGATGCGCGAGGCCGCAGAGCGGCACCTGCAGGCCGGGCTCGCGCACGTCCAGAGCGGCAGCTACGAGGGCGAGCATTGGCTCGCGAGCTTCGCCGTGCTTGCGCTAGACGCGCAGGAAGCCGCGCGGTAGCAAGTACCGCCTAGCGGCGCGCTTTCCAGCGCAGCTGCGAATAGTGCTCTTCGAGGTTCGCCGAGGCCGCGAGATAGGCCGGCGCCACCGCCTCGAGCGCCTGCGGCGCGAGCCCGAAGGGAAGCGGAGCGCCCCCGCGCGACACGTTGGGCACCTGCATCGAGCGATAGTTGTCGCGCGTCATCAGCGGTCCGGGCAAATGCTCGAGCACCGCGGCCTGGAGGTAGGAGAGCCGATCGGGCAGGCCGACGACGATCCGCTTGCGGCCGCTTACCGCGCAGGCATACGTGACCAGCTCTTTCAGCGTATAGGCGCGCGGGCCGCAAAGCTCGTAGGCTTGCCCGCTCGCCTGTGGGTCATCGAGCGCCGCGGCGGCAGCGCGCGCGACATCACCCACGTACACCGGCTGGAACTGCGCATCGGGGCAGGGCACCGCCACCACCGGCGTGAACGTCGCGAGGCACACGAACGTATTGAGGAACTGGTCTTCGGGCCCGAAGATGACCGAGGGACGAAAGACGGTGACGTCGAGATCGCGGGCGCCGAGCACCACGTCCTCGCCCGCCGCCTTCGAGCGCAGGTAGTCCGAAGGCGCATCGGCCGCGGCGCCTAGCGCGCTCACGTGCAGCAGGCGCTTTACGCCGGCATTGCGGCAGGCGGCGACGATGGCGCGCGGCAGATCGACGTGCACGCGCTCGAAATTCCCGTGCAGCGCGCCGACGAGGTTGATGACGGCGTCCTTGCCGCGCACCAGGCGGTCGAGCGCGCCGGGCACGAACAGGTCGGCTTCCACGACCTGGACGGTGGGGAAGACGATAAGGTGCTTCGCGCGCTCGCGCCGGCGCGACGGCACGGTGACGCTCTGCATGTCGCGAACGAGGTGCGCAATGACATGGCGGCCCACGAACCCCGAGCCGCCCAGGACGAGAAGGTTCTTCATCGTGTGCTCAAGGAAGCTCTTCGTCGACGACTTCGCCGCTGGCGCGCGGCGCTATGACGCCGAGCCGCGCCTTCAGCGGGCTGAGGCGCTTCTCGAGCAGCGCGGCATAGAACACGGAGTTGGCCATGACTTTCTTGACGTAGTCGCGCGTCTCGTTGAAGGGGATCGATTCCACGTACACCGCGCCTTCGAGCGGCCGGGCATCGCGCCAGCGGCGCGCGCGCCCCGGGCCGGCGTTGTAGGCCGCCGAAGCGAGCACCGGGCTGCCCACCTGGTCGAGCACCATGCGCAGGTAGCCCGTGCCGAGCCCCACGTTGGTATGCACCTCGGTGACGCGGTGCGGGACGAAATTGCGCAGGCCGATTTTCTTCGCGACGTAGCGCGCGGTGCGCGGCATGAGCTGCATGAGGCCCGCAGCGCCTGCTCCCGAGCGCGCATCGGCGATGAAGCGGCTCTCCTGGCGCACGAGTCCCAGCACCCAGGCTTCGTCGAGCCCTTGGGTCTTGGCGTATTCGCGGAACACGTCCCTGAAGGGCACGGGGTAGCGCAGCTCGAAATTGTGCAGCCGCTCGGTGCGGTCGGCGGTGTTGATGGCGCGGTCGTAGACTTCGGCGCGCCGCGCGAGCTCGGCGGCGGCAAGCAGGCGCGAATCGCTGTAGCCGCGGATCGTGAACAGCCACTCGCGCACGCCCTCGGTGCGGATGCCGAGCTTGATGAGCTCGAGCGCGCGGGCAAGGCCGGGATCGCGCGCCGCTTCGGCCACCGCATCCTCGGTAGGCACGTACGAGCTCTCGGGCAGCGTGCCGACGAAGCCCAGCTCTTCGTTGGCGAGCAAGCCGTAGAAGTCCGGCTGGCCCGCGATCTTCAGGTAATACGCGCGCGCGCCGGCCTCTTGCCCCTGCGCGGCGAGCGCGCGGCCATACCAGTAGGCCCAGGTGGAATCCTGGCGCGCCTGGGCCGACATGCGGTCGATCGCATCGCGCACCGCCTGCCACTGGCCGCGGCGCAGCGCGATGCGCGCCTTCCAGGCGAGCTGGTCATCGTCCAGGCGCGCATCGCCCGCGCGAGCGAACCAGCGCGTAGCCCGGTCGTTCAGGGTGCGCGCGCCCTCGAAGGCGACGCGTCCCCAGAGGTACTTCAGATCCGCCTCGGGCAGCCGCGCCCCGAGACGTCCCTCGAGCTCCGCGGCCATCGCATCCGGATCGGTGCGTGCATAGCGCGCGCCGGCCAGCACCACGACCTCGCGGGCCGCGCGGTCCTCGAGATTCTTGGGCAGGCGCTCGAGCAGGCGCTTGGGCTGGCGCGCCGCCTCGGCAAGCGCCCGCTCGTCGGGCGACTCCGCCTGCGGCAGGTACCCCAGCGCGGTCTTCGCGGCAGTGATCTGCCCGTTCTCGAACAGCACGCGCACGCGGCGCCATACGTCGGTGCTGGACAGGCGGCTGCGCTGCGCGGCCGCGCTTGCCAGCGCGTCGCATCCCTGCGGCAGCTCGCGCGGCTCGAGCCACCCGGGCAGCTCGTCGAGCGCGCCCTCGTCGCCGCGCGCGAGTCGCGCGAGCGCGGCATAGCAGCGAATTTCCAGATCGTCGCGCGAATAGAGCTGCGCCTCGCGCTCGAATTCCTGCCAGTCGCCGCGTTTTCCGAGCACCTTCAGCCAGTCGCCGCGCAGGCGCTCGGCGACATAGGTGCCCTGGTAGGCCGCCAGGACCGCGCGCACGTCGCTTGCTGAAGCATCCTCGAGCCGCAGCGCCGCGCCCCAATAGGCGATCCACGGCGCGAGCAGGTGCTGATCGAGCTTCTTGGCTAGCCTTGCGAACTGCAATGCATTGCCGGCGCGGTAGGCGTCGTAGGCTGCAAGCACCGCGCTATCCTGGCTGGCGGCGTGCGCCGCGAGCGGCGCGCCGGCCAGCGCGAGCGCTACACTAAGCGCACGGAACTGCTTGAAAATCATAGCGTAACAGCATAGCACGGACATGAATCCTGAAGCGCTCAAGCACTGGCGCAAATCCGAGCGTGAACGCCTCATCGGCGCGCGCCTTGCGCTAACTCAAGCCGAGCTCGATTCCGCGCGCCAGAGCATCGATCACCATATCGAGCGGGCGTTTCCCGGGCTTGCTCGCGCCCGCGTGGCGTTCTGCTGGCCGATCAAGAACGAGTACGACGCCCGCCATGTGGCGCGCGCGTTGCGCGAACGCGGTGCGCGCACTGCGCTGCCGGTCGTGGTCGCAGCGCGCCAGCCGCTCATCTTCCGCGAATGGCATCCCGGGGTGACGCTGGCGCGGGGCGTCATGGACATCCCTTATCCCGCGGATTCGGAAGCGCTTACTCCGGACGCGGTCCTGCTGCCGATGAACGGCTGGGATGCGCAAGGCTACCGCCTCGGCTACGGCGGCGGATTCTTCGACCGCACCCTGGCGAGCCTCGCGCAGCGGCCGGTGACGATCGGCGTGAGCTACGAGCTCGCGCGCATGGAAACCATCCATCCGCAGCCGTGGGACATCCCGATGGATTACGTCGTGACCGAGCGCGGTATTTATCGCCGCGATCCGGAAGGCCTCGCTTTCCTCGGGGCCCCGGAGCCCGCGGGTCCCTCGTCGGTCGCTTCGCCGGTGTGCTACGCCGACGAGGACTACTTCAAGGGCCGCCGCTAGACGAGGAAGAGCCGGTAGGCCGGGTTGCGCGTCTCGTCGGCGTGCGGATAGCCGAGCTTGGCGAGGAAGCGGCGGAAATCGCTCATCTCCTGCCGCGGCACCTGGATTCCCACCAGCACGCGCCCGTAGTCCGCGCCATGGTTGCGGTAATGGAACAGGCTGATGTTCCAGTCGCTGCGCATGCTGGAAAGAAAGCGCGCGAGCGCCCCGGGGCGCTCGGGGAACTCGAAGCGGTACAGCAGCTCGTTCTTCGCCGGCGCGCGCCCGCCCACCATGTGCCTCACGTGCCACTTGGCCATTTCGTTGTCCGACAGGTTGAGCGTCTTCAGGCCCAGGCGCCGCAGGCCGCGCACCAGGCGCTCGGTCTCGTCGCGGCCGTGCACCTCGACGCCGACAAAGATGTGCGCCTCGCGCGAATCGGCGATGCGGTAGTTGAACTCGGTGACGTTGCGCGCGCCGAGCGCCGCGCAGAATTTCTTGAAGCTCCCCGGGCGCTCGGGGATGGTGACCGCGAGCACCGCCTCGCGGTGCTCGCCGAGCTCTGCCTCCTCGGCGATGAAGCGCAGGCGGTCGAAGTTCGTGTTCGCGCCCGAGGCGATCGCTACCAGGCTCTTGCCGCGCGCCGCGCGCCGCTCGGCCCACGCCTTGGCGCCCGCCGTGGCGAGCGCGCCGGCAGGCTCGAGCACGACGCGCGTGTCCTCGAATACGTCCTTGATCGCGGCGCAGATCTCGTCGGTATCGACGAGCACCATTTCGTCCACCAGCCGCCGGCACAAGCGGAACGTCTCGTCGCCGACTTCCTTGACCGCGACGCCGTCGGCGAACAGGCCGACCTGCTGCAGCTTCACCCGCCTGCCCTTGCGCAGCGATCGCGCCATGGCGTCGGCATCGACCGGCTCCACGCCGATGATTCTCACCGCAGGGCGCACGCGCTTCACGTAGGCGGCGATGCCCGAAATCAGGCCGCCGCCGCCGACCGGCACGAAGATGGCGTCGATCGGCTGCGGGTGCTGGCGCAGGATCTCGAGGCCGATCGTGCCTTGTCCCGCGATCACCTCCGGATCGTTATAGGGATGCACGAACGTGAGGCCGCGCTTGCGCCTGAGGCGCACCGCATGCGAATAGGCCTCGTCGTACGAATCCCCGTGCAGCAGCACTTCCGCGCCGCGCGCGGCGACCGCATTAACCTTGATGCGCGGCGTCGTCACCGGCATGACGATCAGCGCGCGGCAGCCGAGCTTCTGCGCGGCGAGGGCCACGCCCTGCGCGTGATTGCCGGCGCTCGCCGCGATGACGCCCTTCGCGAGCCGGGCCTTGGGCAGGCCGGCCATCTTGTTGTACGCGCCGCGCAGCTTGAACGAGAACACCGGCTGGAGGTCTTCGCGCTTGAGCCAGACCTTGTTCCGGATGCGCTTGGAAAGCGCCGGCGCGAGCTCGAGCGGCGATTGCATCGCCACGTCGTAGACGCGCGCCTTCAGGATCCGCTCGAGGTAATCGCTGCGCTTCATCGCTCTCCCCTGTGTGCCATGATAGCGAATCCCATGAAATGGCCTGTCCGGCTGCCGTGGCGGGCGCGGCTCGCGGCGCTAAAAGCCAGAGCGCGGCGCATGAAGACCGAGACGGTCGCGCTGGCGCTCGCCGCGCGCCACCCGGGAACGCCGTGGCACGCCAAGCTGCTGATCGCGGGCGTGGTGGTCTACGCCGTCACGCCGGTGGACCTCGTGCCGGATTTCGTCCCGGTGCTCGGCCTCATCGACGACCTCATCTTCGTTTCCCTCGCCGTGGCGCTCGCGGCGCGCTTCGTACCGCGGCCGGTCCTGGACGAATGTCGCGAGCGCGCCGCCGGCGTCACGCTGAGCCCGCGCCACAGGCGCCTCGCGTTCCTGGTGACCGTCGCGGTCTGGGCCGGCGCGCTCACGATCGCCGGCGTGCTCGCTTATACCAATTACGCCGCCTGAAGCTTCGCCACGGCGACCGCGAGCCATTTCACGCCGCCGTTGCCGAAATTGACCTGGACGCGCGCATCGGTGCCCTGGCCTTCGGCGTCGATGATCACGCCGCTGCCGAACTTGGGGTGCAGCACGTTCTGCCCGATGCGAAAGCCGCCCGCATCGCGCGGCGGCTTGGTGAACCCGAGCGGCTCGCTCTTGGCGGCGCCCGCCCATGAAAAATCCTTCTTGCGCGCGAAGCGCGGCGTAAGCCATTTCATCAGGCCCTCGGGAATCTCCTCGAGGAAGCGCGACGGGATGTTGTAGCGCGTCTGGCCGTGCAGCATGCGCGTCTGCGCATGCGAGAGGTACAGGCGATGGCGCGCGCGCGTGATGGCGACGTACGCGAGCCGGCGCTCCTCCTCGAGGCCATCGCGCTCGGTGACGCTCTGCTCGTGGGGAAACAAGCCCTCCTCGAGCCCGGTGAGGAACACGGCGTCGAATTCCAGGCCCTTGGCCGAATGCACCGTCATGAGCTGCAGCGCCTCCTGGCCGTCGCCGGCCTGGTGCTCGCCCGCCTCGAGCGCCGCGTGCGCGAGGAACGCGGTGAGCGGATCGGCGGCCTCGCCCGACTCGATTTCGCGGTCTTCCTCGCCGAATGTAGCCGCGGCATTCACCAGCTCGGAAAGGTTCTCGATGCGGTCGGCACCTTCGCGCTCGGTCTTGTAGTGCTCCACGAGGCCGCTGCGCGCCACGACGTGCTCGACCACCTCCGGCAGCGGCAGGTTGGCGGTCTCCGAGCGCAGCTCGTCGACGAGCTTCTTGAAGACGTTGGCTTTTGAATTTTCCGAGGTGATCCGATAGAGCGACACGCCGGCCTGCTTCGCGGCGTCCTGCAGCTGCTCCATGGTGCGCGCGCCGATGCCGCGCGGCGGGAAGTTGGCGACGCGCAGGAACGCGTTGTCGTCGTCCGGACCCGCGACGAGCCGCAGGTAGGCGAGCGCGTCCTTGATCTCCTTGCGCTCGAAGAAGCGCAGCCCGCCGTACACCCGGTAGGCGATGCCCTGGGAGAACAGCGCATGCTCCACGACGCGCGACTGGGCATTGGAGCGGTAGAGCACGCCGATATGCGAGAGCCGCGTGCCTTCGCGCGCGAGCGACTGCACCTCCTCCACCAGCCAGCGCGCCTCGTCGCTGTCGGATTCGCCCTCGAAGACGCGCAACGGCTCGCCCTTGCCGGCCGAGGTCCACAGGTTCTTGCCCAGGCGGTTGCGGTTGTTGGCGATGAGCGCGTTGGCCGCGTCGAGGATGTTGCCGTGCGAGCGGTAGTTCTGCTCGAGGCGGATGACGTGCTTCACCTTGAAGTCGCGCTCGAAGTCGGCCATGTTGCCGACGTTCGCGCCCCGGAACGTGTAGATGCTCTGGTCGTCGTCGCCGACGCAGAACATGCGGGCGCCGGAAGAGGCGAGCAGCTTCAGCCAGCGGTACTGCAGGCGGTTGGTGTCCTGGAACTCGTCCACCAGGATGTGGCGGAAGCGCTGCGCATAGTGCTCGCGCAGGATCTCGTTGCTCTTGAGCAGCTCGAACGCCCTCAAGAGCAGCTCCGGGAAATCCACCACGCCCTCGCGCCGGATCTGCTCGTCGTAGGCGGCATAGAGCTCGACGAAGCGCCGCGTGGTCTCGTCCGCGAGCGGCACGTCGCCCGGGCGCACGCCCTCTTCCTTGCGGCCGTTGATGAAGTACTGCACTTCGCGCGGCGGAAAGCGGTCCTCGTCGACGTTCTGGCCCTTCAGCAGGCGCTTCACGGCGGCAAGCTGGTCCTGCGAGTCGAGGATCTGGAACGCCTGCGGCAGGCCGGCCTCGCGGTGGTGGGCGCGCAGCATGCGGTTCGCGAGCCCGTGGAACGTGCCGATCCACATGCCGCGCGGGTTCACCGGCAGCATGGCGGTGACGCGCGTGAGCATCTCGCGCGCCGCCTTGTTGGTAAAGGTGACCGCGAGGATGCCGGCGGGCGAAACGCGCCCGCCCTTCACGAGCCAGGCGATGCGCGTGGTAAGGACGCGGGTCTTGCCGCTGCCCGCGCCGGCGAGGATGAGCGCGTGCTCGTCCGCCAGGGTTACGGCAGCCAGCTGCTCGGGATTGAGGTGTTCGAGGTGAAGCGACAAAGCCGGCGCATTATAAACGCCGGGCGCTGCGCGCTCAGGCCTTGACGAGGAAGCTCAGGCGTCGAAGCGCAGGCCGAGGCGGCTCGCGGCGATCAGCGCCTGCGTGCGCGTCGACACGCCGAGCGCGCGCAATACCGCGCTGACGTGGATCTTGGCCGTGTTCTCCGAGATCCCGAGCCGGCGCGCGATCAGCTTGTTCGGCAGGCCCTTCAGCAGCAGCTCGAGCACTTCGGCCTGGCGCACGGACAGACCGAGATCGGCTGCCGCCTGGCTGCGCGCCGCCGGGGCGCTCGCCGCTGGGAGCGCGGCCCGCAAGGCGTCGATCTGCACGTAAACCCCGCCCGGCGCAGCCGCAAGCCGCGGCACGAAGAGCCCGACCGCGAGCGCCGGGTCGTCGAGGAAGCGGAGAAGATC
>DATAHF010000088.1:0-8436 GCA_036263315.1 Burkholderiales bacterium
ACCGTGCCCTGGGCGCCGGAGGACTTGCGGCAGTTCTTGCAGTGGCAGGCGCGCAGGTCGGACACCGGGACGCCGATGGTGTAGCGGACCGCGCCGCAGAGGCAGCCGCCGGTGAGCGAGGACATCGCAGCTCCTTGTCTAGAATCGAACCGGAATACGGACCCGGATTATGGCTGGCAAAGCTCTTTTCGTCTGCGCTCCCGGCGCGGGCGGGCACAAGGACGACCGCGCCATGCTGCGCTTCGCGGCGGGGCTCGAGCCGCGCGGCTTCGAGGTGGTGCGCTTCAACTTCCCGTACATGGAGAAGGGCTCGAAGCGCATCGACCCGCTGCCGGTGCTCAAGGCCTTTTTCCGGGAATTTGCCCTCGCAAGAAAGGAAGAGGGGAGGCGGCTCGTCATCGGCGGGCGCTCCATGGGCGGGCGCATCGCCTCGCTGCTCGCGGCCGAGGGCTTTCCCTGCGAAGGCCTGCTGCTCGCGGCGTATCCGCTGCATCCGGCAGGCAAGCCCGGGACGCTGCGCGACGCGCATCTGCCGGCGATTCGCTGCCCGGTCCTGTGCGTGAACGGCACGCGCGATGCGCTCTGCACCCGCGACCTGATGGTCGAAACCCTGAAGAAGGTGCCCGCCCCCTGGACCATGCACTGGGTCGAGGGGGCCGACCACTCGTTTCGCGTATTGAAATCGTCCGGCCGTACCGAGGCGGACGTCGATGCCGAGATCGGGGCGGCGGCCGGCGCCTGGCTTGAAAAATCGGTGCCTGACCCCGATTCTCAACGTCCATGACCACGGCCCGGAAAGAGACGCTCGGCTTCCAGGCGGAGGTGAAGCAGCTCCTCCACCTGATGATCCACTCCCTGTATTCGAACAAGGAGATCTTCCTGCGCGAGCTGATCTCCAACGCCGCGGACGCGGCCGACAAGCTGCGCTTCGAGGCGCTCGCCAACAACGCCCTGTACGAGAGCGACCCGGACCTCAAGGTCAGGATCTCCTTCGACGAGAAGGCGAAGACCCTCACCGTCTCCGACAACGGCATCGGCATGTCGCGCGAGGAGGTGATCCAGAACATCGGCACCATCGCGAAGTCGGGCACGCGCGAGTTCTTCCAATCCCTGACGGGAGACCAGGCGAAGGACGCCCGCCTCATCGGCCAGTTCGGCGTCGGGTTCTATTCCTCCTTCATCGTGGCGGACCGCGTCGCGCTCGTTACGCGGAGAGCGGGATCATCCGAAGCCGTGCGCTGGGAATGCGACATGGGCAAGGAGGCCGGCGCCTACAGCATCGAGCCGGCGGAGAAAGCGAGCCGCGGCACGGACGTCATCCTCCACCTGCGCGAAGGCGAGGAGGAGCTCCTGAACGAGTTCCGCCTGCAGTCCATCATCCGCAAGTACTCCGACCACATCGCGATCCCAGTGCTCCTGAACGACGAGACGGTCAACCAGGCGAGCGCGCTGTGGGTGCGGCCCAAGAGCGAGGTCACCGACGAGCAGTACATCGAGTTCTACAAGCACGTCGGCCACGACTTCGAACCGCCGCTCGCGTGGACGCACAACCGCGTCGAAGGCCGCCAGGAGTACATCCAGCTCCTCTACATCCCGGCGCACGCGCCGTTCGACCTGTGGGACCGGCAGCACCGGCACGGCCTCAAGCTCTACGTGCGGCGCGTCTTCATCATGGACGACGCGCAGAGCCTGCTGCCGGCCTACCTGCGCTTCGTGCGCGGCGTGGTGGATTCCGCCGACCTGCCGCTCAACGTGTCGCGCGAGATCCTGCAGCAGAGCCGCGACGTGGACGCGATCCGCTCGGGCTGCACCAAGCGGGTCCTCGGCCTTCTTTCCGATCTCGCCGAGAAGGAAAAGGACAAGTACGCCGCGTTCTGGAAGGAATTCGGCCGCGTGCTTAAGGAGGGCGTCGCCGAGGACCATGCCAACAAGGATGCGATTGCCCGGCTCCTTCGGTTCAGCTCCACGGAAGCTGAAGAGGAGACGGTGGCGCTTGCCGAGTACGTCGCACGCATGAAGCCCGGCCAGGAGAAGATCTACTACGTCACGGCGGAGACGTTCCTCGCCGCGAAGCACAGCCCGCACCTCGAGATCTTCAGGAAAAAGGGCGTCGAGGTGCTGCTCCTGCACGACCGCGTCGACGAGTGGCTGGTGGCGAACCTCACCGAGTTCGAGGGCAAGCCGCTTGCGTCGGTGGCGCGCGGCGACGTGGATCTCGGCAAGGTGGCGAGCGCCGACGGCGCCAAGGAGCCGGACCACGAGGTGGGCCAGTACAAGGACCTCCTCATGGCGCTCAAGCGCGCGCTCGGCGACAAGGTGAAGGACGTGCGCATCTCCTCGCGCCTCACCGAGTCGCCGTCGTGCCTCGTGGCCGACCAGAACGACATGGGCGCGAACCTCGCCCGCATCCTGAAGGCGGCCGGGCAGAAAGTGCCCGCGTCGGCGCCCATCCTCGAGGTGAATCCGGATCACGCGATCGTGAAGCGCCTCGATCCCGTCGACGCCGCGTTCGGCGAGTGGGCGGGGCTGCTCTTCGACCAGGCGCTGCTCGCCGAAGGCGGGCAGCTCGACGATCCCGCGGGTTTCGTCAATCGAACCAACGAGCTGATGCTGTCGGTTGCGGCAAAATAGCCGCACCCTGTCCCGCCCAACAAGCCAGGTCCTCGCTCTCGGCACGACCCAGACCATCGCCTGGGCGTCCTCGACTTACCTGCCCGCGATCCTCGCGACGCCGATCGCGGCCGAGCTCGGCATCTCGCGCGCGACGGTGTTCGGCGCGTTCTCGGTCTCGCTCATCGTGATGGCCATCGGCGGCCCGGCGTTCGGCCGCATCGTCGACGCCGGCAAGGGGCGGGGCCTGCTCATGGCGTCGAACGCCGTGCTCGCCGCCGGGCTCGTGTTCCTCGGGCTCGCCACCGGGCCAATCGCGCTCTTCGCCGCATGGTGCGTGATCGGCGTCGGCATGGCGATGGGGCTGTACGACTCGGCGTTCGCGGTGCTGGTACGCCTGCACGGGCACGAGGCGCGCGGCGCCATCACAGGGATCACGCTCATCGCCGGCTTCGCGAGCACGGTGGGCTGGCCGCTCACGGCGTGGCTCTCGGCGGACTTCGGCTGGCGCGCCGCGTGCTTCGCCTGGGCCGCGATCCACATCGTGATCGCGCTGCCGCTGAATCGCTTCTTCCTGCCGCTGCCGGAGCGGCTGCCGGAGAAGAAGCCCATGGCGAGCGAAGAGGAGGCGAAGCCCGCCGGGCGCGCCTTCACGCTGGTGGCGGTCTTCTTCGCGCTGACGGCGTTCGTCACCTCCGCGATGGCGGCGCACCTGCCGAACCTCCTGCTTGCCACCGGCGTGAGCACCGCCGCGGCGCTCACGGCCTCAGCGCTCCTCGGTCCCGCGCAGGTGGTCGCGCGCCTCGCGGAATTCTTCGGCGCGCGGCACTTCCGCCTGCACCCGCTCTTCACCGCGCGCCTCGCTACGGCAACGCACCCGGTTGCCGCGATCGCGTTCGGCGCGCTCGGCGCCACGCCGCTCGGCGCCGCCGCTTTCGCCGTGGTGCACGGCACGGGCAACGGGCTCATCACGATCGCCCGCGGGACGGTGCCGCTCGCGATCTTCGGCGCAGCGGGGTACGGGGCGCGCCAGGGCTGGCTCTCGGCGCTCGGGCGCGTCATGCAGGCGCTCGCGCCGTACGTGTTCGGCGTGGTGCTCGACGGCTACGGCGTCGCCGCGGCGCTGCTCCTCTCGGGCAGCCTGTCGCTCGCCGCGCTCGGCGCGCTCCTCTGCCTGAGGCGCTGAGATGAAGGCGCCGGCCGATCCGCGCGTGGGCATCCTGCTCATGGTGCTCGCGGTGAGCACCTTCACGTGCATGGACGCCTCGTCCAAGTACCTGTCGGCGTACTACCCGATCCCGACCATCGTCTGGGCGCGCTACGTGTTCCAGTTCCTCCTCATGGCGGCGGCGCTCGGCCCGCGCTACGGGATGGGGCTGGTGCGCACCGCGAACCTGCGGCTGCAGATCGTGCGCGGGCTGATCCTCGCGCTATCGAGCCTGGTGTTCCTCGGCGCGCTTTCGCGCATGCCGCTGCCCGAGGCTTCGAGCATCGCCTTCATGGCGCCGCTCATCATCGCGGTGCTGGCGGGACCGGTGCTGCACGAGCGCGTCGAGCGGCGCACCTGGCTCGGGCTCGCCGCCGGCTTCGCCGGCGTGCTGATGATCGTGCGCCCCGGCGGCGGGCTCTTTACCTGGGTGGCGATGTTCCCGCTCGCGAGCGCCTGCCTGATGGCGGTCTACCAGCTCATGACGCGCAAGCTCGCCGGGCGCGATGCCGCGCTGACGACGCTCTTTTACCCCGCGATCGTCGGCACCGCGGTCGTGCCGCTCGCGTTTCCGTTCGCGTTCGTGCTGCCGCAGCAGCCCCTGCACCTCGCGCTCTTCGTCGCGATCGGCTTCATGGGCGGCATCGGGCATTTCTTCCTCATCAAGGCGTACGAGCACGCGCCCGCGTCGATGCTCGGGCCGTTCATGTATTCGCAGCTGGTGATGGCCATCTTTCTCGGCTGGCTGGTGTTCGGGCACCTGCCGGATGCCTTCTCGTTCGCCGGGATGCTGGTGATCGCCGGCAGCGGCCTCATGCTGGTGCTGAGCCACCGCCGGCGCTGAGGCTCAATGAGCCTTGTCGGAATCCTTGGCGGCTTCTTCCACGTCGCCGACTTTCTTCTGCACCTTGCCTTCGCCCTGCTTGAGCAAGCCCTTGGCCTGCTGCTCCTTGCTGCCGGTGAGCTCGCCGGCCTTTTCCTGCGCCTTGCCTGCAATATCCTTCATGCCGCCTTTGACTTGATCCTTGTTCACGTGAGGGTCTCCTTGGGTTGGCTACTCCGGACACCTGCACGCGCCGTGCCTGAAGCGGGCACGCGACTTCTGCTCGTCCATCCACTCGACGACGACGTTGAACATGGCGGTCTCCTCGAATGAGGCCGCCAACCTTACTCCCGCGCCGGCTGTTCCTTCAACCTCAATCGCGCGTCGGGAAAAAGCACAGCGAAGGCCGTTCCTTGAGCCCGACGGTCGCCGCGCAGAAGAGGAACCCTGCGAGGACCACGAGAAGGAAGAGCACCAGGCCCGGCCCGGCGTTGCCGCCTGCGGGCGCGGTGCGGATGCGCTCGGCAAGCGCGGCCGCTTCCGCGTCGGTGAGGCTCGCCACGCGCTTTTCCACGGTGGAGGGATCCGCGCCGAGCGCCAGCAGCTCGCTTCGAACTTCGTCCCGGGACAGGAAGCTTGCGATGGTGGATCGGTCGGCGCTTTGCGCGGTTGCGATCATCCCCGCATGCGCAACGCGCAGCGGAAGCAGGGCAGTCGTCAGGATCAGCAGGCAGGCAAGGGCTTTCTTTTTCACGGCGGCTCCCCGGAAGTCAGCGTGCGTAGCCTAGCACCCGCGGCAGCCACATGACGAGCGCAGGGAAGAGCACCATGAGCGCCAGCGCGGCCACGAGCGAGCCGATGAGGCCCCAGGACTCGGCGATGATCTCGCGCAACGGAATGCGCGTGAGCGCGGCGAGGACGAAGAGCAGCAGCCCGTAGGGCGGCGTGACGAGCCCGATGGTGATGTTCACCACGATCACCACGCCGAAGTACACCGGGTCGATGCCGAGCGCGGCGACGCTCGGGAGCAGCACCGGGACCAGCACGAGGAGCATGGTCGTAGCGTCGATCAGGCAGCCGAGCACGAGGAACACCAGGTTCACGGTGACGAGGAATGCGAACGGGCTCAGGCCGAGACTGGCGATCCAAGCCGCAAGGCTCTTGTCGAGCTGCTCGGCGGTCACCGCGTAATTCACCGCGAAGGCGCCGCAGATCATGAGCAGGATCACCGCCGTCTGCCGCGCCGTATCGAAGAACGCCGCGAACAGCGCCGCGCGGCTCAGCTCGCGGTACACGAGCCCCGCGAGCACCAGGGCGTAAAGCGCCGCCACCGCCGCCGCTTCGGTCGGCGTGAAAGCCCCGCTATAGATCCCGCCGAGCAGCACGACCGGCATGCCGAGCGGCGCAGCCGCACGCAGCAGGACCGCGCCGCGCTCTTCTCGCGGGATGGGCGGCTCGATCGGAAATTGCCTGCGGTGCGCCGTGATCCAGACGACCAGCATCATCGCGCCGGCGATGATCAGCCCCGGGACTACGCCGGCGAGAAAAAGCGCGGCGACCGAGGCATTGGACATCAGCGCGTACAGGATCATCGGGATGGAAGGCGGAATGATGGGCCCGAGCACCGAGGAAGCGGCGACGATCGCGGCGGCGAAGCCGCGCGGATAGCCGGCCTTGTCCATGGCGCGGATGGTCACGAGGCCGGGCCCGGCGGCGTCGGCCACGGCGCTGCCGCTCATGCTCGCGAAGAGCACGCTCACCAGCACGTCGACCTGCGCGAGGCCGCCCCGGATGCGGCCCACCGCCACGTGGCAGGCGGCGAACAGGCGGTCGCTGATCGAGCCGGCATTCATCAGGTTCGCCGCGAGCATGAAGAGCGGGATCGCGACCAGCAGGTAGTTGTTCGCGAGCGTGTTCATGATCTGGTCGGCGGCAAGCCCGAGGTCGCGTCCCGCGGCGGCCAGGTAGGCGAACGCGCCGAGCAGCATGGCGAACGCGATCGGCACGCGCGCGAGCGTGAGCAGCACGAACACCGCGACCAGGATCAGGAAGGGCGTCGACACAGGCGCGCCGCCTGCCACAGGAAGCGCAGCGCCGAGGCGGCGATGAAGACGGGGAAGCAGGCGTAGACGAGGTCGAGCCGCCACTGGAGCGCCGGGGTGCGCTCGCGCCACAGGAAGCGAACGAAGTCCACGGTCTTGGGCAGCACCGCAAGCAGCGCCACGCCGACGAGGGCATACGCGACGATGGCGAGCACGCGCGCCACCGGCGGCGGCAGCGTCTCGTACACCAGGTCGAAGGCCACGTGCTCGCGCTCGGAGACGGCGAACGCGGCGGTCCAGAACACGCACCACACGAACAGGATGGCGGTGAGCTCGTCGCTCCAGGTGAGCGGCGCGCCGAACAGGTAGCGCCGCGCTACACCGAGCAGGACCGCCGTGAAGACCGCCGCGATGAGCGCCACCGAGACGGCGGCCGCGGCTTTCCTCATTTGGCGGACATCACCTCGTCCATCATCCTGCGGTCCCAGGCCTTGGCGGCCTCGGCTCCCGCGTACACCTTGTCGGCGTTCGCGCGGAACAGCGCGAGGTCGGGGCGCGTGACGGTGAGCCCTTTCGCCGCGAGGCCGTCGATCACGGTCTTCTCGTCATTGAGCCGCTGCTCGTCGTTCCAGCGCGCGGCGTGCGTGGCCGCGGCCTGCACCTTCTGCCTCTGGTCGGCGCTGAGCTTGTCGAAGAACGGCTTCGCTATGGTGAAGAATACCGGCTGCACGAGGTGCGAGGTGAGCACCATCTGCTTGGTCACCTCGTAGAACTTGGCGGCGTTGAAGATGGTCGGCGGGTTCTCCTGGCCGTCGATCGCGCCCGTCTGCAGGGCGAGATAAACCTCGGGCATTCCCATGGGCGTCGGCGTGACGCCGATCGACTGCCCGAGCAGCAGCCAGTCGGGCCCGCCGGGCATGCGCATCTTCAAGCCGTTCAGGTCCTGCGGGCCTTTCACCTCGTGCAGCGTGCGCAGGTTCACCTGGCGGGTGCCGAGGTAGGTCGGCGCGAGAAGGACGAGCCCCATTTTCGATGCCACCGTGTCGGCGTAGCGCTTGCCGACCGGGCCGGTGAAAGTCTTGTACGCGTGCTCGTAGTCGCGGAAAAGGTACGCGCGGTTGAAGAGGCCGAACTCGGGCACCTGCTGCGCGACCTCGAAGGTCGTCATGGTGCTCATCTCGAGGTTGCCGCGCTGCATCGCGGGCACCTCGGTGCCCTGGCGGAAGAGCTGGCTGCCCGGGTAGACCTGCACCTCGAGCCCGGGCGCCGCCTTCTCGAGCTCGGTCTTGAACAGGAGGAGCGAGCGCGACAGGAAATCCGGTGCCGGCGCGGCGGTGGAGACCTTGAGGACGGTCTTCTGCGCGAGGGCATGGCCCGCCAGGAGCCATGCCGCGAGAAAAGCGAGCGCCAGTTTCTTCATTTCGTCTCCCTGATCCGGTAGCGATTTTTCCGCGACATTACACTATCGGCCCATGAAAATAACCATCCTCGACGACTACCACGACACCCTGCGCACGCTGCAATGCTTCCGCAAGCTCGCGGGGCACGACGTCACCATCTGGAACGACCACCTGCAGGACAACGGCGGGCTGGCCGAGCGGCTGAAGGACGCGGAAGCGCTGGTCCTCATCCGCGAGCGCACCAAGATCCGCGCGCCGCTCATCGAGCGGCTGCCGAAACTGAAGCTCATCAGCCAGCGCAGCGTCTACCCGCACATCGACATCGACGCGTGCACGAAGCACGGCATCGTCGTG
>DATAHF010000089.1:0-9323 GCA_036263315.1 Burkholderiales bacterium
AACGACGAGTTCTACCTCTTGGGACGCGTTCCTCGATAGCAGCGGGCGCGGCCGCCGCGGCGGGCCGCCGTTTCCAGGCCTGTGTTTCCTGCTCGAAGGCGTGCGCGAGCTGCAGCACGGAGAAGTCCGCGCGGTAGCGGCCCACGATCTGCAGTCCCACCGGCAGGCCTTCCGCGGTGAAGGCTGCAGGCACCGAGATCGCCGGGTGGCCGGTGATGGTGATGTAGTAGCAGCTCTTCATCCAGTCGAGGTAGTTCCCCATCTTCACGCCGGCGATTTCCTTCGGCCACTCGGTGTCGACCGGGTAGGGCGGCAGCTGGTTGACCGGGCAGAGGAAGAATTCGTGCTTCTCGAGGAAGGTGCGCATGCGGTGGAAGAGCTGCACGCGCATGCCTTCGGCGGCGGCGATGTCTTCGGCCTTCAGGCGCAGGCCCTGCTCGATGTTGGCGACGATGTCGTCCTTCAGCATGTCGCGGTGCGCCTTGAGCAGCGGGCCGTGGCGGTTCACGAAGATGAACGCGCGCAGCGTCTCGAAGGCTTGCGTGGCGCCGGTGAAGTCGGGCTGCGCCTCCTCCACGATGCATCCCAGGCGCTCGAAGGCGGGGAGCATCTTCTCTAGCGCGGCGGGGACGCGCGGGTCCATGGGAAGCCCGCCAAGGTCGCGGCTCCAGGCGATGCGCACCTTGCGGAAGTCGCGCCGCAGGTCGCGCGCGAACACGCTGCCCGGCTCGCTCATCGCGACCGGCGAGCGCGGATCGGGCCCTGCCATCGCCGAGAGAAGGAAAGCGGCGTCGGACACGGTGCGCGCCATGGGACCGAGCTCCGACATGGCGCTCCAGGGATTAGCCGCCGGCCACGCGGGCACCCGTCCCGGCGACGGGCGAAAGCCGACCACGTTGCAATAGTTTCCCGGGTTGCGCAGGCTCGCCGCGAAGTCCGAGCCGTCGGCGAAGGGCAGCATGCCGCAGGCGACCGCGACCGCCGCGCCGCCGGAGGAGCCGCCGCAGGTCTTCGACAGGTCGTACGGATTGCGCGTCGCGCCGAATACCGCGTTGAAGGTCTGGCTGCCCGCGCCGAACTCCGGCGTGTTCGTCTTGCCGATGGTGATCGCGCCTGCGGCGCGCAGCCGCTCGACGAGGAGCGCATCCGCACCGGGCACGTTGTCGGCGTAGATCGGCGAGCCGAAGGTCGTGCGGATTCCCTTGGTGGGAATCATGTCCTTGTAGGCGATCGGCAGGCCGGCGAGAGGGCCCGCCGGCTTTTTCCGGTCGGCGGCCTTTGCCGCCTTCAGCGCTGCTTCGGGAAGGAAGGTGACGACGGCATTCACCTGCGGGTTCACGCGCTCGATCTGCGCTATGAAGGCGCGCACGACTTCGGTCGCGGAGAGCTTGCGCGTCCGGAGAAGTTGCGCCAGCTTGCGGGCCGGCGTGAAGCAGATCTCGCTGATGGCGAGCCCGCTTCCGGTCAGCAGCCGGAGGTGCAGCGGCCGCTGCCGTCGAACTCCATCGCCTTGCCGCTCAGCGGAATGTGCACCGGCATCTTCGCCGCCTTCATGAACGCGGCCGTCTTGGAGCCGGGCTGCACTTTGCCGCCCACGGTCGCCACTTCGTTCACATGGGTGGGAATGACCGAATTGGGCTGCACGAGGTCGTTCATCACGTACGCCGCTTCGGACGGGCCGGTCATGTTCGGCGCCCCGGCGATGCTCATGACGGCGAGGTTTGCGTGATGGTACTTGCGCACCACCAGCTCCTGTTCCGCCGTGATGCCGGTATCGCCGGAAAAGTACGCGGTCAGGCCGTTACTGAACCGCACGACGAAGCCTCCGGGCGGGCCGACGTACGCCGTAAGGCCGTTCGCGGCGAGCAACTGTCCCTCCGCCTTGTCGAGGAATGCAGGCGACAAGCCGTTGGTGTGCGAGGCCGGCACGCCGGCGATCACCACGTTGCCGATCTTTGTCGTTGCACCGAAGCGCACGAGCCGCACCAGCTTGGCCGGATCGCCGCCCAGGGATTTCACCTTGTTCATGAAAAAGAAATGCATCTCGCCGCCGACCACGACCGGGGCCTGCTTCGCGAGCACGATGTTTACGGTGTTCGAGTTCGGCGTGTCGTGCACGGAGAAATCGGGCTGGCCGCAGCTGCCGGCATTGGCCGCAGGCGCATGCGCGTCGCCGATGTGATCGCCGTGCACGTGAGTGAGCAGGATTGCGTCGATCCTGCCCAGGCGCGGGTCGCTTCCACCGCGCACGGTGCGGCCCGGATCGTAGAGGACGCGCGTGCCATCCGGATCCTCGAAGATCATCGCCCGATCCCAGGCGCAGAGCTCGCCGTCGTGGCTGCCGAGGGGCGTGACCTTCACGGTACCGGTGCCCGGCTGCGGGCCGGTCGCCGCGCAGCCCGCGAGCGCGAGTCCGGCGAGCGCAATCAGCACTCTTCTCATCGTCTTCTCCTCCTCCAGGGAGCGGCTACATTAGCACGATGTCGTACTGCTCCTGCGAGTAGCTCGACTCCACCTGGACCGAGACCGGCTTGCCGATGAAGCCGGAAAGCATGGCGAGCGAGGCCGACTCTTCCTCCTGGAACAGATCGATCACCGGCTGCGAGGCGAGCACGCGGAACTCGCGCGCGCGGAAGGCGCGCGACTCGCGCAGGATCTCGCGCAGGATCTCGTAGCACACCGTGTGCGGCGTCTTCACCTCGCCGCGCCCGCCGCAGGTGGGGCAGGGCTCGCACAGCACGTGCGCGAGCGACTCGCGCGTGCGCTTGCGCGTCATCTCCACCAGCCCGAGCGTGGTGAAGCCGTTCACCGTCATGCGCGTGCGGTCGCGCCCGAGGGCGCGCTTGAGCTCCTCGAGCACCGAGGCGCGGTGCTCGAGGTTCTCCATGTCGATGAAATCCACGACGATGATGCCGCCCAGGTTGCGCAGCCGAAGCTGGCGCGCGATCGACTGCGCCGCCTCCAGGTTGGTCTTGAAGATCGTATCGTCGAAGTTGCGGCTGCCGACGTAGCCGCCGGTATTCACGTCGATCGTGGTCAGCGCCTCGGTCTGGTCGATGATGAGGTAGCCGCCGGACTTGAGCTCCACGCGCCGGGAGAGGGCGCGCTCGATCTCGGCCTCGACGTTGTAGAGCTCGAAGAGCGGCCGCTCGCCCGCGTAGTGCTCTAGCCGGCTGCGCACCTCGGGCATGTAGCGCTCGGCGAATGCCGCGAGCTTCTGGAAGTTCTCGCGCGAGTCGACCAGCACGCGCGCGGTGTCGGCGCCGACCATGTCGCGCAGGACGCGCTGGGCGAGCGAAAGATCCTGGTAGAGCAGCCGCGGCGCGCTGCGGCCCTCGCCTTCCCGCGCGCGCTCCTCGATCACGCTCCACAGGTGGCGCAGGTAGTGGAGGTCCGCGCGCAGCTCCCCTTCGGCGGCGGCCTCCGCGAGCGTGCGGATGATGTAGCCCCCTCTGTCGCCGGCGGGAAGAAGCTCCTTCAGCCGCTCGCGCAAGGCCTGGCGCCCGTTCTCGCCCTCGATCCTCTGGGAGATGCCGATGTGCGCGTCCGCGTTGCCCGAAAGCGCGGGCAGGTAGACGAGCAGCCGGCCGGCGATGGAGATCTGCGTGGAAAGTCGCGCGCCCTTGGTGCCGATCGGGTCTTTCACCACCTGGACCATCACCGCCTGGCCCTCGGTGAGAAGCTGCTCGATCGGCCGGCCGGCCTCCTTGCCCCAGATGTCGGCGACGTGCAGGAAAGCGGCGCGCTCGAGGCCGATCTCGACGAAGGCGGATTGCATGCCGGGCAGGACGCGGGCAACGCGCCCCATGTAGATGTTGCCCACCAGCCCCCGGCTCACGCTGCGCTCGATCAGCAGCTCCTGCACGACGCCCGCGCCGAGGATGGCGACGCGCGTCTCCTGCGGCGTGATGTTAATGAGGATGTCTTCGGTCACGGGCGAGACGGTCCAGGAGCTCGGCAGTTTCGTACAGCGGCAGCCCCATTACGCCGGAATAGCTGCCGCGCAGCTCGGTAATGAAGCGCGCGGCGCGCCCCTGGATGGCGTACGCCCCGGCCTTGTCGTCGCACTCTCCCGAGCCGACGTAGAGGCGGATCTCGTCCTCGGAGAGCGGCTTGAAGCTCACCTCGGAAACCGAGAGCGCGCTCTCCATCCAGTCGTCGTGCTTGAGGGCGATCGCGGTGAGCACTTCGTGGCGCCGCCCGGAAAGCAGGCGCAGCATCTCGGCCGCGTTGGCGCGGTCGAGCGGCTTCGCGAGGATCCTGCCTTCGACCGCGACCGTCGTGTCGGCCGCGAGCACCGGAGCGCGCGGCAGGTTGCGGCTCTGCAGCGACCCCCAGCCGGCGAGCGCCTTGATGCGCGCCACCCGCTCCACGTAGGTCGCGGGCGCCTCGCCGGGCAGCGGGTCTTCGTTGACGTCGGCCTCGCGCCCGGGATGCGCGCGAAACAGCAGCAGCCGGTAGCGCACGCCGATCTGCGCAAGCAGCTCGCGCCGGCGCGGGCTGCGCGATGCGAGATAGATGCCGCGGTCGAGCGGTGCGCCCACCGAAAAATTCTATTACGCCCGGTGGTAGGGATGGCCGGTGAGGAGGGTCGCGGCGCGGTAGATCTGCTCGACCAGGACGAGCTGCGCGAGCGCGTGCGGAAGCGTGAGCGAGGAGAGGCGCAGGAGCAGGTCGGCGCTTTCCTTCAGCCCCGGGTCGAGGCCGTCGGCGCCGCCGATGATGAACGCCGTCTCCCGGGAAAGAAGCGGCGCGAACTGGGCGGTGCTCAGGTCGCGCCCGCGCTCGTCGAGCGCCACCAGGCGGCTCGACCCCGGCACGGCGGCGCGCAGGCGGGCGCTTTCGCGCGGGCCGGGCTTGAGCGCGATGCGCTCCAGCTCGTAGCCGCGCGGCATGCGCCGCGCATACTCGCCGCAGGCGCTCTCCGCCCACGCCGGCAGGCGGTTACTTACGGCGAGGACGCGTAGCCTTGGCACGCGACGCGCGCTTTGCCGGGCGCTTGCTCGGCTGCTTTTTCTTCGCCGGCTTCTTTTCGGGCTGGAGGCGTACCGGCTTGCCGCCCCAGACCTCTTCCAGGTTGTAGAAGTCGCGCGTCGCCGGATGCATGATGTGCACGACTACGTCGCCGAAATCGACGAGCACCCATTCGCCGCTCGCCTCGCCCTCGACGCCGACCACGCGGGCGCCGAGCGCCTCGAGCTTCTCGCGGACATGGTCGGCGAGCGCCTTGACCTGGCGCGTCGAGTCGCCGCTTGCGATCACGACGCGCTCGAACATCGAGGGCATGGCGGCCGTGTTGTAGACCACGATGTCGCGCCCCTTGATGTCCTCGAGGGCGTCGATCACGGCGCGCTGCTTGCGTCGCAGATCCATCAGGAATAGAGCCGATGGCGCCGCAGATAGTTCGCGACCGGCTCGGGCACGAGGCCCGAAACGTCCTCGCCGCGCGCGGCGCGCGCCCGGACCTCGCTCGCCGAGACGGCGAGGGGCGCCATGGGCACGAAGAGCGCCTCGCGCGGGCCGGCCTCGGCCTGCGGACGCGCGAACACCGCGAGCTCGGCCAGGCGCTTGATCTCCTCGGGCTCGCGCCACGCGCCGAACTTGGCGAACTGGTCGCCGCCGATGAGAAGGTAGAGCTTGTCCGCCGGGCGCTCGGCGCGCAGCGCGCGCAGCGTGTCGACCGTATAGCCGCTCGCGTGCGGCGCAAGCTCGCGCTCGTCGATGGAAAAACGCGGCTCGCCGGCGAGCGCCAGCCTCAGCATGGCAAGCCGATGCGCGCCCGAGGCGACCGGTGCGCTGCGGTAGCCCGGCGCGCCGGTGGGCACCCAGATCACCTGGTCCACCGGGATCTCGCGCAACGCGGCGTGCGCCATCGCGAGATGCGCGTTGTGGACGGGATCGAAGGTGCCGCCGAGGATGCCGAGGTTCAGGCCGCGTTCCTTGCACGGGCCGCCATCAGCGGACGCAGCGCAATCAGGCCGAGCGCCGGACCCGGCGCGAGCAGCAGGAATATCCATTGCGCGCCGATGCGGGGCGCGGCGGCATTGAGCAGCTGGAGGCTGGCGATCGTGATGGAAAAGCCTATGCAGTTCGCGATCGTCAGCCCCGAGCCGACCAGCTCGCGCGGCGCGTTGGCGGCGTTGAGGGCGGAAAACTGCGGGGAATCGCCGACGACCACGATTCCCCAGAATAGCAAAAACGCGAGCAGCACCGGCGTCGCGGCCTGGAACAGGGCGGGCGACGCCAGGCAGCACAGCCCCGAGGCGGCGAGCTGCGCATAGGCGACCCGCGCGCTGCCCAGCCGCAGCGAAGCGAGGCCACCCAGCGCGCAGCCCAGCCCGCCCGCGCCGATGATGGCGAACGTCCAAAGGGAAACATCCAGCTCCGGGCGCGCCGCCAGCACGAGCGGCACGAACGCCCAGAACGCGTAGAGCTCCCACATGTGGCCGAAATAGCCGAAGCTCGAAGCGCGGAACTCCGGCGAGCGGAATATCGCCGCGAATGCGCGCGGGTCGAACACCGCCTTCTGCCTCAGGTAAGGCCCGTCGGGCACGAGCGCGAACATCAGCGCGCCGCCGAGGACGGCGGTGAGCGAGACGCCGAGCGTCACGCTCTCCCACGGCAGGCTTCGGCCAAGCCCTTTCAGGAGATGGGGAAAGGCCGTGCCGACCGCCAATGCGCCGACCAGGAAGCCGAGCGCATTGCCGAGGTCGGATTGATACCAACGCGCGGCGATCTTCATGCCTACCGGATAGATCCCGGCAAGAAAGAAGCCGGTCACGAATCGGGACCCGAGCAAGAACGGCAGCTCGGCGCCTAGCACGTAGACCGCCGCGTTCGCCGCGGCGCCCGCGAGCGAGCACAGGAAGAACACCTTGCGTGGAGAAAACACGTCGGATACGGCGAGGAAGGCGAAAACCAGGGTGCCGGCGATGAACCCGAGCTGCACCGCGGAGGTCACGGGGCCGATCGCCTGCGGCGAGAGCGGCAGGTCCGCGAGCACGGCATTGCCGGCAAACCACAGCGAGCCGCCGGCGAACTGCGAAAGTACGATGACCGGCAGGATGTGGCGCGGACGGCTGCTCAGCTGCGGATCTCGCCGTGGCCGAGGACCACGTACTTCTGCGTCGTGAGGCCTTCGAGGCCCACCGGGCCGCGCGCGTGAAGCTTGTTGGTGGAGATGCCGATCTCCGCGCCGAGGCCGTACTCGTAGCCGTCGGCGAAGCGCGTCGAGGCGTTCCACATGACCGAGCTCGAATCGACTTCGCGCAGGAAGCGCTCGGCGCGCGCGGCGTCGGCGGCGACGATGGCGTCGGTGTGCTGCGAGCCGTACTTCGCGATGTGCTGCATCGCCTCGTCCAGGCCCTTGACGGCGCGGATGGACACCACCGGCGCGAGCCACTCCGTGTAGTAGTCCTCTTCGGTGGCGCTCTTCGCCTCCGGGATGAACTTGCGCGCGGCCGCGTCGGCGCGCATCTCGACGCCCTTCGCCTTGAAGATGCCCGCGATGCGCGGCAGCACCTTCGGCGCGATGGCCTCGGCGACGAGCAGCGTCTCCATGGTGTTGCAGGTGCCGTAGCGCTGCGTCTTCGCGTTGTCGGCGATGCGGATCGCCATCTCCGGGTCGGCGCTGTCGTCGACGTAGACGTGGCACACGCCGTCCAGGTGCTTGATCATCGGGATGCGCGCCTCGCGCTCGAGGCGGGCGATGAGGTCCTTGCCGCCGCGCGGCACGAGGATGTCGACGTACTGCGTCAGGGTGGCGAGCTCGCCCACTGCGGCGCGGTCCGGCGTGTCGACGAGCTGCACTGCCGCTTGCGGCAGCTTGGCGGCCTGCAGGCCCGCGTGCACGCAGGCCGCGATGGCGCGGTTGGAGCGCAGCGACTCCGAGCCGCCGCGCAGGATGCAGGCATTGCCCGACTTCAGGCACAGGGCAGCGGCGTCGGCGGTCACGTTCGGCCGCGATTCGTAGATGATCCCGACGACGCCGAGCGGCACGCGCATGCGCGCGACCTCGATCCCGGTCGGCCGCGTGGCGCGATCCGAGATCTGGCCGACGGGATCCGGCAGCGCCGCCACCTGCTCCACGCCCTCGGCCATGTGTTCCACCGAGTCGGCGGAAAGCGTGAGCCGGTCGATGAAGGCCGCGTCGCGCCCGGAGGCGGCGGCCTGCGCCAGGTCTTCGCGGTTAGCCGCGAGGATCGCCGCCGCGCTTCGCCGGATGGCGTCGGCGGTAGCCTGCAGCGCGCGATTTTTCGCGGCGGTGTCGGCGCGCGCGAGCTCGCGGGCCGCGGCGCGCGCCGCGCGCCCCATCGCCTGCATCAGTTCCCTGATGCCAGCGGGGTCCTGTCGCTCCTTGGTGTCAACGGCTCGCTCCACCGGCCAATATTAGCCCAAGCCTCAGCATCTCCTCCCAGGGCTCGCCGGGGCCTACGCCCTTGATCGCGCGATCGACGCGCGCGGCGTGCGCGATGGCGGCCGACAGCGCGCCTGCCGCGTACCGCTTGGCCGCCGCCTGCGTCGCGCGCTGCAGCGCCTTGTCGAAGAGCCGGTGCTGCGAGAAAAGCGCATCGAACGGCGTGCCGCGCCGCGCGCCGCGCAGCACGAAGAGCACGCTGGAGAGCACGAACAGGACGAAGGTGGGCTGCTCGCCCTCGCTCTTCAGGCCGTCGATCACGCGGGCGTAGCGCGCGGCGTTGGCGGAGAGCAGCGCCTCAGCCGCAGCGTGCGGGCTGAAGCGCGCCACGTTCGCGACGGCGTCCTGGATCACCTCGGCGGTGAGCTCGCCTTGCGGCGCAAGCAGCGCGAGCTTCTGCACTTCCTGGTGTGCGGCAAGCAGGTTGCCCTCGACGCGGTCGGCGAGATATTCGAGGATTTCGCGCGGCGCGCGCTGGCCCTGGCGGGCGAGGCGCTCGGCGATCCACGCCGGGAGCTGCGCCCGAGCGACGGGCAGGATCTCGGCCACCACGCCGCAGCGCTCGAGCGCGAGAAACCACTCCGACTTCCACCAGCCCGGCGCGTCCGGACGCGGCATGGTGACGAGGAGCACCACCTCGGGGTTGGGCCGCGCGCAATAGGAGACGATCGCCGCGGCCGCGGGCGCGGCCGGCTTGCCGCTCGGCAGGCGCAGCTCGATCAGCTTTCTCTCGCCGAAGAGCGAAAGGTTGGCGGCGGCATGCTGGAATTCGCTCCAGTCGAAGGAACGCCCCGGCTCGAACACCGCGCGCTCGGCGAAGCCCTTGGCGCGCGCCGCGCTGCGGATGAGGTCCGCCGCCTCGAGCGCGAGCAGCGGCTCGTCGCCGTGCACCAGGTAGGCAGGCGCG
>DATAHF010000090.1:0-12842 GCA_036263315.1 Burkholderiales bacterium
CGAGCGCTACAACAAGGTGGTCGACATCTGGTCGCGTTGCGGCGAGCAGGTCGGCAAGGTCATGATGGAGCAGCTCGGCCAGGAAGAGGTCGAGAACCGCCACGGCAAGAAGGTGAAGCAGGAGGCGTTCAACTCCATCTACATGATGGCCGATTCCGGCGCGCGCGGCTCCGCGGCGCAGATCCGCCAGCTCGCGGGCATGCGCGGCCTCATGGCGAAGCCCGACGGCTCGATCATCGAGACGCCGATCACCGCGAACTTCCGCGAAGGCCTGAACGTGCTGCAGTACTTCATCTCCACGCACGGCGCCCGCAAGGGCCTGGCCGACACCGCGCTCAAGACCGCCAACTCGGGCTATCTCACCCGCCGCCTGGTCGACGTGACGCAGGACCTGGTGGTGACCGAGGACGACTGCGGGACGCAGAACGGCGTGTCCATGAAAGCGCTGGTCGAGGGCGGCGAAGTGGTCGAGGCGCTGCGCGAGCGGGTGCTCGGCCGCGTTCTGGCCACCGACCTGCCGCATCCGGAAACGCAGGACAACCTGTTTCCGGCGGGCACGCTGCTCGACGAGGAGGCGGTCGAGACCATCGACAGCCTCGGCATCGACGAAGTCAAGGTGCGCACCGCGCTTTCCTGCGATACCCGCTGGGGCGTGTGCTCGAAGTGCTACGGGCGCGACCTGGGGCGCGGCTCTCCGGTCAACGTGGGCGAGGCCATCGGTGTCATCGCCGCGCAGTCGATCGGCGAGCCCGGCACGCAGCTCACGATGCGGACCTTCCACATCGGCGGCGCGGCGTCGCGCACCGCGGTGCAGAGCCACGTCGAGGCCAAGTCGGCCGGCACGGTGCGCTTCACGGCGACCATGCGGTACGTGAGCAACGCGAAGGGCGACAAGGTGGTCATTTCCCGCTCGGGCGAGGTGATCATCACCGACGACAACGGCCGCGAGCGCGAGCGCCACAAGGTGCCGTACGGCGCGCTGCTGTCGGTCGCCGACGGCGACACGGTGCGCGCGGGCAAGAACCTCGCGAACTGGGACCCGCACCACCGGCCGATCATCACGGAATACGCCGGCACGGTGAAGTTCGAGCACGTGGAGGAAGGCGCGACCGTCGCGAAGCAGATCGACGACGTCACGGGCCTCTCCACCCTCGTGGTGATCGACGCCAAGCGGCGCACTACGGCGGCCAGCAAGGGCCAGCGTCCCTCGGTGAAGCTCATCAACGAGGCCGGCGAGGAAGTGCGCATCGCCGGCACCGACCACGCCGTGAACATCAGCTTCCCGGTGGGCGCGGTGATCGCGGTGCGCGACGGCCAGCAGGTGCAAGTCGGCGAGGTGCTGGCGCGCATCCCGCAGGAAGTCTCCAAGACGCGCGACATCACGGGCGGCCTGCCGCGCGTGGCCGAGCTCTTCGAGGCGCGCTCGCCGAAGGACGCAGGCATCCTGGCGGAGGTCACCGGCACGGTCAGCTTCGGCAAGGACACCAAGGGCAAGCAGCGCCTCGTGATCACCGACCTGGAGAAGCAGGAGCACGAGTACCTGATCGCGAAGGACAAGCACCTGCTCGTGCACGACGGCCAGGTGGTGAACAAGGGCGAGATGATCGTCGACGGCCCGGTGGATCCGCACGACCTGCTGCGCCTGCTCGGCATCGAGGAGCTCGCGCGCTACATCATCGACGAGGTGCAGGACGTCTATCGTCTGCAGGGCGTGAAGATCAACGACAAGCACATCGAGGTGATCGTGCGCCAGATGCTGCGGCGCATCGAGGTGGACGATCCGGGCGATACGCCGTTCATCCAGGGCGAGCAGGTCGAGCGCGCAGAGCTGCTCGAGGAGAACGAGAAGGCGGTCAAGGCGGGCAAGAAGCCGGGCACCTATCGCAACATCCTGCTCGGCATCACGAAGGCTTCGCTCTCCACCGACTCGTTCATCTCGGCGGCTTCGTTCCAGGAGACGACCCGCGTGCTGACCGAGGCGGCGATCATGGGCAAGCGCGACGAGCTGCGCGGCCTGAAGGAGAACGTGATCGTCGGCCGTCTGATCCCGGCCGGCACCGGCCTCGCGTACCACAACATCCGCAAGGCGCAGGCGGCCGAACCGGTGATGCCGGAGCTGCCTGCCGGCACCGAGGCGGCGCCGCAGACGGAGACGACGACCGCTCCGGGCGGCTAGAAGAAGCGCTTCTCTAGCAAAGGGCCGCCTTCGGGCGGCCCTTTTTTTGGGTCCTCGCGGGCCGGTAAATTGCTCCGGCCCTGCGGTGGAGCCGAATAGCGACCGCATCGCCTCGCTCGTGCGCGAGCTGCTCGTCGAGCTCGGCGAGGATCCGGCCCGCGAGGGTCTCGTCAAGACGCCGGAGCGCGTCGCGAAGGCACTCTCGTTTCTCACGCACGGCAAGCGCATGGACCTCGCCGCCGTGATCAACGATGCGCTCTTCACGCAATCGACGAGCAGCATGGTCATCGTCAAGGACATCGAGCTCTACAGCTTGTGCGAGCACCACATGCTGCCGTTCTTCGGCCGCTGCCACATCGGCTACATCCCGAATGGCCGAGTGTTCGGCGTGAGCAAGCTCGCCCGCCTCGTCGACATGTTCGCGCGCAGGCTGCAGCTGCAGGAGCGCCTCACGGAGCAGATCTCGCAGGTGGTGATGGAGTCCATCGATGCGCGGGGCGTGGGGGTGATGATCGAGGCGCGCCACCTGTGCATGATGATGCGCGGCGTGGAGAAGCAGAACTCGACCATGGTCACGTCCTCGGTCCTCGGCGCGATGCGCGAGTCCGTGGCGACCCGCGAAGAGTTCCTGTCCCTCGTAGGCCGGCGGGGGCCCTAGGGCAAGGGGCGCACCGGGCGCAAGGGCGGCGGGCACGCCCATTGCTGCCGTGAGGGGACCTGCCCGCTTCGGGCATATGTGGCCTTGGAGGCTCGAATGGAGAAGTTCCAGCAGTGGCGGCGCAAGCAGGAGGGCAAGATGGGCTACATCCTCCTGTGGGCGCTTGGAGTACCGATCCCGGTGCTGTTCGTCATTTTCCTTCTGCGCGGCTGCACCTGAGCCAGCGAGGGAAGTCTGTCTTTTTTACAAAGGAGTTCGACATGGTGAAGCTATTGGCAGCAATGTTGCTTGCGCTCGGGCTCGCAGCCTGCGGCGGCCGCGGTGAGACGGTCGGCACCGTGGGTGGCGCGGCGGTCGGCGGCGCGGTCGGGTCGGCCGTTACGGGCGGCAGCACGATCGGCACGCTCGGCGGCGCAGCCGCCGGCGGCTATATCGGCAACAAGGCGGGCGAGGACTACGACAAGCGCCATCCGCGCTGATCGCAGCTCGTGCCGCGAAAGGGCGCCTGCGGGGCGCCCTTTTTATTTCTGCGCCGCGGCGGGCTTGTCGAAGCTCTTGAGCGCGACCTTGCCGTTCACGAACCGCACCGTGATCTCGGCGTCGCCGCTGACCCAGCGCGACGCAGTGCCGGATACGCCGAGCAGGTTGACGCTACTAGACTCGGTGGGCTTGCCCAGCAGGCCGATGACCTCCTGCTCCGGCATGCCTTCCTGGATCTTGGCGAAATTCTCCTGCGTCACCTTGGAGCAGGCGACGAGCATCAGGAGGGCGCAGGCGCAAGCGAGGCGTTTCATGGCGACACTATAATCGACCCCATGGGAAGCTTGCAGGAGCTCAAGGCGGCCACCGACGCAGAACTCGCGGCGCGGGCCGATCTGGCGGCGGCCTTCCGGCTCGCGGTGCGCATGGAGCTCCACGAGGGCGTCTGCAACCACTTCAGCGTCATGCTGGGGCGGGGCCGCTTCCTCCTGAACCGGTACGGCCTGCATTGGAGCGAGGTGAGCGCGTCCAACCTGCTGTGTCTCGACGCGAACGGAAACGTGCTCGAGGGCGAGGGCGAGGTGGAGAAGACCGCGTTCTACATCCACTCGCGCATCCATCTGGCGCATCCCCGGGCTGCCTGCGTGCTGCATACCCACATGCCGTACGCGACCTGTCTCACGCTGCTGCAGCAAGGGCGGCTCGAGATGGTGGAGCAGAACGCGTTGCGCTTCGACGGCGATATCGCCTACGACGACGTGTACAACGGCCTGGTCGTCGATGACGCCGAAGGCGACCGCCTTGCTGCGGCGCTGGGCGACAAGCGCGTCCTCTTCCTTGCGAACCATGGCGTGATCGTCGTGGGCGCCACGGTCGCGGAGGCTTTCGATTCGCTCTATTACCTGGAGCGCGCCTGCCGGCTCCAGGTGCTCGCCCGCTCCGTGGGTGGCCCGCTGCGCGCAGTGCGGCCCGAGGTCGTGCGCGAGACGCACCGCATGCTGGTCGCCGACGCGCCCAAGTACGCCAGCGCGCATTTCACGGCGCTCAAGCGCATCCTCGACCGCGAGGAGCCCGGATATTCTCGCTAAGCTGGTCGCCATAAGGTCGGCCACGCCGCGAGACCTGCCTGCAGTCCAGGCGATTTACGCGCACCATGTCCTGCACGGCCTCGCCTCATTCGAGGAGGTTGCGCCTTCGGTCGGGGAGATCCAGCAGCGCTATGAAGCCGTGACCAGCCGCGGACTGCCTTACCTGGTCGCCGACCTCGAAGGCACGGTCGCGGGCTACGGCTACTGCAGCCCGTACCGCGCGCGCTCCGCTTATCGGTACGCGCTCGAAGACTCGGTGTACGTGCGCGAGGACATGGCCGGCCGCGGCGTCGGCGCGGCGCTTCTCGGCGCCTTGGTCGAGCGCTGCACGGTCCTCGGCTATCGGCAGCTCGTCGCCATTATTGGAGACAGCGCGCACGAGGCCTCCATCGGGCTGCATGCGAGCCTCGGGTTCGTCCGCGTGGGCACGCTGCGCTCGGTCGGATACAAGCACGGGCGCTGGGTGGACAGCGTGATCATGCAGCGTCCCCTGGGGCCAGGGGACGGCGCGCCGCCGGGCTAGACGCCCAGGACGAAGCGCTTCGGCGCGGGCGCGCCGATGATCTGCGGCTTGAACTGCGCGGCGAGGCGCTCGCGCTCGCGCGCGATTTCCGCCTCCACCTCCTCGCGCATGCGCGCCAGTTCCGCGGCCGTCGTGGGCCGCGCGGCCACAGCAGCGGACTGCGTTGCGGCAGCGGCCTTGAATTCAAGCGCCCCGGGCGCCACCGGCAGGGCGGCGATTTGCGTCGGCGCGACTTTCACGGCGCTCTCGGCTGTCCTTGCCACGGCGCCAAGCTCGGCGGCAAAGTCAGGCGCCGCGGCCGTGCGCGTCGACGGCGCATTCGTCTTCAACCCGCTCGGCGCCGTTCCCACGGCCGGCGCGAGCGAGGCGATCAGCACGGGGTCGTTGCCGGACGCGGTTGCGGAGAAATCGAGCTGCGCAAGCTCGGCAGGCCGCTCGATGGGCTTTGCCTTGCTTTGGTCCTGCGCGCCGCGCGTGACGATGAGCGCTGGCACATCGCGCGGCGAAAGCGAGGCTACGAGGTCCATCTCCCTGCGCAGGGCCGATTCCATGACGGCAGCGACTTGCTGCATCTCGAAGCGCGCCTCGGTCGGCGCGCCGCCCGCCGGCGCGCCGGCCGGCCGAGCGCGTGGCGCCAGCTCCGCCGCCGTGGCGAGCGACGCCACGATGACCGATTCGAAGCCCGAGCCGCGCACCGGCGCCTCGAGCGCCGCGCCGAGCGAGGCGAAGTCCCGCGCAAGCTGCGGCGCGGAGCGCGCGCCGGCTTGCCGTGCGTCGGGCGCGACAGGCGAAAACGCCGGGGAAAGAAATGCGACGAAGCCATCGTCGCGCCGCTCGACAGGCTGCTTCGCGAGCTGCGTGGCGACGTCGGTGCGGGCCGTACCCGGCAACAGCGCGGCGAGCTGCAGCTCACCACCACCGCCGCGCAAGGCCACCCTGCCGTCGTCCGCGACGCTCGCCTCGAATGCGTTGGCGCTGCCCGGCTTCACGAGGAGCGACAGCACCTTGCCGATGTCGGCGGCGGCGAGATTGCCAAGAAGCATTGGCCGGTCCTCGGGCGCCTTGAGCTCGATGTGGATGGCAGGAGCCGTCGCGTCGCTGATGTGGAGCGTGCTGCCTGCGGCGAGGATCATCGCCAGCCGCTCCGGCGGCTTTGCGCTGGGCGCTTCGGGCGTGACCAGATACAGGCGGCCGGTGCCGGTGAGGTCGAGCCTGCCTGCGTTGAGCGCGCCTTGCGGCAAGGTCAGCGTGGAAACCACCAGGCGCGCGACCTCGTTCGGACGCGGGGCGAACTGCGCATTGCCGCCGAACACGTAGCGCCAGGCGGTGCGCCCGACGGCGGAAGTGCGGGACAGGGCCGGATCATTCCACAGGCTCTCGTCGGCGGCAGCCCGCAGCCAGACGATTTCGAGCGGGGTCTTCAGGGCGCGCTCCAGGCCAGCGAGAAACCCCGTGCTTTGGGCTCGATCGATGGCCGCCATGCCTGCGGCGGTGCGCGCCTGGTCGAGCGCGCTTTGGGCAAAGGCGTTCAGGCTGAATGCAGCGCAAACGGCGGTGGCGCAGACGTGCTTCTTCATGCTCCCCCTCGAGTCCGATTTTACGCCCGTTTTCAAACCCTCAGGACCACCTTGCCGGCGACGCCGCGATCGGCCATGAGCCGCAGGGCCGCAGGCGCCTCGGCCAAAGCGAATGTGCGTGAAATGTGCGGACGCAGCTTGCCTTCATCATGCCAGCGAGCAAGCTGCTGCAGGCTCTTGCCGAGCGCCTCCGGCTCGCGCCGCGCGAAGTCGCCCCAGAACACGCCCACGACCGAAGCGCCCTTGAGGAGCGCCAGGTTGAGCGGCAGGCGCGGAATGTCGCCCGCGGCGAAGCCGACGATGAGATGGCGTCCGCGCCACGCGATCGAGCGGAACGCGGGCTCGCTGTAGGGTCCGCCTACGGCGTCGTAGATCACGTCCGCGCCGCGGCCGTCGGTGAGCGCGCGGATGCGCTCGCGCAGATCGTCCTTCGCGTAATTGACCAGCGCATCTGCGCCGTGCTCCCGGCAGATGCCGAGCTTCTCTTCGCTGGAGGCGCAGGCGATCACGCGCGCGCCCAGCGCCTTGCCGATCTCCACGGCCGCGAGCCCGACGCCGCCCGCCGCCCCGAGCACGAGCAGCGTCTCGCCGGGCCGCAGGCCGGCACGGTCGCGAAGGGCATGGTCGGACGTCCCGTACGCGAGCACGAAGGCGGCCGCGGTGTCGAAGCTCATGCTCTGCGGCATCGCGACCAGGCGCGCTGCCTCGGTCTTCGCCTCCTCGGCGAACGCGCCGTAAGTCGTGAACGCCATCACCCGGTCGCCCGGCTTCCATCGGCCGACGCCTTCGCCCACCGCTTTCACTACGCCCGCAAGCTCGCTGCCCGGAGAGAACGGCAGCGGCGGCTTGAACTGGTACTTGTTCTCGATGATGAGGACGTCGGGAAAATTCAGGCTCGCGGCCTTGACGCTGATGACCACTTCTCCCGGGCCGGCCTGGAGCGCCGGCAGCTCGTCGAAGCTGAGCGATTCCGGAGGGCCGTACTGCTTGCAGACGATGGCTTTCATCGACATAGAATGCCACATGACCATTGTGACTACCGACGACGGCGTGCGCCTGCATTGCGAGGAGGCGGGCGCCGGGACCGCGATCGTTTTCGTGCACGAATTCGCCGGCGACCACAGGAGCTGGGAGCCGCAGGTGCGCCACTTCTCGCGCCGTTACCGCTGCGTCACGTACGCGGCACGCGGCTATCCGCCCTCCGACGTTCCGGAGGACGTCGAGCGCTATTCCCAGGCTCGCGCACGGGACGATGTGCGCGACGTTATGGACGCGCTTCGCATCGAGCGCGCGCACGTCGTGGGCCTTTCCATGGGCTCCTTCGCGGCGCTGCATTTCGGCATGGCCTACCCGGCGCGCGCCTTTTCCCTCACGGTCGCCGGCTGCGGCTACGGCGCGCATCCTGCGCAGCACGCGAGATTCCAGGAGGAATCGCGCGCCCTCGCGAAGCGCATCCAGGAAGCCGGCATGGGCGAGACCGCCGCCACCTACGGCCACGGCCCGGCGCGCGTGCAGTTCCAGGGAAAGGACCCGCGCGGCTTCGCAGAATTCGTGCGCATGCTGGCCGAGCACTCGGCGCGCGGCTCGGCGAATACCATGCTCGGCTACCAGGCGCGCCGGCCGTCCCTTTTTGCCCTGGCGGAGGAGCTCAAGCGCATCCGCGTGCCGACGCTCATCGTCGCGGGAGACGAGGACGACGCCACGCTCGAGCCGGGCCTGCTCATGAAGCGCGCCATCCCGACGGCCGGTCTGGCCGTGCTGCCGAAGACCGGACACGTGATCAACCTCGAGGAGCCTGCGGTGTTCAACCAGCTTTTGGAGAATTTCTTTCATCAAGTGGAGGCCGGGCGCTGGAGCGAGCGCGACCCGCGCAGCCCGGTGGAGTCGATCTACGGACCGGGAGGCCGGCCGTGAGCGCTGGCCAGCTGACCGTGGAGAAGCGTGGCGCCGTGGGGTGGATCGTGTTCGACCACCCGGCGCGCAGGAATGCGATCAACGACGCCATGTGGCGCGGCATTCCGCCGGCGATGGAGCGCTTCGAGAAGGACCCAGACGTGCGCTGCGTCATCTTTCGCGGCGCAGGCACGGAAGCTTTTGCCGCCGGCGCGGACATCTCGGAGTTCGAGAAGGTGCGCTCCGCGCGCGGCGCCGTGGCGGAGTACGACGAGCTGCTCGATCGCGTGCTGCATTCCATCCAGGACGCGCGCAAGCCGTCGCTCGCCATGATCCACGGCTATTGCATCGGCGGCGGTCTGGAGATCGCGCTCGCCTGCGACCTGCGCTACTGCGGCGCGTCCGCGCAATTCGGCATCCCGGCGGCGAAGCTCGGGCTCGCCTACAACGTGGAGGGCCACAAGCGGCTGATCGAGACCGTGGGCCATGCCCGCGCGCGGGAGATCATGTTCCTGGGCCGGCGCTATTCGGCGGCGGAGGCATTGCAGATGGGGCTGGTCGAGCGGGTGCTGGACGATGGCGCGCTGGAGGACTACGTCGCCCAGACGGCTAGGACGCTTTGCGAGAACGCGCCGCTTTCGATCGCCAACTCGAAGACCATCATCGAGGAATACGTCAAATCCGCGGGCGCGCCCGATGCCGGACGCATGCGGCAGGCGATCGAGCGCTGCGCGACGAGCGCCGATTACGCGGAGGGCCGCAAGGCCTTCATGGAAAAGCGCAAGCCCGAGTTCAAGGGACGCTGATGAAAATCGACAAGCTGAAGATCCGCGCGATCCGCGTGCGGGCGGTCGCGGCGCCGATGAAGCGGCCGCTTCATACCAGCATCGCGGCCGTCACCGTCGCGCCGCTGCTGCTCATCGACCTGCACACCGATGGCGGCATCGTGGGGCGCTCGTACCTTTTCGGCGTCAGCAAGAGCGCGCTGCCGGCCATTGCCAAGCTGGTGGAGGCCATGGCCGAGATCGTCAAGGGCGACCCGGTCGCGCCTTTCGACCTGGAGAAGAAGCTGCGCGCCCGCCACGCGCTGCTCGGCGTGCACAACATCATTCTCTTCGCCATGTCGGGCATCGACATGGCGGCCTGGGACGCGCTCGCCCAGGCGCTCGGGCAGCCGCTGGTGCGCGTGCTTGGCGGGACGCCGCGCCCGGTGCCGGCCTACAACTCCAAGGGGCTCGGCATCATGGAGAAGAAGAAGCTCGAAAAGGAGGCTGTAGAGCTGGTGCAGGAGGGCTTCGGCGCGGTGAAGCTGCGGCTGGGACGGCCTGCGGCGCGCGACGACCTGGAGGCGCTGCGCGCGGTGAAGAAAGCGATCGGCGAGCGCGTCACGCTCATGGTGGACTTCAACCAGGGACTGACGGTGGCCGAGGCGCTGAAGCGCGGCCGGCTGCTGGACGAGGAGGGCGGCGTGTACTGGATCGAGGAGCCGATCCGCGCCGACGACTTCGCCGGCTGCGCGCGCCTCGCGCGCGAGCTCGCGACCCCGATCCAGATCGGCGAGAACTTCATGGGCCCGGAGCAGATGCAGCAGGCGCTCGCCGCGCACGCCTGCGACTACGTGATGCCCGATGCGCAGCGCATCGGCGGCGTCACCGGCTGGCTGCGGGCGGCGGCGCTCGCGCAGGGCGCCGAAATGGAGATGTCGAGCCACCTCTTCCCGGAGGTGAGCGCGCATCTGCTTGCCGTGACGCCCACCTGCCATTGGCTCGAGTTCGTCGACTGGGCCGAGCCGATTCTCGAGGAGCCGATGAAGCTGTCGGACGGCTACGCCGTGCCCGGCGAGCGCCCGGGCATCGGCATGGCGTGGAGCGAAAAGGCGGTCAAGCGCTACGCGCTGTGATGTCCACGCAGCTTCAAGCGTCCTGAATGTTCACGCGGCACTATGCCCACTGGCCTGAAGGCCTGCCGAAGCAGCTCGAGCTTCCGCGCGTCAGCATCTACCAGAACCTCGCGGCTGCCGCGCAGCGGCGGCCCGAGCGCGCCGCGATCGACTTCTACGGCACGCGCCTAAGCTATGCGGAGCTCGACCGCGAAGCGCTGCGCCTCGCCGGCTTCCTGCAGCAGCGCTGCGGCGTGCGCAAGGGCGATCGCGTGCTCCTCGACCTGCAGAACAGCCCGCAGTTCGTCATCGCTTATTTCGCGGCGCTGCGGGCCGATGCCGTCGTGGTCCCGTTGAACACCATGAACCGCACCGAGGAGCTGCGGCACTACGTCGAGGACTCGGGTGCGCGCGTCGCCATCGCGGGCCAGGACGTCTTTCCGGAGCTTCAGCCGCTTACCGGGCGCGGCGGACTCGAGCAGGTGATCGTCGCCACCTACTCTGACTATGTGCGTGCCCCGACCGACCTGCCGCTACCGTCGTTCGTGCGTGAGCCGCGGCGGGACTTTCCCGGCGTCATCCCCTGGCGCGAAGCCATCGCCGCTGCGTGCGCACCCGCCCCGCACACCGCGGGACCGGACGACCTCGCCGTGATGCCGTACACGTCGGGCACGACCGGCAAGCCCAAAGGCTGCATGCATACGCATGCGAACGTCCAGGCCACGGCCACCGCCTACCTGGAGTGGCGCGGCGGCCCGCCCGAGCCGGTGGTGCTGAGCGCGTTGCCGATGTTCCACGTCACCGGCATGCAGGCGGGGATGAACGCGCCGCTGAACGCGGGCGCCACGCTCGTCGTACTGTCGCGCTGGGACCGCGATTGCGCCGCCCTGCAGATCGAGCGCGCCCGCGTCACGAACTGGTCGGCCATCACAACCATGCTCGTCGATTTCCTGTCCAACCCCAAGCTCGCCGAATATGACCTGTCTTCCCTCAAGGTGCTGGGCGGCGGCGGCGCGGCGATGCCAGAAGCGCTGGCGGCGAAACTCGAGCAGGTCTTCGGCCTGAAATACGTCGAAGGCTACGGCCTGTCCGAGACCATGGCGCCCACGCACATCAATCCGCCGCAGCAGCCCAGGCGCCAGTGCGCCGGCATCCCGATCTTCAATACCGATGCGCGCGTGCTCGACCCGGAGAGCCTGCGCGAGCTCGCGCCGGGCGAGGTGGGGGAGATCGTGGTGCACGGGCCGCAGGTGTTCCAGGGCTATTGGAGCCAGCCCGAGGCCACGGCGCAGGCCTTCATCGTGCACGACGGCAAGCGCTTCTTTCGCACGGGTGACCTCGGCTACTACGACGAGGAAGGCTATTTCTTCATCACCGATCGCCTGAAGCGGATGATCAACGCCTCGGGGTACAAGGTGTGGCCCGCGGAAGTCGAGGCGCTGCTCTACGCCCATCCCGACATCCAGGAGGCTTGCGTCATCGGCGCGCGCGACGGCTACCGCGGGGAAACCGTGAAGGCGCTCGTCGTGCCGAAGGAGGCGGCGCGCGGTCGCCTCAAGCCCGAGGAAGTGACGCAGTGGGCGCGCGGCCGCATGGCGGCCTTCAAGGTGCCGCGCATCGTGCAATTCGTGAACGAGCTGCCGAAGACCGCCACGGGAAAGATCCTGTGGCGCAAACTCCAGGAAGAGGAGAACGCGAAAGCCCCATGAGACTCGTCATCGCAATGCTGCTTCTCGCGGCCGCGCCCGCCATGGCGCAGGTCGAAGTCGTGAAGGCCTGGACGCGCGCGACGCCGCCGGGCGCGAGCGTCGCGGCGGGCTATCTCCTCATCCTCAATAAGGGCAGCGCGCCCGATCGCCTGGTATCGGCCAAGTCCCCCGCGGCCGCGCGCGTGGAGACGCACGTCACCGTGCAGGAAGGAAACATCAGCCGCATGCGCGAAGTGAAGGGCTACGACATCCCGGCGCGCGGCCGCCTCGAGCTGAAGCCCGGCGGCTCCCACCTGATGTTCGTGGACATCAAGGCACCGCTCAAGGCGGGCGACAAGCTCGCCGCGACGCTACGCTTCCAGCGCGCGGGCGAGATGCACGTCCAGTTCGACGTGCAAGGCATGGGCGCCATGGGCGCAGGCCACGGCGAAATGAAGGGAATGAAGACGCGCTAGCGCGCGAGCGCGGCGTGGGCGAGCCACCAAGCGATGCCGGCGACGAAGGCGGAGCAGGGGATGGTGAGAATCCAGGCCCAGACGATGTTTCCGGCGATGCCCCAGCGCACCGCCGAAGCGTTTTGCGTCGCGCCCACGCCGACGATGGCCCCGGTGATCGTGTGCGTGGTAGAGACCGGACTGCCGAGCGCGGCGGTAGTGAACAGCGTGATCGCGCCGCCGGCCTCCGCGCAGAAGCCGTCGACCGGGCGCAGCTTGGTGATGCGCTGTCCCATCGTCCTGACGATGCGCCAGCCGCCGAACGCCGTGCCGATGCCGATGGTGATGTAGCAGGCCGCGACGACCCAGATCGGCGCCGAGGCCTGCGGGTCAAGATATCCCGAGCCGATGAGAAGCACCCAGAT
>DATAHF010000091.1:0-7511 GCA_036263315.1 Burkholderiales bacterium
CGTCCTGGTGGATATTGGCCTGCCGGGTGCGGATGGCTTCGAAGTGTGCAAGCAGGTTAAGGCGGACCCTGAGCTACGGGGCGTCCAGGTGCTGGCGCTCACCGCCTACAGCGATCCGGACTATCGCGAGCGAGCGCGACAAGTCGGCTTCGATGGGTATTACGTGAAGCCCGTAGGACTCGAAACCTTGTCGGCTCTGTTTGGTGATCCGCTAAATCACTGCGCACCCACGCAGCTTCCGCACCGGCCCTGAGACACCATAGAGAAGGCCCGGGGCAGGGCTAAGGCATTGAGATTGGGTGGCTCCCCGAGTAGGGCTCGAACCTACGACCTGCGGATTAACAGTCCGTCGCTCTACCAACTGAGCTATCGGGGAATCGGCTGCGAAGGGGCAGGATTATAGCGTAGGGAAAAGACCCCGTTTGCGATGAAAATAGCGGACGGATGAAGAAGACCTCGCGTGCCCTCCTGCTGTTCGCGCTGCCGCTCGCGGTGGTGCTCGGCCTTGCCGCGGCGATACCGCTGCTCGTGCCGATGTCGCGGTTCCTCCCGGAGCTGCAATCCATGGCGTCCGAGAAGCTGGGGCAGCCGGTCACCATCGGGGAGCTGAGCCTGCATGTCATTCCGACGCCGCGCGTGGTGGCGAAGGACATCGTGGTCGGGAAGCGCTCGGACGCGCGGGTGGGGGAGCTCGAGATCGTGCCCGAGCTCCTATCGTTCATCACGGGCGAGCGCAATATTCGCCTGATCCGCGCCGAGAACGTCGCGCTCAAGGAATCGGCCCTCGCCATTCCGGGCAGCATGCCGAAAGGCGCCGGCCAGCCGGTCGCCGTCCGGCGCGTGCTGCTGAAGGCGGTCTCGCTGCAGCATCCGACGCTGCGCATCCCGGTCTTCGACCTCGATGCGCAGCTCGGGCCGCAGGGCGTGGAAGAGGCGAAGATCGACTCCGCCGATACGGCACTGGTGCTGAAGATGGCGCACGAGGCCGAGCGCGTCGCGCAGATCGCGCTCGACGGGAAGCTCTTCGGCGGTACCGTGAACAGCACTGCGCGCGCCGACTGGGTGAAGACGTGGCAGGTCGCGGGCAAGGCGAGTGTGGCCGGTGTCGACCTCGTGCCGCTGCAGCGCGCGCTCGGAAAGCCGCCGAAGCTTTCGGGACGATTGAAGGCGCAGGCGACGTTCTCGGCGCGCGCGCGCAAGCCCGAGCAATTGGGCGACGCGCTGGCGCTGGACGGCCCCTTCGAGATCCATGGCGGCGCCTACCAGGGCGTCGATCTCAGCAAAGCGGCCGACATCACGGGGAAGAGCGTCGCCAGCGATGTCACGACCTTCGAGGAGTTCCGCGGCAACCTCCAGGCGCGCGGCAAGCGCGTGCACATCGGCAATCTTTGCGTGCGCTCGCCGAAGTTCGTCGCCGGGGGCACGGTGGACATCGCGCCGGACCAGGCGCTCTCGGGGAAGCTCGACGTCTCGCTCGCCAAGACCAGCGGCGTGGTCGGCGTGCCGGTCGCGCTCGGCGGCACGACGAGCGACCCATCCATCCGACCCACCAAGGGCTACATCATCGGCGCCGCGATCGGCACCATACTTCTGCCGGGTATCGGGACGGGCATCGGCGCTTCCGCGGGCGGCGCCGTGGAAGGCCACTCGGACTGCAAATAAACGCTACGCGATGACTTTCGCGATCGCGCCGGCGACGTAGTCGACGTTCTTGGAGTTGAGCGCGGCTACGCAGATGCGCCCGGTGTCGATGGCGTAGATCGCAAACTCCTCGCGCAGCCGGAGCACCTGGTCCTTGGTGAGCCCTGAGTACGAGAACATGCCGCGCTGCTTCAGCACGAAGCCGAAGTCCGAGCCGGGCGCGCGCTTGTGGATCTGCTCGACCAGCTGCTTGCGCATGGCCTTGATGCGCTCGCGCATCCCGCCGAGCTCCCGCTCCCATAGCGAGCGCAGCTGCGGCGTGGCAAGCACGGTGGCGACGAGCTGGCCGCCGTGGGTGGGCGGATTGGAATAGTTGGTGCGCACGATGCGCTTCAGTTGCGAGAGAACGCGAAGCGCTTCCTCGTCGCTCGAGGTGACGACGCTCAGCGCCCCGACGCGCTCGCCGTAGAGCGAGAACGACTTGGAGAACGAGCTCGACAGGAAAACGGGCGACACCGCTTCCGAGAAGAGCCGCGCCGCGTAGGCATCGGCCTCGAGGCTCTCGCCGAATCCCTGGTAGGCGAGGTCCACGAAAGGAACCAGGCCGCGCGCCTGGACGATCTTCAGGATCTCGCGCCACTGCGCCTGATCGAGATCCACGCCGGTGGGATTGTGGCAGCAGGCGTGCAGGACGACGACGTCGCCGGCGGGCGCTTCGTTCAGCGCGCGCACCATGCCGTTGAAATCGAGGCCATGGGTCTTCGCGTCGTAATAGGCATACGACTTGACGGTGAACCCGGCCGCCTCGAAAAGCTGGCGATGGTTCTCCCAGCTCGGCTCGCTGATCCAGACGCTCGCCTGCGGGGCGATGCGCTTCAGGAAGTCGGCGCCGATCTTCAGGCCGCCGGTACCGCCGAGGGCCTGCACCGTGACGATCTTGCTTTTCTGCGCGCCGAACACCAGCTCCTGCACCGCCTTGTCGTAGGCGGCGAGGCCGTCGATGGGAAGGTAGCCGCGCGCGGGCGACGCCTTCAGGCGCTCGCTTTCCGCGTGCCGCACGCACTCGAGGAGCGGGATCTTTCCGTCGTCGCCGTAGTAGACCCCGACGCCGAGATTGACTTTGCGCGGGTTGGCATCTTTTACATAGGCCTCGGTGACGCCGAGGATCGGATCGCCCGGCGCCATGGGCACCGAAGCGAGGACGGAAGCGGAAGGAGTGGGCGAGTGCGGCGCGTTCATCGTCTAAAATGGCGGGTTTCGCACTGCACCATTGTACGTGACCGTTACGTTTCCCAACAGCCCTTTCCGGCTCAACCAGCTGTTTCCGCCCGCGGGCGACCAGCCGGAAGCGATAGACAAACTCGTCGAAGGCATTTCCGACGGGCTGGCGTTCCAGACGCTCCTGGGCGTCACCGGCTCGGGCAAGACCTACACCATGGCGAACGTCATCGCGCGCCTCGGGCGGCCGGCGCTCGTGCTCGCGCCGAACAAGACGCTCGCCGCGCAGCTCTACTCGGAGTTCCGCGAGTTCTTCCCGGAGAACGCGGTCGAGTATTTCGTCTCCTACTACGACTACTACCAGCCGGAAGCGTACGTGCCGGCGCGCGACCTCTACATCGAGAAGGACTCCTCGATCAACGAGCACATCGAGCAGATGCGCCTCTCCGCCACCAAGTCGCTGCTGGAGCGACGCGACGTGGTGATCGTGGGGACGGTTTCGGCGATCTACGGCATCGGCGACCCGTCCGAGTACCACGGCATGATCCTGCACCTGCGCGAGGGCGAGAAGATGGCCCAGCGCGACGTGCTCGGGCGGCTGGTCGCGATGCAGTACGAGCGCAACGAGCTCGACTTCCGGCGCGGCACGTTCCGCGTGCGCGGCGACGTGATCGATGTCTTCCCGGCGGAGCACGCCGAGCACGCGATCCGGATTTCGCTTGCGGACGATGAGATCGAGAAGCTGGAAATCTTCGACCCGCTCACCGGGCGCGTGCTGCACCCCATGGCGCGCTTCACGGTCTATCCCTCCAGCCACTATGTGACGCCGCGCGAGACCACGCTGCGCGCGATCGAGGCGATCAAGGCGGAGCTGCGCGAGAGGATCAAGTTCTTCCAGGACGCGGGGCGCCTGGTCGAGGCGCAGCGCATCGAGCAGCGCACGCGCTTCGACCTCGAGATGCTGGCCGAGCTCGGCTTCTGCAAGGGCATCGAGAACTACTCGCGCCACCTGTCGGGCCGGCAGGCGGGCGAGCCGCCGCCGACGCTCATCGACTACCTGCCGCCGGACGCGCTCATGATCATCGACGAGAGCCACGTCACCATCCCGCAGCTCGGCGGCATGTACCGCGGCGACCGCTCGCGCAAGGAAAACCTGGTGGAGTACGGCTTCAGGCTGCCTTCGGCGCTCGACAACCGGCCGCTGCGCTTCGACGAGTTCGAGAAGGTGGTGCGCCAGACGACCTTCGTTTCCGCCACGCCGGCGGAGTACGAGCGCGACAAGTCCGGGCAGGTCGTGGAGCAGGTGGTGCGCCCCACCGGCCTCGTCGACCCGCAGGTGATCGTGCGGCCCGCATCGAGCCAGGTCGACGACCTGCTGTCCGAGATTTCACTCCGGGTAAAGAAGAACGAGCGCGTCCTCGTCACCACGCTCACCAAGCGCATGGCCGAGGAGCTGACCGAATACCTCTCGGAGCACGGCGTGAAGGTGCGCTACCTGCATTCCGAGGTGGAAACCGTGGAGCGCGTCGAGATCATCCGCGACCTGCGGCTCGGGGAGTTCGACGTGCTGGTCGGCATCAACCTGCTGCGCGAAGGCCTGGACCTGCCGGAAGTGTCGCTGGTGGCGATCCTGGACGCGGACAAGGAAGGCTTCCTGCGCTCGGAGCGCTCGCTCATCCAGACGATCGGCCGTGCCGCGCGGCACATCAACGGCACCGCCATCCTCTATGCCGATCGCGTGACCGACTCCATCCAGCGAGCCATCGCGGAGACCGACCGGCGGCGGGCCAGGCAGGTGACGTACAACGAGCACCACTCGATCACGCCCAAGGGCGTGATGAAGCGCATCAAGGACCTGATCGACGGCGTGTACGACGCTTCCGAAGCCAAGGCGGCGCAGGACGAGGCGCGCTACGACACCATGAGCGAGAAGCAGCTCTCGCGCGAGTTCAAGGCGCTCGAGAAGAAGATGCTGCAGCATGCGCGCAATCTCGAGTTCGAGGAGGCGGCGCGCGCCCGGGACCAGCTGGCGGAGCTGAAGAAGCGCCTGTTCGGGGTCGCGGTAACCGAAGACTAGAACCTGGCGTTCCCCGGGGTGCGGGGAAACGGGATCACGTCGCGCACGTTCGAAAGCCCGGTCGCATAGGCCACGGTGCGCTCGAAGCCGAGGCCGAACCCGGCATGCGGCACGGAGCCGTAGCGCCGCAGGTCGCGGTACCACCCGAGGCTTTCCGCATGGATGCCGACCTCCTGCATCCGCCGATCGAGGTGATCCAGGCGCTCCTCGCGCTGGCTGCCGCCGATGATCTCGCCGATACCCGGGGCGAGCACGTCCATCGCGGCCACCGTGCGGCCGTCGTCGTTCAGGCGCATGTAGAAGGCCTTGATCTCCTTCGGGTAGTTCATGACGACGACCGGCTTCTTCGCATGCTTCTCGGTGAGGAAGCGCTCGTGCTCCGATTGCAGGTCCATCCCGGGCCGCACCGGGAACTCGAATTTCTCCTTGGCACGCTCGAGGATGCCGATGGCCTCGGCGTAGTCCATGCGCACGAACTCGGAATCGACGATGGATTGCAGCTTGGCGACGATGCCCTTCTCGATGCGCTCGTCGAAGAACGCCATGTCCTCCGGCCGCTTCTCGAGCAGCTCGCGGAAGATGTGCTTCAGCAGCGCCTCGGCGAGGTCGGCATCGGCCGCCAGGTCGGCGAACGCGATCTCCGGCTCGATCATCCAGAATTCGGCGAGGTGCCGGCTGGTGTTGGAGTTCTCGGCGCGGAACGTCGGACCGAAGGTGTACACCTTGGACATCGCCAGGCAGTAGCACTCGACGTTGAGCTGTCCCGACACGGTGAGGAAGGTCTCGCGGCCGAAGAAATCCTTCGCGTAATCCGCCTTCGAGTTCACGGTGTCGAGCGTGGAGACGCGGAACAGGGCGCCTGCGCCTTCCGCGTCCGAGGCCGTGATGATCGGCGTGTTGATCCAGAAGAAGCCGCGCTCGTCGAAGAAGCGATGGATCGCCTGCGCGATGGTGTGGCGCACGCGCGTCGCGGCCGCGATGACATTGGTGCGGGGGCGAAGGTGCGCGACCTCGCGCAGGAATTCCACCGTATGGGGCTTGGGCTGGATGGGATAGCTGTCCGGGTCTTCCACCCAGCCGACCACGGCGATCTGCTCGGCCTGCATCTCGAACGGCTGCCCCTTGGCGGGCGAGGGCACGATGCGCCCGGTGGCCTCGAGCGCGCAGCCGGCGGTCAGGCGCAGCACTTCGCTTTCATAATTCGTGATTTCCTTCGAGACCACGACCTGGACCGGATGGAAGGACGAGCCGTCCGAGAGGTGCACGAACGAGATGCCGGCCTTGGAATCGCGCCGCGTGCGAACCCAGCCGCGAAGCGTGACGGGCTGGCCGGCGGGCGCGCGGCCGGCAAGGATGTCTGCGCAGGAAGTCATAATCCGATGATATGAAAGAAACGCGCTCGGTTCTATTCGTGTGCACCGGCAACATCTGCCGCTCGCCGACCGCCGAGGGGGTGATGCGGCGGATCGCTTCGCAGGAGGGCGTCGCGCTGCGCGTGGAATCGGCCGGCACGCACGACTATCACGTCGGCGAGCCGCCGGACGAGCGCGCCCAGCACCACGCCAGGCAACGCGGCTACGACCTGTCGGCGCAGCGCGCCCGCCATGTGCGCTCGCGCGACTTCGAGGAATTCGATCTCATCGTCGCCATGGACCGCGGGCACCTGCGCATCCTCGCAAGCCGCTGCCCGCCCGAGCACCGGGCGAAGCTGCGGCTGCTGATCGCGGACCAGGACGTGCCCGATCCCTACTATGGGGGACCGGAGGGCTTCGAGCGGGTGCTGGACCTGGTGGAGGCGGCCTGCGGCCGCCTCCTTCAGGAGCTTCGCGCTTTGGGGCGCGCTACCTCTTAGTCTCGATCTGGACGAGGTCGTCGTCCTGCGCGGGCGGCGGCTTCGGCCGGTCGCGCCGCGGCCGGCCCAGGTTGACCGGCTCTTCCTGCGGCGCCACGACCTTGGCTTTCGAGCGGTCGGTCTCGACCATCACCAGTCCCGCGTCTTCCAGGATGGGCTTCGGGTCGATGCGCGGCTCGGCACGCCGGGGCTCCTCGTAGCGCGGCTCCTCGCGACGCGGTTCTTCGCGACGGGGCTCCTCGTGATGCGGCTCGGCGTGGCGCGGTTCCTCTTGGCGTGGCGCAGGCGGCGGCTCGACGTGCGCCGGCGGCGCGCTTTCGGTCGAAGAGGGGACCGGGCTCGCTTCCTTCACCAGGAAGGCGGGCGGCTCCGGCCGCTGCGGGGCCTCGGCGGAAGCGCCTTGTTGCGCGGAACCGCCTGGCTGCTCGTCGCGCCGCTCGCGGTGCCGGTCGCGCCGGTGCCTGCGGCCGCGCCGATGCTCCTCGCCTTCGCGCTCCGGCGGACGCGGCTGCAGCGGATCCGCGGGGAACGATTGCTGGGGCTGAGTTGGCGCCTGTTGCGGATCGGCCGGAAACGGTGCCTGCTGCTGCGGTCGATTCTGCTGCTGCTGCTGCTGCGGACGTCCCTGCTGCTGCGGCCGGCCCTGCTGTTGCGGCCTTTGCTCGCCGCGTTGCTCGCGGTTGTCGGGCCGGCGCTCACCGCGCTGCTGGCCGTTGCGGCGCT
>DATAHF010000092.1:0-5577 GCA_036263315.1 Burkholderiales bacterium
CTGCGGTGTGCCGCGACCGAGCAGTACGAGCGCTTGCGTGCGCATTCGTCCTTGTGGAACGGCACCTCCACCGTCGACTTGGTGGCGCCGATTCTCGGCTCGCCGCTGTGCTCGCCGGAAATGGAACGCCGCCGGCAGCTCGTGCTCCTAAGGACAGGTCAGCAGCGCGCGCCCGAGGCGACCCGATTGCTTGCCAAGGCCTCGGAGGACAACCTGAACCCGGCCTTCTGGCGCGGCGACTAGGCACGAAACCTGCACCCGCCTCCGTGACGGAGGTTTGCATGAAGATCGCATTGGCCGCAGCCGTATTGTCGCTTTCCCTCGGCGCGCAGCACGCGGTTGCCGATACGAGGAGCAGCGACCAGGACCGGGCCACGATGGAAGACAAGGCTTCGCCCGCGAATCCCGTGAAGCAGGACGAAGAGCAGGCCGAAGCCCACGGCCGGCCCGACACGCCGGCATCGACCGGGGGATCCACAGAGCCCTCGGCTGGCGATGCCTCGGCTTCCGCGCCCGCCACGGCAGAGGATGCGAACACCTCGTCGCCGAAGAACAAGCCTACGACCGGCGACTATTACCAGTCGAACGAGAACAAGGCCGACTCAACCAAGTCGTCCCAGTAGGTCGTCCCCCGGGCCGTAGTAGACCTTGCCGCCGCTCACCCTGGCGGCGGAGGTATACGGGTGCGCGGCCACCTCGCCGTCCGGAAGAATGTGCAGCACCTCGAAACCCTTCACCTTCAGCTGGTCGGAAATCAGCGCGCGGTGGCAGCGCCACCACAGGCCTTCCGCGCACATGATCGCGGCCTGCTTCTTTTGAATCAGATCGGAGAGACGCAAGAAGGCCGCCTCGAACGCCGCCGTCTCGGTGTAATCCGCATAGCCGCGGAACGATTCGTTGCGCCACGCGGTGTTGCGCGAATCGGGGCGCGCACGGCGCCTGCCGCCCAGCTCCGTAAAAGCCGCGTAGTCGATGCCCGCTTCGCGCAGCGAGCGCTCGAGGGCATCGGCGTTGAACTGCGGGTGCTTGCGCGAGGCGGGAAAGCGCCGCACGTCGGCGAGCGCGCGGATGCCGTGCCGCTTCAGGAGCGCGACGAAATCGTCGATCGGCAGCGTCGAGTGGCCGACGGTCCACGCGCGGCGCTCATTTGCGGATTTCATCGAGCACCGGCCGCAGGTACGACAGGAAGGCGTCGGGATTCTCGCTCATGGGGAAATGCCCGAGGCCTTTCATGATGGTGACCTTGGCCCCGGGAATCCGGGCGGCGGCGGCCTCGGTATCGCGCGGCGAAGCGGAATAGTCGTATTCGCCGGTGAGCATGTAGAGCGGGCAAAGCTCCGTGTCGATCGCGCCGATGCGTCCGCGGATGTCGCCTTCCACCTGGTAGAAGAAGAGATCGCCGGAGAACACGCCCGGTCCGCTCTGCATGTAGTGCCACACGGTTTCCCACTTGTGCACGTCGGGGCTGAGCGGCGACATGAGGCCGTAGGCGAGGCCGCCGCACGCGCGCCCGCCGTGCACCTCGGCATGATCGAGCCATCCGGCGTCGTAATAGCGCTCTACATAGGCCGCGGACTGCAGGCCGATCAGCGCGCGCAGCTCGCGCGCATGCTTGAGCGCGAGATTGAGCACGATCCGTCCGCCGATCGAGCAGCCCATGACGACCGGCCGCTCCAGCTCGAGCGCACGCGCCACGGACAGGATCATGTCGGTGTACGAGTCCGTCGTCAGGCGGTAGTCCTCCTTTTCCCACCCCGGCGGGGGCGAGGACTTGCCGTGCCACGGCATGTCGAACGCGATGACGCGGTAATGCGTAGTGATGCGGGGATCGTTCAGGACGGCACGGTACTGCCGGCCGTCCGAGCCCGCCGTGTGCAGGCAAAGCAGCGGAATCCCCTGCCCGGCTTCCTCGAAATAGACGCGATGCGTGCGCCCTTCGAGCGCCAGGTGCAGGTAGCGGCCGGTGATGGGCTCAAGCATGGCGAAGGGACGCGAGGACGAGCTTGAGATAGAGCAGGTACGCCATCATCACGCGCTGGTCTCCTTCGAACTTCACGTCGCCGCGGCGCAGGAGCGCGAAGAGGTCGTGCCAGCCGGGCGGGGGCGGCTGCATCCAGAACTTGTCCCAGCAGTCCTTGCGGGCGCGGATGGCGAAGCGCCACGGCCGCATGACGAACGGCCCCTGCTCCACCTTGTCGATCAGCCCTGCGCGCACGGTGACGAGCCACTGGATCTCGCCGACCTCCAGCATGAACGTCTCGTTCATGTTTTTGCCCCAGCGCACGATCCCGGCGTCGCGGTTAACGATCTCGGCCAGCCGCTCCATCATCGGGCGAGCTCCGTCAAAGCCGCGATTATCAGCCCGGCCGCCGCGCCCACCACGGTGCCGTTGATGCGGATGTACTGCAGGTCCGGGCCGATGTGGCGCTCGAGCTCGGCGACCAGGCGCGTCTCCTGCCACGCATTGATCTGGTCCTCGACGAAGCGCCCGATCTTCGCGCGATGCTCCTCCACCAGTCCCGGCACGGCGGCCAGGATCTGCTCGTCGATCCACTGCTGCACTGCCGGCTCCTTCTCGAGGCCCGTGCCGAACGAGGCGATCGCCGCGCGCAGCCGGTCGCGCACCGCGGACTGCGCGCTGTGCAGGTCCGCCGCCAGCCATTCGCGCAGCTGGCGCCACAGGCCGGCGATGTAGCTGCCAAGCGCGGGATTGTCGAGCGCCTCGTCCCGCAGGCGGGCCACCTTGTCGCGCAGCGCCGCATCGCGCTTCAGCCGCTCGATGAAGCCCGCGACGAAGCCGTCGAAGCGCTTGCGCAGCTCGTGGTCGGCGTCGCGCCGCACTTCGCCGATCTTGCGCACCGCGACGTCGACGATCCTGCGCGCCGCCTTCTCGTCCAGCTTCAGGTGGAAGAGGTCGCTCATCATCTTGAGGAACGGCGCATTCTGCGCCAGCTCGGCGGCGATGAACGCCCGCGTGCTGTCACGCTCGAGGAGCTCGTCCAGCCCGGCGAGCGCCTCGTCGAGCAGCGCATGGTGGCGCTTGTTCTCGGTCAGGACATCCAGCACCTGCGCCGCCGCGGAGGCGATGTCGGCCTGCCGCAGCCGCTCGCTCGCCGCGCGCTGCAGGAACGCGCGCACGCGCTCCTCGTCCACCAGCGTGAGGGCGAAGCCGAGCACGCGCACCGCGTAGCCGGCGAGCGCGTCCGCGTTCGACGGCTTCACGAGCCAGCCGCACAGCGTGCGCGCCGGCCGCAAGGCGGCGATGCGCGCGAGCACCGCTTCCGCGGAAAGAAAGTTCTGCTGGATGAACTCGGCGATGCCGCGCGCGATCCGCGCCTTGTTGCGCGGGATCACCGCCGTGTGCGGGATGAAGCGCAGGTTGAGCGGGTGGTGGAACATGGCCACCACCGCAAACCAGTCCGCGATGGCGCCGATCATGGCCGCTTCCGCGGCGGCCGCGACATAGAAGAGCCAGGGATGCGCGGGCTCGAGGGCTTTCGCGCCGGCGTAGACGAGCGCGGCAAGAACGAGGAGGCCCGTGGCGAGCGCCTTCATGCGCTGCAGCTTGCCCACGGCGCGCCCTACCAGGATTTCGCGCCCGGAAGCGCAGCGAGCGCCGCCTTCGCCACCTCGAAGTCCTGCTCTCCCGTGCCGGAGCCCACGCCGATGGCGCCGATCACGTGCCCGTCCACCACGATCGGCACGCCGCCCAGCAGGTTGGTGAGCTTGCCGCCGGTCGCGTGCGCCAGCTTCGTTTCCACCGAAGCGTGCACCTGCCCGGTCGGCACGCGGGAAGAAGCGGCGGTCATCGCCTTCTTCAGCGAGGAATCGATGCTCAGGACCTTGGCGCCGTCCATCCGCACGAAGGCGAGCAGGTGCCCGCCGTCGTCGGTGATGGCGATGCATTGCGGCTGCTTCATCTCCAGCGCTTTCGCCACGGCCGCGCGCAGCATCTTCAGCGCGCCTTCGTGCGTGAGCTTCAGGTGCGGGACGTAGTCGCTCATGGGGCGGTCTCCTGTGTCGCTCAACTATACTGGGGAATGCTTGCGCGCCTTCTCGTCCTGCTCGTTGCCCTGGCCGCCTCGGCGGCGGACGCCTTCCCCGACAAGCCGGTGCGCTTCGTCGTCGGATTCACCCCGGGCGGGCCGAGCGACATCCTGGCGCGCGCCCTCGGCGACAAGCTGGCTGCGCAGCTCGGGCAACCCGTGGTGGTGGAGAACCGGCCCGGCGCCGGCGGCAATATCGCGGCGGAAGCCGTGGCGAGAAGCGCGCCCGATGGGCACACCTGGCTCCTCGGCAACAACAGCATCCTGGCGACCAACCAGGCGCTCTACCGGCGCCTGAGCTACGACCCGGCGAAGGACTTCGCGCCGGTGGCGCTGGTCGCCATCCAGCCCAACATCCTGGTGGTGCACCCCGCCGTCCCGGCGCGCTCGGTGACGGAGCTCATCGCCTACGCCCGGCAGCATCCCGGCAAGCTGAACTACGCTTCCTCGGGAAGCGGCGCCGCCGCGCACCTTGCGGCCGAGCTCTTCAAGGCGATGACGGGCGTGGACATGGTGCACGTCCCGTACAAGGGCGCCCAGCCCGCGCTCACCGACGTCCTCTCCGGCCAGGACCAGCTCATGTTCGCCACTTCGGCCTCGGTGCTTCCCTTCATCAAGGCGGGCCGCCTGCGCGCGCTCGCCGTGACCACGCCGCAGCGCTCGCCCGCGCTGCCCGACCTGCCCACGGTGTCGGAGTCCGGCGTCCCCGGCTTCGAGGCCACCACCTGGCACGGCGTCGTGGTGCCCGCGGCAACGCCGGCGGCCGTGGTGGCCAAGCTCAATGAAGACATCAACCGCGCGCTAAACGATGCGCAGCTTCGCGAGCGCTTGGGCGCGCTCGGCGCCGAGGTGGCCGGCGGTTCGTCGGCGGCATTCGCGGACTACATCGCGCGCGAAATCCCGAAGTGGACCAGGGTGGTGAAGGACTCGGGAGCCGCCGCCGACTAGGCTCGCGCAGCGTCGCTTTTTCGCGACTCTTGTTTATTTCGCGGGCGGATGGGACGCTTCTCCTCCGCTTGAGGATACGCTCCCAACTCGTTGTTCTGGCGATCGCCGCGATCCTGCCGGTGGCGATCTTCGCGATCTTCGCCGTGGGCCAGCTTGCCGAGCGCGAGCGCGCCGCCTTCAAGCAAAGCGTGAACGACGAAGTCGTCAGCGTGACGAACGGCATCGAGGCGGAGCTGCGCAGCGCCATGGGCATCATGGAAACGCTCGCAGGCGCCCGCACGCTCGACGAGCGCAACCTGGAGCGCTTCTACGAGCAGGCGGTGCGCGTGGCGCGCTCGCAGCCGCATTGGACGAGCATCGAGCTCGCGCGTCCTTCCGGCGAAGCGGTGTTCGACACGCTGGCGCCGCTCGGCGCCGCCCTGCCCGCAACCGGCGACCGCCCGAGCGTCGCCGAGCTCGCGAAAACCGGCGCCCCGGTCGTCGGCAATGTGTTCGTCTCCCCGATCGGGCAAAAGCACGTGGTCCCCGTCCGGGTGCCGGTGATCCGCGGCGCCGAGCTGACCTATGTCCTGACGGCGATGGT
>DATAHF010000093.1:0-16161 GCA_036263315.1 Burkholderiales bacterium
GCCCGGCGCCGACGTGGTGATGCTGATCGGCGCGCGCCTCAACTGGCTGCTGTCGCACGGCAAGGGCAAGACCTGGGGCGGCAAGGGCCACAAGGACTGGGGCGGCCAGAAGTTCGTCCAGATCGACATCTCGCCGCAGGAAGCCGACAGCAACGTGCGCATCGATGCGCCGCTCGTTGGCGATATCGGGTCGTGTGTTTCCGCGCTTCTGAAAGAAATTGGTTCTTTGTCGAAACCCCCTTCCGAGTGGCTGAACGCCGTCGCCGAGAAGAAGAACGGCAACGTCGCCAAGATGGCCGAGACGCTGGCGAAAAATCCCACGCCGATGAACTTCCACAGCGCGCTCAACGTGGTGCGCGACATCGTGAAGGCGAACCCGGAGGCGATGCTCGTCAACGAAGGCGCCAACGCGCTCGACTTCACGCGCAGCATCGTCGACATGTACAAGCCGAGAAAGCGCATCGACGTCGGCACCTGGGGCATCATGGGCGTGGGCATGGGCTACTGCGTGGCGGCCGCCGTGGTGAGCAAGCAGCCGGTGATCGCGATCGAGGGCGACAGCGCCTTCGGCTTCTCCGGCATGGAAGTCGAGACCATCTGCCGCTACAACCTGCCGGTGTGCATCGTCATCATGAACAACAACGGCGTCTACAAGGGCACCGACAAGGACCCGACCGGCCGCGATCCGGCCCCGACCGTGTTCGTCAAAGGCGCGCGCTACGACAAGCTGATGGAAGCGTTCGGCGGCGTCGGCGTGAACGCGACCACGCCGGCCGAGCTGAGAAAGGCGATGGAAGACGCCATCCGCTCCAAGAAGCCCACGTTGATCAACGCTGTGATCGATGAGACCGCCGGCACCGAGAGCGGCCGCATCACCAGCCTCAACCCAACCGCAGGGAAGAAAAAGTAATGGAAGCCCTCAAAGGTGTGCGCATCCTGGACATGACGCACGTCCAGGCGGGCCCCACATGCAGCCAGCTGCTGGCATGGATGGGCGCCGACGTGATCAAGTTCGAGAATCCGCAGGGCGACGCTACGCGCGGCCAGCTGCGCGACGTGCCGAACGCGGACTCGCTCTACTTCACGATGCTCAACTGCAACAAGCGCTCGATCACCGTGAACATGAAGAGCGCGGAAGGCAAGCAGGTGTTCGTCGACCTGCTGAAGAAGTGCGACATCATCATGGAGAACTTCGGCCCGGGCGTGCTCGACCGCTTCGGCTTCACCTGGGAGAAGATCCACGAGATCAACCCGAAGATCGTCATGGGCTCGATCAAGGGCTTCGGCTCGACCGGCCCGTACGCGGAGTTCAAGGCCTACGAGAACGTCGCGCAGGCGATGGGCGGCGCGATGAGCACCACCGGCGTTCCCGACGGCCCTCCGTTCGTGACCGGCGCGCAGATCGGCGACTCGGGCACGGGACTGCACCTCGCGATCGGCCTGCTCGCCGCCTTGCGGCAGGCCGAGCACACGGGACAGGGCCAGTACGTCGAAGTCGCGATGATGGACGGCGTGATGAACCTCTGCCGGGTCAAGTTCCGCGACCACCAGCGCCTCTCGCGCGGCGACCTGGCGGAGTACTCGGTGCCGACCTACAAGGGCATGGGCGACGTGCCACGCGCGGGCAACGATTCGGGCGGCGGACAGCTCGGCAACGCGATTCACTGCAAGCCGCACGGCGCCAACGATTGGCTCTACGTCGTCGTGCAGGAGGCGGTGTGGGAAGACCTCGCCAGGCGCATCGGCCCGGAGGTCGGCATGCCGGAGATGGCGAGCGATCCCCGTTTCGCGAAAATCGCGGACCGCAGGAAAAATCAGAACCTGATGTGGACCTTGATCAACAAGTTCGCCGAGAAGTACACGAAGCGCGAGCTGATGGCGATCCTGAACCCGCTCGATGTGCCCTGCGGGCCGATCATGAGCACGGAGGACCTTGCCACCGACGAGCACGTGAAGGGCCGCGATATGTGGGTCGAGCTCGACCATCCGCAGCGCGGCAAGTGGTGGAACGTCGGGATGCCGATCAAGCTTTCGGCCTCGCCTGCGGCGATCAGGCGCTCGCCTACGCTCGGGGAGCACACCGACGAGATCCTGAAGGAAGTGCTGGGTTACGACGAGGGCAGGATCAAGAGCCTGAAAGGCGCCGGCGCCTTCAGCGTGCCCCCGAAAAAAGCCGCCTGATGAGAATCGCGATCGTCGGGCAGCAGGATTTCGGCAAGGCCGTGCTGGAGGCGTTCCTGAAGCGCGGTGACGAGGTGGCGGCGGTGTTCTGCGCGCCCGAAAAGCCCGGCGGCCGCCCGGACGCGCTACGCGTCGCGGCCGAGGAAAAGGGACTCAAGGTCCACCAGTTCAAGTCGCTCAAGGCGCCGGAGGCGACCGCGGCGATGAAGGCGGCCAACGCCGATATCGGGATCATGGCGTTCGTGCTGCAGTTCGCGCCGCAGGAGTTCGTGAAGATTCCGAAGCACGGCACGATCCAGTACCACCCCTCGCTGCTGCCCAAGTACCGCGGGCCGTCCTCGATCAACTGGCCGATCTCGCGCGGCGAAAAAGAGACCGGCCTCACGATCTTCCGTCCCACCGACGGCCTCGACGAAGGCGCGGTGATCCTGCAGAAGAAGACGCCGATCGGCGAGAACGACACGCTTGGCAGCGTCTACTTCGACCGGCTCTTCCCGATGGGCGTCGAGGCCATGCTGGAGGCGGCTGACCTGGTTGCTGCCAGCAAGCACAGAGAAGCGGTTCAGGACGAGTCCCAGGCCTCCTACGAAGGCTGGTTTCGCGAGGCCGAAGCGAAGATTCACTGGGCCGACCACGTGAGCTCCATCCACGATCTCATCCGGGGTGCGGACCCCGCGCCAGGGGCCTGGACGACCGCGAACGGCGTGAAGCTGCAGCTCTTTGATTCGCGCAAGGAACTGACGCGCACCTTCGGCGCGGTGAAGGGAAAGATCGGCGAAGTTCTCGAAGTCAAAGACGGCCGGCTCGTCATCGCCGCGCAGGGCGGCCGCATCCACGCCGGCAAGGCGAAGCTCGGAGAGGGCAAAAAAGTCGCCGCCGGCGAGCTCCTCAGTACGGGGGGGCTGAAGGCCGGGCAACTCCTCGGCAGCTAAGTATTTGACGTAGCAGGCACTTAGCTGCAAAAATGCGCCCCGGGGAGTTCGCTTTCCCAGGGGGAAACGCCAGTTCGGCAATCCGCCTGCCCCCTACGGGGCTGGCGTAGAATTTTTGCGCCGCGCGCCGCCCCGCAGAAAAAGTCGAAACGGAGAAGCTCGGACCGTTGCATGAACTATAGCCAGATTCTCGAAATCGCGAGCTGCACCGATCCGGGCATGGTGCGCTCGCACAACGAGGACTCGATCGCCTCGGACCCGAACAACGGGCTCGTGGTGCTCGCCGACGGCATGGGCGGGTACAACGCGGGCGAGGTCGCGAGCGGAATGGCGACCACCGTTATCACGACCGAGCTCGCGCAACTGCTCTCCAAGACGCAGCCGTATCAGGTCGACCAGGAAAGCAAGAAGCCGATCGCCGAGAAGCTGATCCGAGACCAGGTGCTCAAGGCGAACACCTCGATCTACCAGGCGGCGCAGAGCCAGGCGCAGTACGCCGGCATGGGCACGACGCTCGTCGTCTGCCTTTTCTACGACAACAAGATGATGGTCGGCCATCTGGGCGACTCGCGCCTTTACATGCTGCGCGAGGGCAAGTTCTCGCAGGTCACGCGCGATCATTCGCTGCTGCAGGAGCAGATCGACAGCGGCATCATCACCGCGGAGCAGGCGAAGCACGCGCAGCACAAGAACCTGGTCACCAAGGCCCTCGGCATCGATCCGGTCGTCGAGCCCGAAATCCGCGAGTACTCGACCAAGCCGGGCGACGTCTACCTCCTTTGCTCGGACGGCCTGTGCGACATGGTCGAGGACGAGGACATGGGCATGACGCTGCAGGCGATCGGCGGCAACCTCAAGCTCGCCGCCCAGCAGCTGGTGCAGATGGCCAATGACAACGGGGGCAAAGACAACGTATCGGTTATACTCGTCCGCGTCCTGCGGGAATACCCCGCCCCTCGCGGCATTTTGGGCATGTTTAGAAAGGGTTAGACCAAGGTCAGGGATCGGCGAATGGCGAAACTGATACTCAGCATGGACGGTCTGGTGCTCAAGGAAATTCCGATCACCAAGGAGCGCACCACGATCGGCCGCAAGGCTCACAACGACATCCAGATCGACAATCTGGCGGTCAGCGGCGAGCATGCTGTGATCGTCACGATCCTGAACGACTCGTTCATGGAGGACCTCGGCTCGACCAACGGGACGCTCGTGAACGGCAACCCGGTCAAGAAGCACTTTCTCCAGAACAACGACACCATCGAGCTTGGCAAGTACAAGCTCAAGTTCATCCAGGAGCAGGGCGCGCAACCGGCGGCCGCGGCCGCGGATTTCGAGAAAACGATGGTGCTGCGTCCCTCGGCGATGAAAGCGGCGGCTGCCGCCGCGGCCGGCGGTGCCGGTGCGGTGGCGGCACGCCAGGCGGCCGTTCAGCAGGCCGCAGCGAGCGCCGCCGCCGCAGGCGTCGCGGACAAGGACAACAAGGGCGCGCAGATTGCTGCTGCAGCCGCGGCTGCCAAGCCGGCAGCGGCACCTGCGGCCAAGCCCGCGGCAGCGCCGGCTCCTGCCGCAGCACCCGCGGCGGCGAAGCCCGCCGGGCAGCCCCTCGGCGCAATCCAGCTGCTATCGGGCGGCAACGCCGGCAAGGAGCTCGAGCTCTCCAAGCCCCTCACCACGCTCGGCAAGCCCGGCGTGCAGGTCGCGGTTCTCACCCGCCGTCCGCAGGGCTACTTCATCACTCACGTGGAAGGTGCGCAGCGCCCGACTGTAAATGGCCAGGCGATCGGTGCGGCGCCCCACCCGCTCAAAGACCACGACCTGGTCGAGATCGCGGGCATCAAGATGGAGTTCTTCCACAAGCACTGAAGGTCCGGCTCGCCGGCCCGGACGCCGGAGGATTTGAGTGAAGCAGCACCTCGTCCGGATTCTCCTCGGTTTCGCAATCACGCTCTTCTTTATCGGCCATGTCATCGGCTGGTACACGGTCGGCTTCATCGATCAGGTCGACAACATCATTTACGACGCGCGCCTGCGGCTCACGGCGCCGGGCAGGGCCGATCCGCAGATCGTCATTCTCGACATCGACGAGCGCAGTCTCGCCGAAGTCGGCGGCTGGCCCTGGAGCCGCGCGCTCATGGCGCGCCTCGTGGACAAGCTCTTCGACGACTACGGCATTGCGGTGCTCGGCTTCGACGTGGTCTGGGCGGAGCCCGACATGAGCTCCGGCGTCGCGGCGATCGACGCGCTAGCGCGCGCAGAGCTGAAGGACGCCCGCGAGTTCCAGTCCGCCTACCGGCGCCTGAGGCCGAGGCTCGACTATGACGCCGCCTTCGCGACGAGCCTGAAAAACCGGCCTGTGGTGCTGGGCTACTACCTGAGCAGCGAAGCCCCGGCGGTACGCGTCAACATGCTGCCGCCGCCGGTGTTGGGCAAGGGCGCTTTTTCGGGACGCGACGTCCCGCTCACGCGCTGGAGCGGCTATACCGGGAACCTCGCGCCCTATGTGCAGAACGCTTTCGGCGCGGGCCATTTCAACCCGATCGTCGATGACGACGGCGCGGTACGGCGAGTGCCGCTGCTCGCGGAGCTCGACGGCCAGTACTACGAAGCGTTCTCGCTCGCGCTCGTGCGAACGCTGCTTGCGCTCGAACAGGCGGACCGCAAGCCCCCGGAGGTGAGGCCCGGCTTTCCCCGCAGCGGAGAAGCGGGCGGCTATTCGCGCCTGGAGTGGCTCACCGTGGGACGCCTGACCATTCCGGTGGACGAGCAGGCCGCGGCGCTCGTGCCCTACGCGGGCAGGCGCGGAACGGTTCACTATCTGTCCCTCGCCGACGTGCTCGCCGGGCGCGTGGAGTCGGCGCGCCTGAAAGGCAAGGTCGCGATCATCGGCGCGAGCGCGCCCGGGCTGCTCGACCTGCGCTCCACACCGGTGGACAAGGTGTATCCCGGAGTGGAAATCCACGCGAACCTGGTGTCCGGCATGTATCACGGGGCGCTCAAGTCGAAGCCCGGCTACATGCTGGGCGCCGAAGTCGCTTTCGTGACGCTGGGCGGGCTCGTGCTCTCGCTCCTGATTCCGGTGCTGTCGGCGCCGTTCGCGACGATGGCGGCTGCGCTCGGACTGGGCCTCATCACCTGGATCGACCTCGCTCTCTGGAGCGAGGCGGGCATCGTGCTGCCGCTGGCCGCCTCGGTTCTGATGACCGCGTTCATCTACTCAACGAGCATGGCCTACGGCTATTTCGTCGAGGACCGGATCAAGCGCCGCGTGGCGGCGAGGTTCGGCCAGTACGTTCCGCCGGAACTGGTCGACCGGATCGTGGCCAACCCCGACCTTGCCCACATGGAGCCGAAGGCTGCGGAGCTGACCATCCTTTTTGCCGACGTGCGCGGCTTCACCGGCATCTCGGAGGCGCTCGCCCCCGAGGAGCTGCGCGAGTACATCAACCAGTACCTGACCGACATGAGCCGCATCATCCGCTCGGGATACCGGGGCACGCTTGACAAGTACATCGGCGACGCGATCATGGCGTTTTGGGGGGCTCCAGTGGAGGATCCGCAGCATGCGCGCAACGGCGTGCTCGCGGCGCTGGACATGCAAAGGGAGTGCAGGGTGCTGAACAAGAAGCTGACCGGCCGGGGCTGGCCGGCGCTCGAGATCGGAGTGGGGGTCAACACCGGCAGCGTGCGCGTTGGCGACATGGGCTCGCAGGTGCGGCGCGCCTATACCGCCATGGGCGACGCGGTCAACGTTGCCTCGAGGCTGGAGGCGCGCACCAAGCACTACGGCGTCGGCATCCTGGTGGGCGAGGCGACGCGCGCTGCGGCGAACGATGTCGTCTTTCGCGAAATCGACCGCATCAAGGTCAAGGGCCGCGACACCGCGCTGACCGTCTACGCGCCGATCGGCCTCGAGAGCGAGGTCGGCCCGGACCGGCGCGGCGAGCTCCGTCTCTGGGGCGAAGCGCTCGGCGCGTACCGGGCCCGCGCCTGGGATGACGCCGAAGCGAAGCTCGAAGCGCTGCGGCGCGCGGATCCGAGCTGCCGCCTGTACGCCGTCTTCTCGGAGCGGATCGCCGAGCTGCGCCGCCATCCGCCGGCCGCGGGCTGGGACGGCGTCACCGTGTTCGCCGAGAAATAGCGCGGCATGCGCCTGCGCGTACTCGGGTGCTCGGGAGGAATCGGCGGACGGCATCTGCGCACTACCTCCTTCCTCGTCGACAACGACGTGCTGATCGATGCCGGCTCCGGCGTGGGCGACCTGCCCCTGGCGGAGCTCGCGCGCATCGACCATATCTTCGTCACGCATTCGCACCTCGATCACGTCACCTCGATTCCCTTCCTCGTCGATACGGTCGGCGGCATGCGCGACAAGCCGGTCACGCTCCACGCCACCGCGGCGACCCTCGAGATCCTCAAGAATCACCTTTTCAACTGGGCAATCTGGCCCGACTTCACGGAGATCCCCACGCCCGAGGCGCCGTTCCTGCGCTACGAGGCGATCGAAGTCGGCCAGACGGTGAGCCTCGGGGCGCGCCGCTTCACCGCGATTTCCGCGATCCACGCCGTTCCCGCGGTCGGCTACCACCTCGACTCGGGACGCGGCAGCCTCGTGTTCACGGGCGACACCGGGCCGAACGACGAGCTCTGGCGCAGCGTCAACAAGATCGCGAATCTCAAGACGCTGATCATAGAGACGGCGTTCTCCAACAAGGAGCGCTATCTGGCCGAGATCTCGCGCCACCTTTGCCCGTCCATGCTCGCCGACGAGCTCGCCAAGTTCGAGGGCCGCGCCGACATCTGGATCACGCATCTCAAGCCCGGCGAGATCGAGCTGATCATGGAAGAGATCGAGGCGAGCGCCGGAGCGTTCCGGCCGCGCATGCTCCAGAACGACCAGGTGTTCGAGTTCTAGGCCGATGGCGGGCGCGCCGTCGCGAAACGACGCCGGGCGCGCGACCGCCGAGCAGCTGGCGACGCTCGACCCGCTTGCGACGCTTTCGCCCGGGCGCCTGAAGGAGCTCGCCGACCTCGCGCGGGTGGAGCGGGCCGAGCGCGGCAGCGACCCGCTCGCCGGGCGGACCGGCGCGGGCCAATCGATCTTCCTGGTGAAAGGCGAGCTGCTCCTCATGTTTGAAGGCGGCGGAACCCTCGTCGTCGTGGGGGGCCTGGGCGACGGGCGCTATCCGGTCAACCGCCGCAAGACACGCGTCGCGCGCTCGCGCGCCATCAGCGACGTGGAGCTGCTCTCGCTCGATGACGAGGTTCTCGACATCCTCGTGACCTTCGACCAGCTCGCCGCGGGCACGGCCGCCGCCGAAAGCGCCATGGCACAGGCGGTGAGATCCGACGCCGGCCTCGGATGGAGCGCGTTCTCGCTCGCCAACCTGCGGCACGGCGTCTTCGCGCGGCTGCACGCTGCGCGCATCGACGAGCTGCTTGCCAGGTTCGAGAGGATCGGCGCGAAGCGCGGCGAGGTTGTCATCCGGGAGGGCGAGGAGGGTGACTTTTACTACGTGATCGAGTCGGGCCACTGCCAGGTTGAGCGCACGGTCGGAGGCGTCCGGGTCGCGCTCGCCGAGCTGAAGAGCGGCGATGGGTTCGGCGAAGAGGCGCTTGCCGCCGAGACGCGCCGCAACGCCACCGTCAGCATGGCGAGCGACGGAAAGCTGCTGCGCCTGGGCAAGGCCGACTTCAAGCAGTTGCTGGGCGAGCCGCTGCTCGAGCGCGTGAGCTACGCCGGCGCGCTCGAGCGCGTCGCGCGCGGCGCGGCATGGCTGGACGTGCGCTATCCGTCCGAATACCGCTACGACCGCCTGCCCGGGGCGCTCAACGTGCCGCTGAACGAGGTCCGCAACAGCGTCCCGGTCCTCGAGCGCGCGCGCCCCTACATCGCCTACTGCCAGAGCGGGCGGCGCAGTTCGGCGGCTGCTTTTCTGCTCGCCCAGCGCGGTTTCGCCGTCAGCGTGCTCGAGGGCGGCCTGTGGGCCGCCGGGCGGGGCGCAAAAGCGCCCGCCGGGTGACGTAGTTCCTGAAAAGATGTTTAAGAATCATGAGGCTGGGGTAGAATGGGCGGCTGTTCGAAGCTAAGATAGCTGGCCAAGCATCGGGGGAACGGACATGAGCGCGGTACTCAACCATCCGACGACGACGCAGACCGACGTCAACGTCAAGCTCGCCTTCCAGAAGCAGTTGCAGCAGGTCACCAACAAGATCCACGCGACCAACAATATCGACGAGATCATCCTCGATCTCAGCGCGGACATCATGCAGCTTTTCAACGCCGACCGGATGACCATCTACACGGTCGGCGAGGACAAGCAGTCGATCGTCTCCAAGGTCAAGACCGGCCTCAACTCGTTCAAGGACCTGAAGCTCCCGATCGCCGAGCACTCGATCGCGGGCTATGTCGCGCTGTCGCGCAAGCTCGTCAACATCAAGGACGTCTACGACGACGCGGAGCTGAAGTCGGTCAACCCGAACCTGCGCTTCCTGCAGGAGGTCGACAAGCGCACCGGCTATCGCACCAAGCAGCAGCTCGTCGCCCCGATCGTCGAGCAGGGCGGTGCGGAGCTGATCGGCGTCATCCAGATCATCAACAACAAGGCGGGCGCCCCGTTCGGCACGCTCACCGAGGAGGGCGTGAACGAGCTCGCCCAGACCCTCGCCATCGCCTTCAAGCAGCGCCAGAAGCCGCAGCTCGTCAAGACCAAGTACGACTACCTGATCTCGGACGCGGTGCTCTCCGCCGGCGAGTTCGAGCTTGCCTCGCGCCAGGCGCGCAAGAAGGCGATCGACATCGAGGCCGTCCTCACCGACGAATTCCAGGTGAAGCTGCCGGCGATCGGCGCGGCGCTCTCCAAGTTCTTCGGCGTGCCCTACGAGCCCTTCAAGTCCGACCGGGTCAAGCCGATGGACCTGCTGAAGAACCTGAAGCGCGAGTACGTCGAGTCCAACCTCTGGCTGCCGATCGACGAGGCGAAGGAAGGCCTCTCGATCATGTGCCTCGACCCCGAGCGCATCCGCAGCTCGCGCATCGCTTCGAACGTCTTCCCGAAGTCGAAGCTCCTCTACAAGGTCACCACGCAGAAGGACTTCAAGGAGACCATCAATCACTTCTACGGCGCGGAGGCGCCGGACGGCGGCGGCGACGTGTCCGACATGCTCGCCTCCCTGGGCGACGACGATGCGCCCATTGACGGCGGCGGCGACGGCTCGGCGGCCGACGACGCCTCGGCGGCGGCCGACAACGAACTCGTCAAGCTCGTCAACAAGATCATCATCGACGCCTTCAACCAAGGCGTGTCGGATATCCACATCGAGCCTTACCCGGGCAAGGCGAAGACCGAGATCCGTTTCCGCCGGGACGGTAACCTGCAGCCCTACATCGAGGTGCCGGCCAGCTACCGCAACGCGCTCGCCGCGCGCCTGAAGATCATGTGCGACCTGGACATCTCGGAGAAGAGAAAGCCCCAGGACGGCAAGATCAAGTTCAAGAAGTTCGGGCCGCTCGACATCGAGTTGCGCGTGGCGACCATTCCCACCGCGGGCGGCGTCGAGGACGTGGTGATGCGGATCCTCGCCGCGGGCGAGCCGATTCCCCTGGAGAAGATGGGCTTCTCGGCCTACAACCTGCAGGAGCTGACCAAGGCGGTCGGCAAGCCCTACGGCCTCTTCTTCGTCTGCGGGCCGACGGGCTCGGGCAAGACGACGACGCTGCACTCGGTGCTGAAATACCTGAACACGCCGGACACGAAGATCTGGACTGCGGAGGACCCGGTCGAAATCACGCAGAAGGGTCTGCGCCAGGTGCAGGTGAACAAGAAGGCCGGCCTCGACTTCGCGGCGGTGATGAAGGCGTTCCTGCGCGCCGACCCGGACATCATCATGGTCGGCGAGATGCGCGACAAGGAGACCACCGGCACGGGCATCGAAGCCTCGCTCACGGGCCACCTGGTGTTCGCCACGCTGCATACCAACTCGGCGACGGAATCGATCATCCGCCTGCTCGACATGGGCATGGACCCGTTCAACTTCGCCGACGCGCTGCTCGGCATCCTGGCCCAGCGCCTGGCGAAGCGCATGTGCAGCTGCAAGCAGCCCTACACGCCGGAGCCCGCCGAGCTGACCGCGTTCCTCAGGGAATACTGCGAGGAGCTCATGAACACGCCGCGCTTCAAGGCCGACCCGAAGGGCGCGATGGAGACGGTCTACAAGGACTGGGTGAAGCTCTACGGCAACGACAAGGGCCAGCTCACGTTCTACAAGCCGGTGGGCTGCGACAAGTGCGGCGGCAGCGGCTTCAAGGGACGCTGCGGCCTGCACGAGCTGCTCATCGCGACCGACCGCCTGAAGAAGCTCATTCAGGAGCACGCGCGCGTGGCGGAGATGCTGGCGCTGTGCCTGGAGGAGGGAATGCGCACGCTGAAGCAGGACGGCATGGAGAAGTGCCTGACCGGCGTGACGCACATCAAGGAAGTACGCGCGGTCTGCATTAAGTAATTTCGATGGACGTCACCCAGAGCCTGCGCTTCGCCGGGGGCGCAGCGCCCACGGCAGCCGACGACCTCGTCCAGCGGCTCGAGCAGCTCAACGCGATCGGCGCCTCGCTCTCGGCGGAGCGCGACATCAACCGCCTGCTGGAGTCGATCCTGGTCGCGGCCAAGACCATCACGCGCGCCGACGGCGGCACGCTCTACCGGGTCACCGACGACCGCACGCTGCGCTTCGAGATCATGCGCACGAGCTCGCTCAAGTTCTACCTCGGCGGCACCACCGGCAACCCGATCCCGTTCTACCCGATCCAGCTCTACAAGGAAGGCAAGCCCAACCACAGCATGGTGGCGGCGCACGTCGCGCTGACCGGCAAGACCGTCAACATCGCGGACGCGTACGCCGCGCAGGGGTTCGACTTCACCGGCACGCGCGCCTTCGACGCCAAGACGGGCTACCGCTCCAAGTCCTTCCTGACCGTGCCGCTGCGCAACCACGAGAACGAGATCATCGGGGTGCTGCAGCTGCTGAACGCGCAGGACCCGCAGAGCGGCGAGACGATCGCGTTCTCGCCCTCGGACGAGCGGCTCACCGAGTCGCTCGCCTCGCAGGCGGCCATCGCGCTCACGAACCGCATGCTCATCAACCAGCTCGAGCAGCTGTTCGAGTCCTTCATCGACGTCATCAACACGGCCATCGACGAGAAATCGCCCTATACCGGGGGGCACTGCCAGCGCGTGCCGGTGCTCACCATGCTGCTCGCCGAGGCGGTGAACGAGACCAAGGAAGGCCCGCTCAAGGACTTCCACATGAGCGACAAGGACCGCTACGAGCTGAAGATCGCCGGGCTGCTGCACGACTGCGGCAAGGTCACCACGCCGGTGCACGTGGTGGACAAGGCGACCAAGCTGGAGACCATCTTCGACCGGGTGAAGCTCATCGACACCCGCTTCGAGGTGCTCAAGCGCGACGCCGAGATCGAGTCGCTCAAGCGCACGGCGTACCTCCTGGAGAAGAAGGACCGGATGGGCGCGGCCGAGGAGGACAAGCGCCTGCGCGACCGGCTGCGCCAGCTCGACGACGACCGCAACTTCCTGCACGCCTGCAACATCGGGGGCGAGCGCATGCGCGACGAGGACGTCGACCGCGTGCAGCGGATCGCGCGCTACCGCTGGCGCGACGAGGCGGGCCACGAGGCCGATTTCCTGACCGCGGACGAAGTGAAGAACCTGACCATCCGCGCCGGCACGCTCACCGACGAGGAGCGCAAGGTGATCAACCACCACATCGTCGCGACGATCCGCATGCTCGAGCACCTGCCCTGGCCGCGCCACCTCACCAACGTCCCGGAGTACGCCGGCGGCCACCACGAGCGCATGGACGGCAAGGGCTATCCCAAGGGCCTCACGCGCGAGCAGATGTCGGTGCAGGCGCGCTGCATGGGCATCGCCGACATCTTCGAGGCGCTCACGGCGAAAGACCGGCCCTACAAGAAAGGCAAGACGCTCTCGGAATCGCTCGAGATTCTCGGCAAGATGAAGCTCGGCCACCACGTGGATCCCGATCTCTTCGACGTGTTCGTGCGCCGCAAGGTGTACCGGCGCTACGCGGAGATGTTCCTGGACAAGGAGCAGATCGACGAAGTCGACGAGTCGCGGATCCCCGGCTACGTGCCTTAGCGCCTCGCGCGCTCGATGAGCGTGCTCCTGCAGGAAGCGCGCCGCCATCGCGAGCGCGGCGCCCTCGACGAGGCGCGGCGCTGCTGCGAGGCGCTCCTCGCATCCGAACCTGGCCATGGCGACGCGAGCGAGCTCATGGCCGCCATCGCGGCCGATGCCGGGCAGTTCGCCGAAGGCCTGCGCTGGGCGCAGGCGGCCATCGCCGCGAATCCGCGCTCCGGCGCGCCGTACTTCACCCTGGGGCGGCTCTACCAGGCCGAAGGCCGCCTCGAGGACGCGGCGCAGAGCTATCGCCGCTGCCTGAGCCTCTCGCCCGAGCGCGCCTCGGCGCACAACAACCTCGGCTCGGTGCTCCAGCTGCTGGGGAAGCTGGATCTCGCCCTGGCGAGCTACCGCCGAGCGCTCGAGCTCGATCCTTCGCTGCCCCAGGCGAACCAGAACGTCGCCGCGCTCGCGCGCGATGCCGCGGCCGCGGAAGCCGCCATCGCGGGCTATCAGCGCGCCGCGCAAGCCAATCCGCAGGATGCGCAGGCCCTCGTCGATCTCGGCAACACCTATCGGGAACTGGGGAGGCATTCCGAGGCGCTCGAGAGCTTTGCGCGCGCGCTGGAGCGCTCCCCGTCCCTGCCCGAGGCGCACTTCGCGCGCTCCCTCGAGCTCCTGCTTTGCGGCGACTACCCGCAGGGCTGGGAAGAGTACGAATGGCGCTGGAAGGTGAAGGCTCTCAACACGCCGTTACGCAAGCTCGATGCGCCGCTTTGGGATGGGCGCGCGCTGCCCGGCGGCACCGTGCTGCTGCACGCGGAGCAGGGCTTTGGCGACACGCTGCTATTCGCGCGATATGCCTCCCTCGTCGCAGAGCGTTGCAGCCGCGTGGTCCTCGAATGCCAAAGCGAGCTTGCGAGCCTGCTTGCGCGCACCCCCGGCGTGCACCAGGTCGTGGCTGCCGGACACGCGCTGCCGCCGTGCGATGCGCACTTGCCGCTCATGAGCCTGCCGCGCGTGTTTCGCACGACCCTGGACTCGGTTCCATGGACGGGCCCTTACGTGCTGCCGGACGCAGCCCGAGCGGCGGAAAGCGCGCGCCTCGCGTCTGCGCCCGGGCTGCGGGTCGGCCTGGTGTGGGCCGGGCGCCCGCAGCAGGGCGACGACCGGAAGCGCTCCTGCTCGCTTGCGATGATGGCGCCGCTCGCGCGCGCTGCGGGCGCGACGTTCTACAGCCTGCAGAAGGGTCCGCCCGCGAGCCAGGCGGCCGCGCCGCCGCGCGGCATGACGCTCGTCGACCTGGAGAGCCATATCGGCGACTTCGAGGACACCGCGGCGCTCATCGCCAATCTCGACCTGGTGATCACGGTCGACACCTCGGTCGCAAACCTGGCGGGCGCGCTGGGGCGGCCGACCTGGGTGCTGTTGTCGACCATTCCGGATTGGCGCTATCACCTGGGTCGCGAGGACACGCCGTGGTACCCGGCGATGCGCCTCTTCCGCCAATCCCAGCCCGGCGACTGGACTGCGCCCCTGGATCAGGCGGCGCGAGCGCTCGCGACGCTGGCCTCGGGCAGGGGCTGACAAGAATCGTCAGGTGAGACGAGATTTGGCACTCCGCGTCCTTTATTTACTTAGTATATTCAATAGCTTATTGTCAATACGCAATTGGCATGGGCTTTGCGTTGCTTCTTGTCGGCCGGTGGAGACACCGGTCATCCTTCGAAACAAAGATAAGGGAGCAACTGATGAAACAGCTGCAGAAGGGCTTTACGCTGATCGAACTGATGATCGTGGTCGCGATCATCGGCATTCTGGCGGCGGTGGCAATCCCGGCCTACCAGGACTACATCGCGCGGGCGCAGGTGTCCGAAGCGGTGAACCTGCTCGGCTCGGGCAAGACGCCGTTCGCCGAGTACTTCGCCGACAAGGGCCTGTGGCCCTCCGACACCGGCTCCGTCATGGGCAACACGGTAGGCAAGTACACCGGCTCGATCCAGATCACCGGCACGCCGGTGACCACGGCGCCGGGCGCGATCACGCTGGTCGCGACGATGGCCGCCTCGGGCATCAACAGCAACATCACGGGTGCCAGCGTGCTGCTCGAGACCAGCGATGGGGGCAAGACCTGGAACTGCAAGACGACCGGCGCGCCATCCCCCGCGCTGTCGCAGAAGTACGTTCCGGGCGTCTGCCGCAACTAAGGCAGCCGGAGCAGGGAAAAAGCCCGCGCAACGCGGGCTTTTTTTTGGCCTCGGGAGCGCCGCGGGCGGCCGCTAAAATGCGTGGCTCCTTCAAATGGCTGCAAACGACAAAGGCGGGCCGCTTGCGGGCCTCCGGGTCCTGGAGCTTGGGAGCCTCATCGCAGGGCCCTTCTGCGCGAAGACCCTCGCCGACTTCGGCGCGGAGGTGCTGAAGGTCGAGCCGCCCGGCGACGGCGACCCGCTGCGCCGCTGGCGCCGCATGCGCAACGGCGTGTCGCTCTGGTGGCACGTGCAGTCGCGCAACAAGAAGTCGATCACCTGCGACCTGCGCCAGCCCGAAGGGCAGGAGATCGTGCGCCGCCTCGCGCGCGGCGCCGACATCGTGGTCGAGAACTTCCGCCCCGGCGCCCTGGAGAAATGGAACCTCGGCTGGGATGCGCTTTCGCGGGAGAACCCGAAGCTCGTCCTCGTGCGCATCTCGGGCTACGGGCAAAGCGGCCCGTACCGCGAGCGCCCGGGCTTCGCCGCGATCGCGGAGGCGATGGGCGGGCTGCGGTACGTCAACGGCTTTCCCGACCGGCCGCCAGCGCGGCCCAACCTCTCCATCGGCGACACGCTCGCTTCGCTGCACGGCGTGATCGGCGCGCTGCTCGCCCTGCACCACATCAAGAGCGGCAGCGGAAAGGGGCA
>DATAHF010000094.1:0-2414 GCA_036263315.1 Burkholderiales bacterium
CCTTCGCGCCGCCGCAGATGGACTTCGACCCGAACGAGCCGGTGCGCCAGGAGCGCATGTACCGGCAGTTCGAGAACCAGGCTCGCGACCGGGAGGAAGCAAGGCGCAAGGAAGAGGCGGCGCGAAATGCGCAGCAGCGCGAGCAGCTGGAAGAGCGGCGCCTCGGGGAAGTGCAGGCCCAGCAGCTCAGGACGCAGCAGGAGCGCCTGCTGCGCAGGCAGCGGGACCTCGACCTGCAGCAGCAGCAATTGGCGCGCGAGCAAAGGAAGCTGGATGCCCAGCGGCGACTGAGCGGGCAGCAGCAGTTCGCCCGGCATCAGCTGGCGCAGGACGATCTCGCGAACGACGACCGCAACGCGCTGGCGCAGGACCGCCTGAAAGCGGCGCGCCGGCAGGCGCTTGCCCGCTCCGCGAGCCGCGGCTACGGCTCCGAATCCGGCAGCCAGCCGAATTCCCGGCAAACCGCCCGGACGGGCGACAAGCCAGGCGCACGCGCCGGCACCTCCGCGCAGGACTGAACGAAGCCCATCAGCGATACGTCTCCGGCCTCCAGGTGTGCACCTCATCCTGGCCGTCCTTGCACCACGCGTAGAGCGCGTCATAAAGCACCATGCCGTGCCTCAGCATCTCGTGATCGTCCTGGAAGAGGCGTGACAGGCCGAGCGACATCGCTGCGAGGCCCGGCGCCTGCGCCGCGAGCTCGAGCTTCGCGGTGTCCGCAGCGCGCACGATGAGCGCGAGCCGTGCGAGCGCCGGGTCGCCGCCCAGAGCGTAGTGCCCGATGAAGGCGTCGAAGCTGCAAAGCTCGCCTTCATGCGTGAAGTGCACATCGGACACGTCGTAGGGCACCGCGTCCCTCGCTTTCGCCACGTCGCGCACTTCCTTCGCCGGCACGTACAGGAACTCGGCGTCGCGGTCGACGAAGCGGGACACGAGCCACGGGCAGGCGATGCGGTCGATCTTTGGACGCTCGCGCGTCACCCAGCGCGTGCTCGCCGCCTTCGGCTTGCCGTCGAGCGGGCCGCCGGCTTCCTTCCACGCCTCGATGCCGCCTTCCAGGTAGCGCGCGCCGATCCCGCTTTGCTGCAGCGCCGAGGCCACGCTCTGGCTCACCTCGTGGCCGTGCACGCAGTACACCACCACGCTCGAAGCCGGCGGGAATGTCTTGAGCCATGTGCCGACATCCGCCGGATCGCGGCGCAGCGCGCCTGCGATGGTATGCGCATCGTCGCGGAATGCGCCGGCCTTGCGCACGTCGATCACGAGCGGCCTGGACTTCGCGGAAAGCGCTGCGCGCAGCTCCGAGACGGTGGCAGGGTTCATTTGAATAGCGGATAGACGATGAGCCCGACGAGGGCCGCGGCCGCCACGATGACGGGCTCGGGCAGCTTCTTCACTTTCCACAGCAGCAGCACCGTCACGAGCGCGATGGCGACGGTGGGGAGGTCGACGATCGAGCGCTTGCCGAGCACGACCACCGCGCCGGTAATAGTGCCGATCGCCGCCGCGGTGACGCCGTCCACGAAGGCGACGATGGCCGGCCGCTTGCCGTGCTTGCGGAAGTACGGCGCCGGGAGGATGGTGAAGAGATAGCACGGCAGGAAAGTGGCGAGCGAGGCGACGCTCGCGCCGGCGAAGCCGGCGACCAGGTAGCCGATGAAGCCCACGGTGATCACTACCGGCCCCGGCGTGATCATCGCCACCGCGACCGCATCGATGAACTGGCGCTCGTTCAGCCAGTGGTGCTCGTTCACCACGCCGCCGTAGAGAAAAGGCACGATGGCGAGCCCGCTGCCGAAGACGAACGCGCCGGCCTCGGCGAAGTAGAGCGCGATCTGCGTGAGCACGCCCCAGTCGGTCACCGAAGCAATGCCGCCAGCCAACGGAAGCTGCGCGGCGAGCGCCATGCCGGCGGCGCCGGGATTGAAGCGCCTGGGCGGCGCCTTGACGAGCCAGGCGAGGACGCCCGAGGCGAGGAAGATCCAGACGATCTCGGACTCCGTGACGATGGTGACCGCCGCGGCGACGAGATAGATAGCCCACAGCAGCTTGTCCTTGCCGATGCTTTTAGTGGTGAGCTTGTAGGCGCTGATGGCGATGATGCCGATCACCGCCGCGCCGACGCCGTAGAACACCGCCTGCATCCACGTCAGCCCGCCATACGCGACATAAGCGGCGCCGAGCGCGATCACCATGAGGAAGGACGGCAGGACGAAAGCGATGCCGGCGAGCGTGGCGCCCGTGACGCCGTAGTGCACATAACCGAGGTAGATCGCGAGCTGCGCCGCGAGCGGGCCCGGCATCAGCTGCGAGAGCGTGAGGCCCTCCTTGTAATCGGCCTCGGAGATCCATTTGCGGTCTTCGACCAGGTCCCGATGCATATAGCCCACCAGCGCCACCGGGCCGCCGAATCC
>DATAHF010000095.1:0-12064 GCA_036263315.1 Burkholderiales bacterium
CTGCTGGAGAAGCTCGCCCGATGACGCGCCCGGTGCGGCAGCTGCGCGTCGGTCCGACGGACATGGCGCTCGAGCGCCGGACCGACGGGACGCTGCGCCTGCGCTCGCCGCATCCGCTGCCGCGCTGCCCGGCAAAGCTGACCGAGCGGTTCGAGCTGTGGGCGCATCGGGCGCCCGAGCGCGTGCTCTTTGCGCAGCGCGCAGAGGGCGGCAAGTGGCGCACCGTCACCTACGCCGAAGCGCGGGAGCGCGCCCGCGGCATTGCTTGCGCGCTGCTCAGAAGGAAGCTCTCGGTCGAGCGTCCGCTCGCGATCCTCTCCGGCAACGACCTCGAGCACGCGCTCCTCATGCTGGCTGCGCTCTACATCGGAGTGCCATGCGCGCCGGTCTCGCCCGCGTATTCGCTGCTGTCCGCCGATTTCGCGCAGCTGCGCCGCGTCATGGAGCTCGTCACGCCGGGCCTCGTGTATGCGTCCGATGAAGGCCTCTATGGGCGCGCCATCAACGCGGCGCTGCCGCGCGATGCCGAGGTGCTGTTCGCCAAGGATTTTTCCCGGCTCAAGGAACACGGCAACTCCGCGGCGCTCGACGAGGCGCACGCGCGCGTCGGGCCGGACACGATCGCCAAGTTCCTCTTCACCTCCGGCTCGACCGGGTCGCCCAAGGCGGTGATCAACACGCAGCGCATGTGGTGCGCGAACCAGGCGATGGTGCAGGAGGTGCTCGCCTTCATGAAGGACGAGCCGCCGGTGATGATCGACTGGGCGCCGTGGCACCACACCGCGGGCGGCAACAAGGATCTCGGCATGATCCTGTACAACGGCGGCACGTTCTACATCGACGAAGGCAAGCCGCTGCCCGGCGCGATCGAGGCGACGGCGCGCAACCTTCGCGAGGTGGCGCCCAACTGGTACTTCACGGTGCCCAAGGGCTACGAGATGCTTCTTCCCTACCTGCGGGAAGACGCCGTGCTGCGAAAGAACTTCTTCAGCCGGCTGAAGGCGCTGTGGTTCGCCGGCGCCGGGGTGTCGCAGCACGTGTTCGACGAGTACAAGCGGCTCGCGTACGAGACCTGCGGCGAGCAGATCCTGTTCCTCACCGGCTTCGGCTCCACGGAGACCGCGCCCTACACGCTGGGCCGCACCTGGGACACCGACGACGTGAGCAACATGGGCGTGCCGCCGCCCGGCGTCGAGGTGAAGCTGGTGCCGTTCCAGGACAAGTACGAGATGCGGCTGAAAGGCCCGCACATCACGCCGGGCTACTGGCGCCAGCCGGAGCTCACCGTCGCGGCGTTCGACGAGGAGGGCTACTACCGGCTGGGCGACGCCTTCGTCCTCGCCGACGAAGCGAAGCCGGAGGCGGGGCTGCTTTTCCGCGGGCGGCTCTCCGAGGACTTCAAGCTCTCCACCGGGACCTGGGTGCACGTCGGGCCGCTGCGCGCGAAGCTGATCGAGCACTTCGCGCCCATGGTGCGCGATGTCGTCATCGCGGGAGAGAACCGCTCGGAGCTCGCGGCGCTTTTTTTCCCGTCCGCCGATTTCTCCAGGGAAAGCTTCCGCGCGCGGTTCGATGCGCTGCAAAGCACCGGCAGCTCGAACCGCATCGCGCGCTATGCGATCCTCGACGAGCCGCCGTCGCTCGACGCGGGCGAGATGACCGACAAGGGGTCGATCAACCAGAAGGCGGTCCTCAAGCGCCGCGCCGGCGTGGTCGAATCGCTTTATTCAGGAGCTTCGCCGGAAAAATGAACCTCGCCGAGCTGACCGCCATCGATGTCCACACGCACGCGTGGAAGTCCGCCCTGAGGGTGAACGAGCCGCCGAGCGAGCAGCAGGCGGCGATGGGCCGCTACTTCCGCTACCAGCCCCAGCACCAGACGGTGCCCGAGATGGCCGAGATGTACCGCAAGCTCAAGATGGCGTTCGTGGTCTTCACCGTGGACAGCCCCAAGGAGCCGAGGAAGATCACCAACGAGGAGATCGCCGAGCTCGCGCACCAGCACGCCGACGTGGCGATCCCGTTCGCGAGCGTGAGCCCGCACCGCGGCGCGGAGGGGGTTCGCCTTGCCAGGAAGCTGATCGCCGACTACGGCGTCAAAGGCTTCAAGTTCCACCCCTCGGTGCAGGACTTCTATCCGAACGACCGCATGGCCTATCCGCTCTACGAGGTGATCGCCGAGGCGAAGCTGCCGGCGCTGTTCCACACCGGGCAGACGGGCGTGGGGGCGGGCACGCGCGGCGGCGGCGGGATCCGCCTGAAGTACTCCAACCCGATGCTGCTCGACGACGTCGCGGCCGACTTTCCCGACATGCCGATCGTGCTGGCGCACCCGTCGTTTCCCTGGCAGGAGGAGGCGCTGTCGGTGGCCACGCACAAGCCGCAGGTCTACATCGATCTTTCGGGCTGGTCGCCGAAGTACTTTCCGCCCATCCTGGTGCAGTACGCGAACACCCTGCTCAAGGACAAGATCCTGTTCGGTTCCGACTATCCGGTGATGGCCCCGGAGCGCTGGCTGGAGGAGTTCGGCAAGCTGCCGATCAAGCCGGAGGTGCGCCCGCTTATTTTGAAAGAGAACGCCGCTCGCCTGCTGCGGCTTGGTTAGCGAGCGCCAGGGCGGCGATGAAGGTCTCGTAGGGCGGGTGCGCATCGCCGGCGAGCCAGGACTCGACATCGGCGAGCTTGGCGCCGAGCGCGGCGGCGAGCTTCTCTTCGCCGCCCGCCGCCCGCGCCGCGCGCCGCAGCGTGTTCTGATACGCAGTTTCCATGTCGAGCACCCGACAGTCAGAGTGGTGCAAGAAGCGCGGGCGCGCAATAGGCTGACCGGTAGGAACCAATGGGCCGACCGACCGTCAACGAATGACGTATAGTCCCGGCCCCGCGTGGAGCAGACCTCTTCAATGCCCGTCCGCCAGCAGATCGAGGAAGGCCGCGTGCCGGTGAAGGTGTACGCCGCCGACATCGAGCCGGCGGCGCGGCAGCAGCTCGTCAACCTGTCCAACTTGCCCATCGTGCACCACCACGTCGCCGCCATGCCCGACGTGCACCTCGGCATTGGCGCCACGGTGGGCTCGGTCATCCCGACGCGCGCGGCGATCATCCCGGCCGCGGTCGGCGTCGACATCGGCTGCGGCATGATCGCCACGCGGCTTTCGCTGGGCGCGAACGACCTGTCGGAAAAGGAACTGAACAAGGTGTTCCACCAGATCGAGCGCGACGTGCCGCTCGGCTTCCATCAGCATGGCGAGCGCGAGGTCCGGGCAAGCGCGGTGAAGCCGTTCGTTTCATCTTTGAAGAAAATTCTGCAGAGACACCCCGCCATCGAGAAGCGCATCGGCAGGAACTCGAGCTGGGTCCACCAGCTCGGCACGCTCGGCGGGGGCAACCATTTCATCGAGCTGTGCCTGGACGAGTCGGAGCGCGTGTGGGTGATGCTGCACTCGGGGAGCCGCGGCATCGGCAACGCCATCGGCTCCTACTTCATCGAGCTGGCGAAACGCGACGCGGAGCGATCCCAGCTCGTCCTGCCCGACCGCGACCTCGCCTATTTTCCGGAAGGTGCGAAGCATTTCGACGACTACATCGAGGCGGTCGGCTGGGCGCAGGACTACGCGCGCGCCAACCGCGCCGAGATGCTCGAAATCGTGATCGATGCGCTGCACCGCCACCTGCCGCCGTTCGAGCGCACTGCCGAGGCGGTGAACTGCCACCACAACTACGTCGAGCGCGAGCGCCACTACGGCGAGGACGTGTGGCTCACGCGCAAGGGCGCGATCCGGGCGCGGGCCGGCGAGCTCGGCATCATTCCGGGCAGCATGGGCGCGCGCAGCTACATCGTGCGCGGCAAGGGCGATCCCGAGAGCTTCGATTCCTGCGCGCACGGCGCCGGGCGCAGGATGAGCCGCAACGCGGCGCAGAAGGCTTTCTCGGTCGACGACCTGAAGAAGCAGACCGAAGGCGTGATCTGCCGCAAGGACAAGGGCGTGCTCGACGAGATCCCGGGCGCGTACAAGGACATCGACGAGGTGATGGCAAACCAGTCGGACCTCGTGGAGACCGTCCACACGCTGAAGCAACTGGTGTGCGTGAAGGGGTGAAGGAGGGCGTCGCCCGCCTCACGCTCGTGCTGGGCGCGGTGATGGCGACCGGGCCGCTCGCGGTGGACATGTACCTGCCGGCGCTGCCGACCATCGCGGCGGAATACGCGGTCGACCCGGCGCGGGTGCAGCACACGCTGTCGGCGTATCTCTTCGGCCTGGCGATGGGCCAGCTGCTCTTCGGCCCGCTCGCCGATCGCTTCGGGCGCAAGGGCCCCATGCTGGTGGGCCTTTCGCTCTATGCGCTCGCGTCGGTAGGATGCGCGCTCTCGGCGAGCATCGACAACTTCGTGCTCATGCGTCTCGCGCAGGCGCTCGGCGGTTCCTCCGGCATGGTGGTGATCCGCGCCATCATCCGCGACCGCTTCGACGCGCTGCAGTCCGCGCGCGTGCTCTCGCTCATGATGCTCGTCATGGGCGGCGCGCCGATCCTCGCGCCGCTCGCCGGCGGCTGGATCCTGGTGAACACCTCCTGGCACTGGATCTTCGGCTTCCAGTGCGCCTTCGCCCTGTTCTGCATCGCCGCGGTGAGCGCATTCCTGCCGGAGTCGCATCCGCACCACCTGCGCACGCCGTCGCTTGGCCGCGCGCTCGCCGCCTTCGCCCCCGTGGCGCGCGACCTGCGCTTCCTCGGGCCGACCTGCGTATTCATCTTCGCCTTCGGCGCGTTCTTCGCCTACCTGGCGGCGGCGCCGTTCGTCTTCATCCAGCACTACGGCGTGGACGCGGCCAATTTCGGCTGGTACTTCGGCGCCGGGGCGCTCGGCTTCATCAGCGTCTCGCAGCTCAATCGCAGGCTGGTGATGCGCGGCGGGCCGCGGCGCGTGCTCGGCTGGGGCGTGCGGCTGCTCTCCGGCGCCGCCGCCGCGCTGCTGATTTTCTCGTTCCTGGACCTGGGCTTCTTCTTCATCCTGGCGTCCATCTACGTCACGGTCGCGAGCCTCGGCCTCATCGCCTCCAACGCCTCCGCCGTCGCCATGGCGCCTTTCGGCGCGAGCGCCGGCGGCGCGGCGTCGCTCCTTGGCGCGAGCCAGTCGCTCACGGGCGTACTCGCGAGCGCGGCGGTGGGCATCGTTCCGGCCAGCGGCGCGCTGCCGATGGGCGTGGTCGTCGCGGCATGCGCCGCCGCCGCTCTGGCATCCTACGAATTTCTCGTCCGGAGGACTGCATGACTTCTTTCCAGCGCCGCCGCGTCATCGCGATGGGTCTCCTTCCGCTTATTCCCGGGCTGGCGCTCGCGTGCGGGGCGCAGACCGAGGCGCAGACGCCCGGCCCGTTCTTCAAGCCGAGCTCGCCCGAGCGGCGCGACCTGCGCGAGAACTCCGCCGCGCCGGCGCTCGTGCTTTCCGGGCTGGTGCTCGGCGCCGATTGCAAGCCGGTGGCGCACGCGCTGCTCGATTTCTGGCACGCGGACGAGCGCGGCGACTACGACAACGAAGGCTTCCGCTATCGCGGGCACCAGTTCACCGACGCGCAGGGGCGCTGGCGGCTCGACACCATCGTGCCCGCGGTGTACCCGGGCCGCACGCGCCACATCCACGTGAAGGTGCAGCGGCCGGGCGGCCGCGTGCTTACGACCCAGCTCTACTTCCCGGGAGAGCCCGGCAACGCGCGCGACGGATTGTTCAGCCGCGCGCTGGTGCTGAAGGACAACAAGTTCGACTTCGTGGTTTAGGCGGCAGGCGCCACGCTGACGCCGCGCACGCCGTGGCGCTCGACCGCCTTCGCGACGAGGCCCTCGGCCTTCACCGCTTCGACGAAATCGCGCACGAATCCCGCCGCGGCTTCGCGCTTCTTCGGTACGCCCACAGATTGCAGCACGGCGGTGACCTGGCCGTCGAGCACGCGCGCACCGGGGAATTTCTTCAGCTCGTCCATCAGCCCGGGCTTGAGGCCGGCGAGCGCGTCGAGCTTCTGCTCGCCGAACGTCACGACGGACGCCGGGATGCCCTCGGAGCGGATGAGCGTGGCGTGCTTCAGGTGGCGCGTGAGGAAAAGATCGTAGGCGCTGCGCGCCGAGACCGAGACCCGGATTCCCGGCTTGTCGATGTCCGCGATCGCCTTGATCGGCGAGCCGGCGGGCACGAGGAAGGTGACCGGCAGCTCGAGATACGGCGGGCTGAACGCGATCACCTCGGCGCGCTGCGGCTCGTTGCCGATGAAGCCGACGTCGACCGCCGCGTCCTTGACCGCGTCGGCCAGCTTGCCCGCGCCGTCGAAGCTCACGTATTCGCACGGCACGCCGAGCCGGCGCGCGAGCTCCGCGCCCAGATCCGGGGCGATGCCCTTGGGCGCGCCGTGCGGCGAGCCCGGGTTCACGAGCAGGAAGTTGCTGTGGTTGATGCCGACGCGCAGCTTGCCGCTGGAGGCCAGCTCTTTTCTCGCTTGTTCGGGGATGTTTTTCATTCCGGGATGTTGTTGTTCACCTGCGCCCATCGTACCAAGAATAGCAGGCGTCGCGGCTGCGCAGCGTGCGCCGCGGAGCGAGCAGCGTCCTCAGCAGGAAGAGCGCCATCTCGCCCCAGGTGTAGAGCTCGACCTTGCGCGCGCTCGTGACGATCGGGTGGCGATGCAGGATCACGATCGCTTTCGCTTCGCTGCGGGCGAGGCGCTTCAGCCGCCGGAAGAGATCGAGCTCCTCCGAGGCGTAGAGCTCCTCGCTGAATCCGCCGGCGCGGCGAAACGCGGCGGCATCGCAGAACATGAACGAGCCGGCGGCCCACCGCATCATGCGGCTCACGAGGTTCCACAGCCCGAGCACCAGGCGCGGCGCGAGCGCAGCATGCTCGAAGGCGACGGTCGCTCCGCCCGCAAGGGTGCGTCCCTTCTCGATCTCACGGAACACGTCCGCGAAAAGCGCGGGAGGGGGCCGCGAATCGGCATCCACGAACACCAGCCAGTCGCCGGTGGCGGCCTGCGCGCCGGCATTGCGGGCGCGCGAGATCTGGTTCACGGGCTCGAACACGACGCGCGCGCCCGCGGCGCGCGCGATCTCGGCGGTCCGGTCCGTGGAATTGTTGTCGCACACGATGAGTTCCACGGCCCAGCCGCGCTTTTCGAATTCCTTGCCGGCCTCCCGGATCGCCGAAAGCGAAGAGCCGAGCAGGCGCTCCTCGTTGAACGCCGGCACGACGACGGAGAGCTTCAGCGTCAGGCCGCGCGGCGCGCGCGCAGGAAGGGCTCGACCTCGTCGGCCGGGCCCGGCGCGGCGAAGAGGTCGCCCTGGCAGACGCGGCATCCGGCTTCGGCGAGGAATTCGCGCTGTACGTGGGTCTCCACGCCTTTCGCGACCACCTCGAAGTTCAGCCCGCGCGCGAGCGCGATGAGCGCGCGCGCGAGGCCCGCGCGCTCGCTGTCGCCGGGCACGCCGGCGATGAGCCGCCGGTCGATGCACACCGCGCCGACCGACATCTTCTGCAGCATCGGCAGCGAGGAATAGCCGGTGCCGAAATCGTCCACCCCGACGCGGGCGCCCGTAGCCGCCACGCTCGCGAGCTCGCCTTCCAGGGCGTCCGGCACCTGGCGCACTGCGGCTTCCGGCAGCTCGATGAGGAGCGACGAAGCGGGAAGCCCGCTCGCCTCGAGCGCGTCACGCACCTGCTGCCCCAGGCTGCCATGGCGCACCTGGCGCGCGCTGACGTTCACCACCACCGTGAAGGGCTGGATGCCGGCGTCGAGCCAGCGCCGCCCTTGCGCGCATGCCTCGCGCAGCACCCAGGCGCCGATCGGCACCAGCAGGCCGCTGTCGTCGGCGTGCGGCAGGAAGGACTCGGGCGTGAGCACGCCGAAGCGCGGGTGGCGCCAGCGCAGCAGCGCTTCCGCGCCGATGACCTGGCGCGTGCCGATGTCGATGCGCGGCTGGTACACGAGGAACAGCTCCTTGCGCTCCATGCCGGCGCGCAGCTCGTCCGCGAGCGCGGCCGCGGCCGCGGCATCTTCGCTGAGCGCCGCGGAGAAGAACTGGTAGCCGTTGCGCCCGAGCTCCTTCGCGCGGTACATGGCGAGGTCGGCGAGCCGCAGCAGCGTGGCCACGTCCTCGCCGTCGAGCGGCACGCACGCGATGCCGATGCTGCCGCCCGAGCTCACCTCGTGCTCGCCGACGCGGTAGCTGCGGCCGAGCTCGTGCACCAGCTTCTGCGCGACGGCGGCCGCCTCGCGCGGATCGGCGATGTCCTGCAGCAGCACGCAGAACTCGTCGCCGCCGATGCGGGCGACGAAGTCGTCGCCGCGCACCGCGGCGCGCAGGCGCGAGGCGATGATCTTCAGCAGCCCGTCGCCGACGTCGTGCCCCAGCCGGTCGTTCACCTGCTTGAAGTTGTCGAGGTCGATGAAGAGGAAGGCCAGGTTCTTGCCATGGCGCCGCGCGTGGGCGACGGCCTCGCGCGCCCGGTCGGCGAACATCGCGCGGTTGGGCAGCCCGGTGAGGGTGTCGTGGTGCGCGAGGAACTCCAGGCGCTGCGCGTCGTGCTGCAGCTGGATGGCGGCAAAGCGCAGGTCCTCCTGCGTGCGCTTCAGGTCGGTGACGTCGTTGCCCAGCATGTAGAAGCCGAGCACCTGCTTGTCGCTCATGTGCGGAACGCACGATACCTGCAGGGTGCGGCGGCGCTCGCCCGCGCTGGTGGTGAACTCGAACTGCACCTGCTCGCCCGCGAGCACGCGCTGGATGCTCTCGCGCATGCGGCCGTAGGCCTCCTCGCCGAACACCTCGGCCAGCGTGCGGCCCTGCATCTGCGCGTGGCCGATGCCGAACCAGTCGTCGTAGGTGCGGTTGCCGAAGCGATAGCGCTGCTCGCGGTCCACGTACGAGATGAGGGCCGGGACATTGTTGGCCACCAGCCGCAGGCGCGCGTCGCTCTCGCGGACCGCGGCCTCCGCCGCGGCGATGCGCTGCAGCGCGCGCTGCCCCATGAGCACTGCGGCGATGATGAGGCTGACGGCGACCGCGAGCAGGGCGTGGACCATGATGTCGCGGGTCCACAGCTCGCCATGGCCGGCGAGGTAGGCGCGCACCGCGGAGAGCACCTCCGCGCCGGCCACCACGAGCACCAGCAGCGCCCCGCTGATGATGACGAGCGGGGCGACGAACGGGAGCAGGCGGCTTTCGCCGCGCTCATCCCCCGCTTGCAGACGCGTTTGCAGACGAAATCCCAAGGTTCGGCCCGAATGAACCGTCTATCTTGGGGTGCGCCGGGGGCCGCCGCAATGGGAATATGCACAAGGGACTAGGCGCCGCCCGCGCTGTCCCCCCGCAGTCTTCCTTTTTGTAGCTGGAACTAGTACAGGGCCGTAGCCAGTTTTCGACGGTACTCGGCGACCAGATCCGGCTGGTCCGCCAGCAGATTGAAGATGTTGAGGAACTGCTTGCGCGCCTCGCCGTCGCGCCACGATTTATCCCGCTGCACGATTTCGAGAAGCGCGTCCATCGCCTCGCGGTAGCGGCGGGCGCCGGCATGGTGCTGCGCCAGCGCGAGGCGCGCGGCGTGGTCGTCCGGATCCGCCTGCAGCCGGGCGCCGAGCTCGCCGGCGTTGCCGCCGGAGCGCGCATAGCCGATCGCCGCGCGCAGCGCTTCCACGCGCGCGTCCCAGTCGATGTCGGAAGGCACGCCGGCGAGCAGCGCCTCGGCCTCGTCGACCTTGCCTTCGGCGACGCAGCGCTCCGCCGCGTCGATGCTGGCGAGGAAAGGCGAGGGCATGAGCTTCTCGATGAAGGCGCGCACCTGCGACTCCGGCAGCGCGCCGAGGAAATGCGCGACCGGCTTGCCGTCCTTGAACGCCACCACGTCGGGAATGGAGCGCACGCCGAACGCCTGGGCGAGCTCCGCCTGCTCGTCGGAGTTGACCTTGGCGAGGCGAAAGCGCCCTGCGTATTCGCGCTCGAGCTTCTCGAGGATGGGGCCGAGCGCGCGGCAGGGCGCGCACCAGGGCGCCCAGAAGTCGACGAGGACCGGGACCTTGCGCGAGGCTTCGATCACCTCCGTTTCGAACGTAGTGGCGTCTATATCCATGGACGGGTTGGGGGGAAGGTACGAGGAAGATGCGGCCCGCTGATGCGATAATCAAGCCTTTCCGCCTGCGTGCGTTCCCAACCCATAAAAAAATGACCTACGTCGTCACCGAAGACTGCATCAAGTGCAAGTACATGGACTGCGTCGAGGTATGTCCGGTGGACTGCTTCTACGAAGGCGACAACATGCTTGTCATCCATCCCGACGAGTGCATCGACTGCGGCGTGTGCGAGCCGGAGTGCCCGCCGAAGGCCATCCTGCCCGACTCCGACGGCAAGGCCGAGCGCTGGCTGAAAATGAACGCCGAATTCGCCGTCAAGTGGCCCAACATCACCCGCAAGGGCACTCCGCCGCCCGACGCCGACGCGCACAAGGAAGAGCCGGGCAAGTTCGAGAAGTACTTTTCCCCAGAGCCCGGCAAAGGGGAATAAAGCGGCGGAACAATCCGCCGCGGCAGGTGTTTCCCGGGGCGGAGGTGACGCCATGAAGCTGTCCCCAGCCTTACTGCTGCTCCTCGCCGGCTGCGCGGGGTTTTCCGGCCGCGGCCTCGTGCCCGGGCAATCCACCGAGCAGGAAGTCGAGGCGCTGATGGGCCCCGCCGCGGACGTGCGCAAGAGCGCGAGCGGCGACACTCTGCGCTACTACTCGCGTGAGCCCTATGGCAGGCACATCTACGTCGCCACCATCGGGGCGGACAGCAAGCTGCGCTCGCTCGCCGACACCCTTACCGAGGAAAACGTCGCGCGGCTGCGCATCGGCGCGAGCCGCGACGAAGACGTGCGCACGCTGATCGGTCCGGCCTATCGCGTGGACCAGTTCCCCGCGATGCAGCGCGAAATCTGGACCTACAAGATGTACAGCGGCACGTTTCCCAAGGACCTGTACGTGCAATTTTCGCCCGACCGCGTGGTCAGAGAAGTCATGATCATCGACGACCCGGAATTCTCCGCGCGACCGAGCGAGGGCCCATGAGAGCCGCGTTTCTTTTCATCTGGGCGGGCCTTCTGCTGCTGCTGTCCGCGTGCGCGTCCTACGACGGCCGCGGCCTGCTGCCCGGGCAGTCCACGCAATCGGACGTGGAAGCCGTCATGGGCGAGCCGGCCGACGTGCGCGAGATGCCCAACGGCGAGACCGTGCTCTGGTATCCGCGCATGCCCTACGGCTCCGGGAGCTACGCTGCGCGCATCGGCCCCGACGGCCGCCTGCTCGCGGTCGAGCAGCGCATCACCGAGCAGAACATCGCGCGCATCGTCCCCGGAAAGACCACCGCCGACGAAGTGCTGGACATCGTCGGCCCGCCGTACCGCGCCGACCCGTTCCCGCGCATGGAGCGCGAGATCTGGACCTACAAGATCCAGGTGTTCCCGTTCCCGAAGGCGCTCTTCGTCCAGATCTCGCCCGACGACATCGTGCGCGAGGTCTACTTCATGGACGACCCGGAGATCCCGCGCCTGGGCGCCGGCCGCCCGGGCTGAGCGGCGCGCCGCCACGAGCCCTTGGCGATGTAGGCGAGGGCCTCGTCGGAGCCGTCGGCGAGCTCGTCCAGGAATTTCCAGGCGTGGCGGAACGACGCCTTGCTCACGCGCCCGAAGAGCAGGTTGTTCACGTTGCGGATCTCGGGGACGAGGGCATCGATGCGGGCGCGCCCCGCGCGCGTCACCATGAGGAGCGTGCTGCGCGAGTCCCTCGGATTGCGCGCCTTGGCGAGCAGTCCGCGCTGGATCAGCCGGCGCGATTCGCCCGTGATGAAGGCGCTCGTCACGCGCATGTCCCGCGCGAGCGCGCTGACCGCGATTCCCTGCGTGCCCTGCAGGTAGGCCACGTTGATGAGCAGCACGTATTGCGGCCCGGTGAGCCCGATCTGCGAGCCGAAATGCTTGCGCACCTGGCGCAGCCGGCGCATCACCAGCACCAGGCGCGAGACGAAACGGCGGAATTGGACGTCGCTGCCGTCGACCAGCA
>DATAHF010000096.1:0-9529 GCA_036263315.1 Burkholderiales bacterium
GGATTCGACGCCGAGCTGCTGACGCTGAAAGAGGAGAAGGAGCTCGCCGCGCTCTTCGGGCGCATCCGCCCGCAGGTCGAGCGCGCCTTCGAGGGGCTCGACTATGCCGCCGGGCTGCGCGCGCTCGCCTCGCTCAAGGCGCCGGTCGACGCGTTCTTCGACAAGGTGATGGTGATGGACAAGGATCCGCGCGTGCGCTCCAACCGCATCGGATTCCTCGGCACGCTGCACGGCACGATGAATCGCATCGCCGATCTTTCGAAGCTCGCCAAATGAAGCTCGTCATCCTGGACCGCGACGGCACGATCAACCACGACAGCGATCAATACATCAAGTCGACCGCGGAATTCCGCACCCTCAAGGGCAGCGTGGAGGCGATCGCGCGGCTCACGCAGGCCGGGTACCGCATCGTCGTCGCGACCAATCAATCCGGCATCGCGCGCGGCCTGTTCGATACCGCGACCCTTATTTCCATGCACGACATGCTGCAGCGCGCGGTCGCGCAGGCGGGCGGGCGTATCGACGCCTTCTTCTTCTGCCCCCACGCGGCGGATTCTGGCTGCGAATGCCGCAAGCCGAAGCCCGGCATGCTGCTCGAGATCGCACGGCGGTTCAACGTGTCGCTCGCGGACGTGTACATGGTGGGCGACGCGCCGCGCGATATCGAGGCCGCGGCAGCCGCCGGCGCGCGGCCGGTCCTCGTCCTCACCGGCAAGGGCCGCAAGACGCGCGACGATGGCGCGGTTCCGCCCGGCACGGCGGTGTTCCCGGACCTCGCCGCGTTCGCCGAGCACCTGGCTCCATGACATTCGCGCGCTCGAGCGCGTTCGCGCTCGCGCTGCTGCTGATCACCCCGCCGTATGCCCTGCTGGCGCTCGCCACTTTGCCGCTTCCCCGCATGGCGCGTTATCGCATCATCTCGGGCTGGTCGAAGATCGTCGTGCATCTTGCGCGCGCCCTCCTCGGCATCCGCTGGCGCGTCGAGGGACAGGAGCGCCTTCCGCAGCGACCTTCGATCATCCTCTCGCAGCATCAATCGGCCTGGGAAACGCTCGCGTTCCAGCTCATCTTTCCGCCCCAGGTGCATGTCCTGAAGCGCGAGCTCCTGTGGATCCCGTTCTTCGGCTGGGGGCTCGCGCTGATGAGCCCGATCGCCATCGACCGTGCGCGCGGCAGCGCCGCACTCCGCAAGATGGCGCGCAGAGGGCGCGAGCGCATCGCGCAGGGCTTCTGGATCGTCGTGTTCCCCGAAGGCACGCGGGTCCTGCCTGGCGAGCGCCGCCCGTACCAGCCCGGCGGCGCCTGGCTGGCGGCGGCATGCAACGCGCCGGTCGTGCCGGTCGCGCACAACGCCGGCATGTTCTGGCCGCGCAATGCATTTTTGAAACGCCCCGGCACCGTCACCGTGCGTATCGGTCCAAGCATCGATCCCGGCGACCGGGATCCGCAGACCATCAACGCGCTCGCCAAAGAATGGATCGAAGAGCAGCAGAAAACGCTCAACCCGCCGTCATCAAGCTAGGCGGGCGGCTCATCCCCTACCGCTTCGAGCGGCGGCGGCGGCGCACGCTCGGAATCACGGTCGACGTCGAAGGGCTGAGCGTCGCTGCCCCCATGCGCGCGTCCTGGCGCGACATCGAGTCGTTTCTGCATGACCGGGAGCGCTGGATCCTCTCCAAGCTCGATCAGTGGTCGCGCCTGCCGCGGGCGCCCGTGGTGCGCGTCACGACCGGCGAATCGCTGCCGCTCTTTGGGCGTCCCCTGTACCTGGACGTGCGCGAGAGCGCCGGTCGTGCCGTCAGGCACCACCACGACCGGCTCGTGATCTCGGCGCCCGGCCAGCGCCGAGCGCTCGATACCCTCGTCGGGTGGCTGAAATCGAAGGCGCTGGAAGCCCTCGTGCCGCGCACGGAGCATTTCGCCGGCGCGCTCGGCGTGGCTGCGCCCAGCGTCGGGCTCTCGAGCGCCCGCAACCAGTGGGGCGTGTGCATGGAAGGCGGGCACATCCGGCTCAACTGGCGGCTGGTGCACCTGCATCCTTCGCTGACCGACTATGTGGTGGCGCACGAGGTGGCGCACCTGCTGGAGATGAACCATTCGAAACGCTTCTGGCATCTGCTCGCCGCCCTGTATCCTGAATGGCGGCAGGCGCGCGAGCGGCTCGAGGTGGCCGGCGCCGCGCTGCCCATCATCGGAGGTTCCAGATGAGAATCCTGCACACCATGCTGCGCGTCGGCGACCTGCAGCGCTCGATCGGCTTCTACACCGAAGTCCTCGGCATGAAGCTCCTGCGCACCACGGACCGGCCGGAACAGAAGTACTCGCTCGCGTTCGTGGGCTACGATTCCGAAGAGAGCTCCGCCGTCCTCGAGCTGACCTATAACTACGGCGTCGAGCGCTACGAGCTCGGCACGGCCTATGGCCACGTCGCGGTCGAGGTCGACGATATCCGCAAAACCTGCGACCTGGTGCGCAACCGCGGCGGCAAGGTGACGCGCGAGCCCGGCCCGGTGAAGGGCGGCACCAGCGTGATCGCCTTCGTGGAAGACCCGGACGGCTACAAGATCGAGTTCATCGAGCGCAGGCGCTGAGCCTGGCGTAATCGGCCGGCGAGAGATTCTCCGGCCGCAGCCCGGAGTCGATACCGGCCGCAGCGAAGTCCACTTCCGGCAGCGCGTTGCGCAGCGTCTTGCGCCGCGCCGAGAACGCCCGGCGCAGCAGGTCTTCATCGACGAGGAGCCTCTCGGCAAGGGGCTCGAGCCGCACGACGGCCGATTCGACGGCGGGGGGCGGCTTGAATGCCCCACGCGGCACCGTGAAGAGCTTGCGCATGACGAAGCGCGCCTGGAGGCTGACGGAAAGCCGGCCGTAGGCGGGCGTCGAAGGCGACGCCACCATGCGGTCCACGACCTCCTCCTGCAGCATGAAATGCATGTCCCGCACCCGCGCCGCGTGCGGCGCGAGGTGAAAAAGCAGCGGCGTGGAAATGTTGTAGGGCAGGTTCCCCACCACCCGGAACCCGGGCGCAAAGACGGAGAAGTCGAAGCGCAGGGCATCGGCGCAATGCAGTACGAGCCTACCGCCTGGAAATCGCTGCGCAAGGCGTGCCGCCAGATCGCGGTCGATCTCGATCGCCTCGAGCGCGCGCACGCGCTCGAGCAACGCAGTGGTCAGCGCGCCTTCCCCCGGACCGATCTCCACCAGGCGCTCCTCCGGCGCCGGATCGATCGCGGCAACGATCTTCGCCAGGATGCGCGGATCGTGCAGGAAATGCTGGCCGAACCGCTTACGAAACAAGCTCTATGGCGAGCCGCAGGGCCTGCCTGAGGCTGCCGGGGTCGGCCACGCCCTTGCCGGCAAGGTCGAGCGCGGTGCCATGATCGACCGAGGTGCGCACGAAAGGAAGTCCGAGAGTCACGTTCACGCCCTGGCCGAAACTCGCGTACTTGAGAACCGGCAAGCCCTGGTCGTGGTACATCGCAAGCACGCAATCTACGCCCTTGAGGCGCTCGGGGACGAAAAGTGTATCGGCGGGGAGCGGCCCGCTCGCCAGAATGCCGGCGCGCTGCGCGTCGGCGATGGCCGGAGCAATCACGTCGCGATCCTCGGTGCCGAGATGGCCCGACTCTCCGCCGTGCGGGTTCAAGCCGGCCACCAGGATGCGCGGCCGGGCAACGCGAAAGCGCCGCCGCAAGTCTGCGTCCACGATGCCCAGCGTCCCGCCCAGGCCTTCGCGCGTGATTGCCTCGGGAACCTTGGCGAGCGGCAGGTGCGTGGTGGCGAGCGCCACGCGCAAGCCGCCGCCGACGAGCATCATCACCACGCGCGGCGCGCCGGTGTGCTCTTGCAGATATTCGGTATGCCCGGTAAACGGCACGCCGGCCTCGTTGATCACGCTCTTCTGCACCGGCGCCGTCACCATGGCATCGAACTCACCTGCCAGGCAGCCGCGGATGGCGCGGTCCAGCACCTGCAGCACGTAACGCGCGTTGCGGACATCCAGCGTCCCCGGCACCGCGGGCGCCTGCAGGGGCACGTGATCGACGTGGACGCCATCGCTGAATAGCGCCCGATCGCCCACGACTACGACCTTTGCGGGAAACTGTTCGCGCGCAATCGTGGCGCAAAGCTCGGGGCCGATTCCGGCCGGCTCGCCCGAGGTAAGCGCGATGACCGGGATGCCGGTCCTCACGGCCTCAACGGTCCTCTAGGCGCACTTCTACGTAGGTCTGATCGCGCAGCTGGCGCAGCCATTCCTGATACGCCTCGTCCGACTTCCTCTCGCGAAGCGCCTGGCGCGCCTCCAGGCGCAAGCGGTCCGGGCTCATTTGCGCCGAACGGCGCTCGAGCACCTGGATCAGGTGATAGCCGAAGGGCGTGCGCACCGGTTGGCTCACCTCGCCGATCTTGAGCTCCTGGTAGGCGCGCTCGAACTCCGGCACGGTTTCTCCGGGGTAGAGCCAGTCGAGCTCTCCCCCGCGCGCCGCCGTGGCATCCTCGGAGTGCACCCGCGCAAGGTCGGCGAAGTCCGCCTTGCCGTCGACGATGCGCTCGCGCAGGTCGAGAAGCCGGCGGCGCGCCTCCGCCTCGGACACGGTGTCGCCGGTGCGGATCAGGATGTGTCGCAGGCGCGTCTGGGTCACCGGGGCAGCGGCAGCGCTCGCGCCCCGACGATCGACGAGCTTGATCACGTGGAAGCCGGCGGGACTGCGCATCACTTCGCTAACCTCGCCGGGCTTCATCTTCAGAAGCTCCGAGGCGAAAAGCTCCGGAACCCGATCCTGGGTGCGCCAGCCGAGCGCGCCGCCCTGCAAGGCATCCGGCGCATCGCTGTAGGTGGCTGCGATCTTGGCGAAGTCGCCGCTCGCGGTCGCCTCGGCGCGCGCCTTCTCCGCTTTCTGCCGAGCAGCCTCAACGCGATCCGGGCTCGCCTGGTCAGGGACCCGCACCAGGATGTGCGAGACGTTGTATTCCACCCGCTCGCCGGACTGCCCGCCGTTTGCCTTCAGGAACTGGTCCACCTCGGCGTCGCTCACCTGGATCTTGTCGTCCACTTCGCGCTCGCGCAGGCGCGTCAGGATGATCTGCTCGCGCAGGTCCTCGCGAAACGCGTCGAACGGGATCCGGTCGCTCTCGAGCGCCTTGCGGAACTCCGACAGCGTCATCCTGTTCTGCTCGGCAACGCGCTGCATCGAGCGGTCGAGCTGCAGGTCGTCCACGCGGATGCCCGTCTCCTTGGCCATTTGCAGCTGCGCCTTGTCGAGGATCAGCCGCTCGAGCATCTGCCGCTCGAGCACTGAGCGCTCGGGCGCTTGCGCGCCCTGCCGGCGCAGCTCGCGCTCAGCCGCCGCCATCGCCTTGCTCAGCTCCGAGTAGGTGATCACTTCCTTGTTGACCACCGCGACAATGCGGTCCACCAGGTTCACGCGCTGCGCCGAAGCGAGCAGCGGGACCGCAAGAAGCAGCGAAAGAAGAATTCTGTGCATCAGATCTAGAAAACCTGTGGGAACGGAAACGGCCGGCGAAGGCTCGGCGGCGCGAGCGACTGGTCTGCAGGATTGGTGACCGAGTATCCCGGCACATCGCGCTTCAGGAGCTGCAGCGCTTCGTCCGTGCCGAGCTCGCCGACGCCTCTCAGCTCCAAAAAGACGAAAAATCCCGTCGAGGTAATCTGCGTCGCGGCCTGCACCCGCTGCGCAACCAGGCGCAGCACCCAGCATCCCGCGTTGTACTCCAATCCGGCGATTCCTTCGACCAACCGCTTGTCCAGCAACGAGTAATTATAGCGCCCGACCGCATACCAGCCCGGCATCACGGGCCATTGCCCGGAGATGTCGACCTGGCGAAGCGGCGTGCGCGTGCCGCTCGCGTCGGTCTGGTACCGGTAGCTTGCCGTGATCACCTTCGCGATCTCCGGCGCGTAGCGTGCCGAGATCGTATAGCGCTCCGGCTTGTTCGCCTGCTGGTTGTATTCCGTCGTCGCATCGAAGGTGAGGTGTCGGAACAGGCGTCCGCCCACCGACGCGAGGTAATTGGACGTGTTGGCCGTGCGCAGCGGAACGCCCGGAATGCCGACCCGCTCGTCGCTGAAGTAATAGCGCCGGCCCAGCGTGCCGCGGAACGCTTCCTGCCCCGTCGGCCCGAGGAAGCGCGATGTGGCGGCGAGGGTCAGCTGGTTGGCGTCGCCGAAGCGATCGCCTCCGCCGAAGCGGTTCTCGGTGAAGAGCTGCGGAAAATTGAAGTCCGCGAGTCCGGTATCGAACAACGGCAGGTTGTCCTGGTTGCGATAGGGCACGTACACGTAATAGGCGCGCGGCTCGAACGTCTGGGTCAGCGACTCGCCGAACCAGCGCGCTTCGCGATCGAATACCAGGCCGCTGTCCAGGCTGAGCCATGGAATCGATACGCTGGGCGACGCCGGCAGGCCGGGATCCACGCGGTCAAGCGCGTAAGAGACATAGCGCACGCCCGCTTTCGGCGTCACGAACCAGCCGGGCGCGAGCTTCGGCGCAGCCAAGGTCGGCTGCGTGAAGATGCGGGTCCCCTGCACCAGCGTCGGGTGGCTGAAGCGCGTGTACTCGACCGGCACGCTTGCGTCCAGCAGCCCCGCGATGTCGTTCTTCCCGGTGCTGAAGCTCAAGCGCGGCAGCATGGCGTACGGCGGCGTGATGGGCGCGAGCGGATCCTGCAGGGTCTGGTAGCGCAGCATGCGCAGCTGCGCCCCGTAGCCCAGACCCAGCGCCGAGTTGCTGTAGTTCAGATACGCATCCTGCGGCAGCACGCCGGTGGAGACCTGGTTGATCTGGCTCGCGAAATCGACGAAGTAGCGGTTGTCCGAAACGTGGTTGAAGTTCACCACCGCGCCGAGGTTGGGCAGGATCTGCTGCGTGTGCTGCCACGTGAGTCCCTGCCGCGTGGCGCCAAATACCGGATCGCTCGGCACGATGTCGTACTTGAATTCACCGCGTCCCATGTCGATGTAGCGGAATTCGTTTTTCAGCATCGCGCCCCGCCGCGTCATGTAGATCGGGGTGAACGTTGCGTCGCGCTCGGGCGCGATGTTCCAGTAGTAGGGAATGCCCACTTCCAGGCCGCGCTGGGTGTTGTGCCCGTAGTACGGCGAAAGCAGCCCGCTCTTGCGCGAATGCTCCAGCGGGAACACCGCGAAGGGCGCGGTGAGCACCGTGGTGTCGAAGAACTTCAGGCGCGGATGCTTGGCGCGCCCCTGCTCGGTGTCGTAGTCGAGGTCGAGCTCGTCCGCCTCCAGGCGCCAGTCCTCCTGGCCCGGATCGCAGGTGGTGAACTGCACCTTCTTGAAGCGGTACTTGTCCTTGCCAAGGAACTCGAGGCCCTCCGCGCTGCCGCGCATGGGCTCCTCGCGCTGCAGGAGAAAATGCGGCTCGTCGAAGGTGCCGGTGTCGTCCAGCGTGCCGTAGCGCAGCCGCGGCCCGAAGAAGCGGTCCACGCCGCTTTGCAGCCGCGCGCCGTGGTCGGCCTCGATGCGCCCGAACTCGCGGTTGTAGCGCAGCACATCCCCGAAGATGGTGAGCTCGTCCTGCTTGATCTCGGCGCTGCCGCGCGCCTCCATCTCGACGTCGCCGACGCCCTCGAGGCGCTGCGCGTCGATCGTCATCGGCCCTTTCTCCTCCGGCGTGGCGCTCTGCGCCCATGCCGGCGCGGCAGCGAGCGCGGCGATGAGCGTCGCGATGCGGTAGGCGATGGCGCGCGCGGGCACTCTCGATCGACTCGTTTTAGTTGGTGTTAGAATTTTCGATCATACACGTGGATGCACGCCTCGATGCCCTCGAGCGCTGGCTCGCATCGCAGCTTGGCGGCGCTTCCTTCACCCTGGCTCCGGCTTCGGAGGACGCAAGCTTCCGGCGCTACTTCCGGGCCACGCTCTCCAACGGTCGCACCTATGTCGCCATGGATGCGCCGCCCGACAAGGAGGACTGCCGTCCCTTTGTCCTGGTCGCCGGGCTGCTGCGCGAAGCCGGCGTGCATGCGCCGATGGTCCACGCGCAGGACCTCGCGCAGGGCTTCCTGCTGCTTGCGGACCTCGGCCACACCACCTACCTGAGCGTCCTCACCAGCGAAAACGCGGCGGAGCTTTTCAAGGACGCGACGGCAGCGCTGATCCGCTGGCAGCTCGCCACGAAGCCGCAAACGCTTCCGCCGTACGACGATGCGCTGCTGCGGCGGGAGATGGGCCTTTTCCCCGAGTGGTACGTCGGGCGGCACCTCGCGCGCGCGCTATCGCCCGCGGAGCGGCAGGTCCTGGAGGACGCGTTCACCCAGCTCGCGGCCAGCGCGCTCGCGCAGCCGCGGGTTTACGTGCACCGCGACTACATGCCGCGCAATCTCATGCTGGCCGACCCGAACCCGGGCGTGCTCGACTTCCAGGACGCGGTCATCGGCCCGATCACCTACGACATGGTCTCCTTGCTGCGCGATGCCTTCATCAGCTGGGAGGACGAGCGCGTCCTCGACTGGTGCGTGCGCTACTGGGAAGCCGCCCGGCAAGCGGGCCTGCCCGTCGAAGCCGATTTCGGCGAGTTCTGGCGCAGCTTCGAGTGGATGGGAATGCAGCGGCACCTGAAGGTGCTCGGCATTTTCGCCCGGATCAACTACCGCGACGGCAAGCCGAAATACCTCGCGGACACGCCCCGCTTCATCGCCTATTGCCGGGCCGTGGCGCAGCGCTATCGGGCGCTTCATCCCCTCGCCCGCCTGCTCGACGCGCTTCAATGAAGATGAAGGCCATGATCCTGGCCGCGGGACGCGGCGAGCGGCTGCGGCCCCTGACCGACGAAGTGCCCAAGCCGCTCGTTCCGGCGGGCGGCAAGCCGCTGATCGCCTGGCATCTGGAGCGGCTTGCACGCGCCGGCTGCCGCCATGCGGTCGTCAACGTGTCGCACCTGGCGGACCGGATCATCGACGCGGTAGGCGATGGATCGCGCTACGGGATCAGCGTGTCGTACTCGCGCGAGCATCAGCCCCTGGAAACCGCCGGCGGCATCGCGCAGGCCCTTCCCCTGCTGGGCGACGCCCCCTTTCTCGTGGTGAATGCCGACATCTATTGCGAATGCGACTTCTCGCGCCTGCTCGGGCTGTCGCTCGGCGAGCATCGCGCGCACCTGGTCCTCATACCGAATCCGGCGCACCACCCCTCCGGCGACTTCACGCTCTCTGCCGGCCGGGTCGGAAACACCGGCGAGCCGCGCTACACTTACGCGGGCGTCTCCGTGCTGTCGCCGGCGCTGGTGAGCGCCGTGGTTCCCGGCCGGAAGGCGCAGCTCGCGCCGCTGCTGCGCGAAGCGGCAGACAGGCAACTGGTCTCGGGCGAGCGCTACGACGGCGTCTGGCACGACATCGGCACGCGCGAGCGCCTCGCGGCACTGGAAGCTTGGCTCCTTTCACGACATGAGACGAACTGATCCCATGCAGCGCTACGCAGAACGGCGGAAACGCCTCGCGGCCGCCATGGGCTGCGGAATAGCGGTGCTCGCCACCGCGCCGGAGCGGCCAC
>DATAHF010000097.1:0-5654 GCA_036263315.1 Burkholderiales bacterium
CGCCTGCTGACCTACGGACCGACGCGTCGATCCGACACCCGGCCCGGGCGCCTGTTTCTCGTCGTCCCGCGCTTCGGCACCATCTCGCCGTGGTCGTCCAAGGCCACCGACATCGCGCGAAACTGCGGCCTCGACGGCATACGCCGCATCGAGCGCGGCACCCTGTATCGCGTCGGCGGCAAGGGACTCGACGCGGCCGCGCTCGCGCCGCTGCTCCACGACCGGATGACGGAAACGGTGCTCGCGTCGCCGGACGATGCGGCGCGGCTTTTCGAGCACGTGGCGCCGCGGCCGCTGCGCGCGGTCCCGGTGCAGAAGCTGCGCGAAGCCAATGCCGAGCTCGGCCTCGCGCTGAGCGACGAGGAGATCGAGTACCTCGAGCGCGCGTATCGCGGGCTCGCGCGCGACCCGACGGATGCGGAGCTCACCATGTTCGCGCAGGCGAACTCGGAGCACTGCCGCCACAAGATCTTCAATGCGGACTGGGTCGTCGACGGCGCGAGGAAGGACCACTCGCTCTTCGCCATGATCCGCAAGACGCACGCCGCGAACCCGCAGGGGACGGTGGTGGCCTACTCGGACAACGCCGCCATCATGGAGGGGCGCGAGGCGCAGCGCTTCTTTCCGGACGCGCAATTCCTCTACCGCAAGCGCCCGCTGCTCACGCACACGGTGATGAAGTGCGAGACGCACAACCACCCGACCGCCATCTCGCCGTTTCCCGGCGCCGCGACCGGGGCCGGCGGTGAGATCCGCGACGAGGGCGCGACCGGACGCGGCGCCAAGCCGAAGGCCGGCCTGGTCGGATTCTCGGTATCGCACCTGCGCATGCCGGGCGACCTGCTGCCGTGGGAGGAGCAATCGCCCGGAAAGCCGGAGCGCATCGCCTCGGCGCTGGACATCATGATCGAAGGGCCGATCGGCGCAGCCTCCTTCAACAACGAGTTCGGCCGGCCCAACCTGTGCGGCTATTTCCGCACGTTCGAATTCCAGAACCGCGGCTACCACAAGCCGATCATGCTGGCCGGGGGCATCGGCAACATCCCGGCCGAGGGCACGCACAAGGCGGAGCTGCCTGCGGGAACGCTGCTTGTGCAGCTCGGCGGCCCGGGGCTTCTCATCGGCATGGGCGGCGGCGCCGCGTCCTCCATGGGCTCGGGGTCCAACGTCGAGGCGCTCGACTTCGACTCGGTGCAGCGCGGCAACGCGGAGATGCAGCGCCGGGCGCAGGAAGTCATCGACCGCTGCTGGCAGCGCGGCGAGGGCAACCCGATCCTCTCGATCCACGACGTCGGCGCGGGCGGGCTGTCGAACGCGCTGCCGGAGCTCGCCTACGGCGCGGGACGCGGCGCGCGGCTCGAGCTGCGCGCCATCCCGTCCGAGGACACCGGCATGTCGCCGCGCGAGATCTGGTGCAACGAGGCGCAGGAGCGCTACGTGCTCGCGATCGCGCCGGAGAGCCTGGAGACGTTCAAGGCGCTCTGCGAGCGCGAGCGCTGCCCTTATGCCGTGCTCGGCACGGCGACCGCGGAGGGGCATCTCCTGCTCGCCGATTCGCGCACCGGGGAGAAGCCCGTAGATATCGAGCTGTCCGTAGTCCTCGGCAAGCCGCCCCGGATGCAGCGCGACGTCCGCCATGTCCCGGTTACGGGCAAAAGGCTGAGCTTCGGAGGCGTAAGCGTCCACGGCGCAGCGCACCGCGTGCTGCGCCACCCGGCGGTGGCCGACAAGAGCTTCCTCGTGTCCATCGGCGATCGCACCGTCGGCGGGCTCTGCGCCCGCGATCCCTACGTCGGTCCCTGGCAGGTCGCCGTCGCGGACTGCGCGGTAACGCTGCTCGATTACGAGGGCTGCGCCGGCGAGGCGTTCGCGATCGGCGAGCGCAGCCCCATCGCGGTGCTCGATGCACCGGCGTCCGGGCGCATGGCGGTCGGCGAGGCGATCACCAACATCGCGGCGGCGCGCATCTCCTCCCTTTCGCGCGTCAAGCTGTCGGCGAACTGGATGGCCGCGGCCGGCGTTGCCGGGGAAGACGCGGCGCTCTACGACACGGTCCAGGCGGTCGCGCTCGAGCTGTGTCCCGCGCTCGGGGTCTCCATCCCGGTCGGAAAGGACTCGCTCTCGATGCGCACGGCGTGGGACGGCAAGGAGATCGTGGCGCCGCTTTCGCTCATCGTTTCCGCGTTCGCGCCGTGCGAGGACGCGCGCGCCACGCTCACGCCACAGCTGCGCACGGATGCGGGCGACACCGAGCTGCTGCTGATCGACCTCGGCCAGGGACGCAATCGCCTGGGCGGCTCGATCCTTGCGCAGGTGCATTCGCAGATCGGCGAGCGCTGCCCCGACGTGGATTCGCCCGCGCTGTTGAAGGGCTTCTTCGAGGCCATCCAGGCGCTGGCGGGCGCGGGCCTGCTGCTCGCCTACCACGACCGCTCGGACGGCGGGCTGTTCGTGACGGCCTGCGAGTTGGCCTTCGCCGGCCGCTGCGGCGTGACGCTGAACCTGGATGCCATCGCATTCGACGAGGCGGGCAACGACGTCGACGCGTTCAAGCGCAATGCGGACGAGCAGCTCGCCGGGCGCATGAACGACCTCGCGCTCGCCGCGCTATTCAACGAGGAGCTCGGCGCGCTGGTGCAGATCCGCACGGCGGACCGGGCGCGCGTCATGGAGGCGCTGCGCGCCGCCGGCCTGGGCGATTGCTCGCACGTCGTCGGCGAGCTCAATCCGCGCGACGAGATCTGCGTGGTGCGCAACGGCAAGCCGCTCTACGAGGGCAAGCGCGATCACGTGCGGCGGGCGTGGAGCGAGACCTCCTGGCGGATGCAGACGCTGCGCGACAATCCCGAATGCGCGCGCCAGGAGTTCGACCGCATCCTGGACGCCGAGGATCCGGGGCTATCGCTTTCCCTGACGTTCGACCCGAAGAAGGCGTTCGTTGCCAAGGGCGCGCGGCCGCGCATCGCGATCCTGCGCGAGCAGGGCGTGAACGGCCAGGTCGAGATGGCGGCCGCGTTCGACCGCGCCGGCTTCGAGGCGCTCGACATCCACATGACCGACCTCATCGCGGGGCGCGCCACGCTGGAAGGCTTCAAGGGCCTCGCGGCCGGCGGCGGCTTCTCGTACGGAGACGTCCTGGGGGGCGGGCGCGGCTGGGCGAGCACGATCCTCTTCAATGCACGGGTGCGCGCCGAGTTCGAGCGCTTTTTTGCGCGCAGCGACACGTTCGCGCTCGGCGCCTGCAACGGCTGCCAGATGATGGCGGCGCTGCGCGAGCTCGTGCCCGGCGCGCAGCACTGGCCGCTCTTCCGCGGCAACCGCTCGGAGCAGTTCGAGGCGCGCCTCGTGATGGTGGAGATCACCGAAAGCCCGTCGCTCTTCTTCCGCGGCATGGCCGGAAGCCGCATCCCGATCGTCACCGCACACGGCGAGGGCCGCGCGGTATTCGACAGCGACAAGGACCGCTCCAGCGCGCTGGTGGCGATGCGCTACGTCGATAACCGCGGGCAGCCGACCGACGTCTACCCCTATAACCCGAGCGGCACGCCCGGTGGGATCACCGGCCTCACCACCGCCGACGGCCGCTTCACCATCGTGATGCCGCACCCGGAGCGCGTGTTCCGCTCGGTGCAGATGTCATGGGCGCCGCCGGGTCTCGGAGAAGACTCGCCGTGGATGGAGATGTTCCGCAACGCGCGGCGCTGGGTGGGTTGAAGACCTATCCTAGTGGCAGGGGCGAGTGGCCGAGCCGGGGATGCATTCGCGCGGCGTGGGCGCGTTGGTGATCTCGACGCCCACATGCGGCGCTTCCGCGCACGCCGCGAGAAGGAGAGCCAGGAAAATCGAACGCCGCATCGGGTTGCGAGACAATAGCACGCGATGACTTATGTGCTGATCCATGGCGCGTGGCACGGCGGCTGGGCATGGCGGCTGGTGGCGCCGATCCTGCGCCGCGCCGGCCACGAGGTCTACGCGCCTTCGCTCACCGGCATGGGCGACCGCAAGCACCTGTGGCGCGCGGACATCGATCTCGAGCTGCACATCGCCGACGTCGTCACGCTGCTCGAGGCGCACGACCTGCAGGACGTGATCCTCCTCGGCCACAGCTACGGCGGCATGGTGGTCGCCGGCGCGGCCGATCGCGCCGCGTGGCGCATCCGGCGGCTCATCCACTTCGACGCCTTCGTGCCGGAGAACGGCAAGTCGCTGTTCGACTATGTCGCGGCCGCGGTGCCCGAGCGCGCGGCGGGCTTCAGGAAGCAGGGCGAGTCCACCGGCGCGGTGGACGCGCCGCCCAACTCGCTCTGGGGCCACACCGACCCGGCGATCATCGAATGGATCAAGCCGCGCGAGGTGAGGATGCCTTATCCGACCCAGACCCAGCCGCTGCGGCTGCACGACGAAGCGGCGTTGAAGCGCATACCGAGGACATTCGTGCATTGCACGTCCCCGGCCACCGGAACGTTCGACCAGTTCGCGGCAAAAGTGCGCACCGATCCCGCCTGGCGTTTCCACGAATTGAAGAGCGGCCACGACGCCATGATCCTGCAGCCCCAGGTGGTCGCCGACCTACTTCTCAAGGAGGCTTCATGAGCATCACGCGTCACCAGCAGACCGCGATCCTGTCGCAGGCCGTCGTGCACGGCGACACCGTCTACCTCGCCGGCATCGTGGCGAAGGACCTCGGCAAGGACGTGAAGGGCCAGACGAAGGAGATCATCGACCAGATCGACGCGCTCCTCGCCAAGTGCGGCTCGAGCAAGTCCAGGGTCCTCTCGGCGACGATCTGGGTGACCGACATCCGCGACCGCGCGCCCATGAACGAGGTGTGGACGGAGTGGGTCGACAAGGCGAACCTGCCGGCGCGCGCCTGCGTCGAGGCGAAGCTCGCCGACCCGCGCGCGCTGGTCGAGATCATGGTGGTCGCGGCCAAGTAAGTGGCGAGCCTCGCCTACCACCTGAAGTTGCCGGACGGACGGGAGGAATCCCTCCAGGTCGTGCCGCCCGCGGCGGCGCCCGCGAAATTGCCGCCATGGACGGCGCTTGCGTTTCAGCAATGCCCCAATTGCCCGCTGTCGCCCTCGGAATCGCCGAGCTGCCCGATGGCGGTGCGCTTCGTGCCGCTGGTCGAGCTCTTCGGCAAGCTGCATTCGTACGAGGACGTCTTTGCGCGGGTCGAATCGGACGAGCGCACCGTGACCAAGCGCACCACGGTGCAGCGCGTCCTGCGCTCGCTCATGGGCCTGCTCGCCGCGAGCAGCGATTGCCCGCGCATCACCTTCCTCAAGCCCATGGCGCATTTCCACCTGCCGTTCTCCACCGGCGAGGAGACCATCTTCCGCGTCGTGTCGACGTACCTGCTCGCGCAGCATTTCCGCGCCAAGCACGGCGAGGCGGTCGTGCCGGGCCTGGACGGCCTGAAGGAGAACTACCGCCAGCTGCAGCAGGTGAACCAGGCCATGGCGAAGCGCATGAACGCGGTGCGCGTGGAGGACTGCGACGGCGCCGTCAACGCGCTCGTGCTGCTGGATCTCTTCGCCCAGGCGCTTCCGGACTCGATCGACCACGACCTGGAAGAGCTGCAGCCGGCGTTCCAGAAGCTCCTGGACGTCGGCGGTCCGGCGTAAGGCGAGCTACTCGAAGAGGTTCACGAC
>DATAHF010000098.1:0-21056 GCA_036263315.1 Burkholderiales bacterium
TCGACCAGGTGCTCTCCAACTTCCCGGTGAAGGCGCTCGCCACGCTGCTGCGCCTCAGCATCTTCCCGCTCGGCATGCCGTTCCGCCCGCCGCTCGACGCCCGCAACCGCGAATGCGCGAAGCTGGTGCTCGAGCCCGGCGCGGCGCGCGATCGGCTGACCGCCGGCGTATACGTGCCGCGCGACGAGAGCGACCCGACCGGCCAGCTCGAGGCCGCGTTCGTCGCCACGGTCGCGTGCGAGCCGATCGAGAAGAAGCTGCGCGAAGCGGTGCGCGACGGCCGCCTGGTCCCGCATCCCGGGTTCGACACCGCGCGCGCCGCGCTCGACAAGGGCGTGATCAGCGCCGAGGAGCTCGGCCTGTGGCAGCGCAAGGAAGTGCTGCGCCGCGGCGTCATCAAGGTCGACGACTTTCCCCAGGACTTCGGCCGCGCCGAGATCACGCAGAAGCTCGAGGCCGGGACGCTCGTCGAGGCGAAGGCGGCCTGATGCTTCCCCGTCCGGTCTACGTGGTCGACGGCGCGCGCACGCCGTTCCTCAAATCCAAGAACCGCCCCGGGCCGTTCTCCGCCGCGGACCTGGCAACGCAAGCCGGGCGCGCGCTCCTCATGCGGCAGAAGTTCGAGCCGCGCGAGCTCGACGAGGTCATCCTCGGCTGCGCGGCGCCTTCGGTGGACGAGGTCAACATCGGGCGCGTCGCGGCGCTGCGCATGGGCTGCGGCGAGAAAGTGCCGGGCTGGACGGTGATGCGAAATTGCGCCTCGGGCATGCAGTCGATCGATTCCGGGATCAGCAACATCCTCGCGGGGCGCTCGCAGCTCGTGCTCGCAGGCGGCGTGGACGCGCTCTCGCGCGCGCCGCTCCTCTATGCCGACAAGATGGTGCTCTGGTTTTCTGATTTTGCCTCTTCGAGAACCGCAACACAGAAAATGACGCAGTTCGCGAGGCTGCCGGTCACAGCGCTGCTCGCCCCGGTCATTGGCATCATGAAGGGCCTCACCGACCCGATGGTCGGGCTGCTCATGGGCCAGACCGCGGAGAACGTGGCGCACCGCTTCGGCATCACGCGCGAGCAGATGGATGCGTTTTCCGTGCGCAGCCACAAGAAAGTCGTGGCGGCGCAGGACTCCGGCGTCCTGGCGGCGGGCGGCGGCGAGGTGGAGGCGCTCTACGAGCGCGACGGCACGGTCCATGCGCTGGACGACGGCGTGCGGCGCGATTCCTCGATGGAGAACCTCGCCAAGCTGAAGCCGTTCTTCGATCGCAAGTACGGGAACGTGACGCCGGGCAACAGCTCGCAGATCACCGACGGCGCGGCGTGGACGCTGCTCGCTTCGGAATCTGCCGTACAAAAATACGACTTGAAGCCGCTGGGAAGAATCGTCGACAGCCAGTGGGCCGGCCTCGATCCGGCGCAGATGGGATTGGGGCCGGTGCATGCCGCCACGCCGATCCTGCAGCGCAACGGGCTCGGCCTGAACGACCTCGACCTCTGGGAAATCAACGAGGCATTCGCCGCACAGGTGCTGGGCTGCCTTGCCGCCTGGCAAGACGAGAAGTACTGCCGCGAAGAGCTCGGGCTCGACAAGGCGCTTGGCGCGCTCGACGAAAACAAGCTCAACGTCGACGGCGGCGCCATCGCGCTCGGCCATCCGGTCGGCGCTTCGGGAGCGCGCATCGTCCTTCACCTGCTGAAGGCGTTGAAGCGGAAAGGCGCGCGCCGCGGCATCGCCTGCATCTGCATCGGCGGCGGGCTGGGCGGCGCGATGATGGTGGAAGCGCTGTGATGGTCGAAGCGCTGTAAGGGGGGACGCATGGACCGGGGAACGCTGGCGAGGCACTGGCGCTGGGAGACCGACCGCGAAGGGCTCGCCTGGCTCACTTTCGACAAGCAGGGCGAAGCAGCCAACACCTTCTCGCGCGAGGCGCTCGAAGAGCTGGCGGCTCTCGTCGAGGAAGTCAGAAAGGCGAATCCCAAGGGGCTCGTGATCCGCTCCGCGAAGGAGGGCTTCATCGCCGGAGCGGACGTCGAGGAGTTCACCCGCTTCAAGTCGCCGCAAGAGGCGCTCGCGTTCGTGCGCCTGGGCTGGGACGTGTTCCAGAAGCTGCATGACCTGCCCTTCCCCACGACCGCGATGATCAACGGCTTCTGCATGGGCGGAGGCCTCGAGCTCGCGCTCGCCTGCCGCTACCGCGTCGCGCTCGACGATCCGAAGACGCGCCTCGCCTTTCCCGAAGTGATGCTCGGCATCATGCCGGCGTGGCACGGCGTGCAGTGGCTGCCGAAGCTCGTCGGCCCGGGCGCGGCGCTGGACCTCCTCCTTACCGGGAAAGCGCTCGACGCGCGGCGCGCGAAGCGCATCGGGCTCGTCGACCAGGCGGTGCCGCTGCGCATCTTCGAGAACACCGCGCGCATGCTCACGCTCGAGGCGCCGGCGAAGCGGCCCCTGCCCTTTGTCCAGCGGCTGCTTCTGAGGATGCGAGGTGTCGTCGTCTCGAGCGCGCGCAAGCAGGTGGCGCGCAAGGCGCGACGCGAGCACTACCCCGCCCCCTACGCGATCCTCGAGCTCTGGCGCAAGTACGACGGCGACCCGTTCGCCGCGGAAAGCGACCCCGCGTGCTCGATCTCGGCGCTGTTCGCGCACCCCACTACCGCCAACCTGATCCGCATCTTCTTCCTGCAGGAGCGGATGAAAGCGGTCGCGAAGGGCGTCGACTTCAAGGCGCGCCACGTGCACGTGATCGGCGCGGGCGTCATGGGAGGCGACATCGCGGCGGTGTGCGCGCTGCGCGGCATCAGCGTCACGCTGCAGGACACCGCGCCCGAGCGCATCGCGCCGGCAATCAAGCGCGCGGCCAAGCTCTTCGAGCGGCGCCTGCGCGACGCGCGCCGGGTGCGCGATGCCCTCGACCGCCTCATACCGGACGTGTCCGGCGCCGGCGCGGCGCGCGCCGACGTCGTCATCGAGGCGATCTTCGAGAACCTGGAAGCGAAGCGCGCGCTTTTTGCCAAGGTGGAGTCCGTTGCCAGGCCGCAGGCCATCCTCGCCTCCAACACGTCGAGCCTGCGGCTCTCGGACATCGCGACGGCGCTCAAGGACCCGTCGCGGCTCGTGGGCATCCACTTCTTCAACCCGGTGCCGCAGCTGCAGCTGGTCGAAGTCGTTTCTTCCCAAGGCACCAACCCCGAGGCAGCGAGAAAGGCCGCCGCGTTCGTGCGCCAGATCGACAAGCTGCCGCTGCCGGTGAAAGACGCGCCCGGCTTCCTCGTGAACCGGGTGCTCGGGCCGTACATGCAGAATGCGTTCCGCATGCTGGACGAAGGCGTGAAGCCGGAGACGCTCGACCGCGCGATGGAGGATTTCGGCATGCCGATGGGCCCGGCGGAGCTTGCCGACACGGTGGGGCTGGACATCTGCCTCGCCGCCGGCCGCGCGCTCGCCAAGAACGCCACGGAGGCGGACGTTCCCGAAATCCTCGCCAACAAGGTGGCCCTGGGCCAGCTCGGCAGGAAGACCGGCCAGGGGATCTACCGCTACGAGAACGGCAAGCCGGTGAAGGGCCAGCCCGATGCGTACGAGCGCACGCTAATCGACGCGCTCATCGATCCCTACCTCGCCGAGGCGAAAGCGGTGCTCGCCGAGCGCATCGTCGCGGACGAAGACCTGGTGGACGCGGGGCTCATCTTCGGCACGGGCTTCGCGCCCTTCCGCGGCGGACCGCTGCACTACCTGAAATCGGCAAAATGAGCGAGGCGCTGCCCAAGGACAAGCAGCCGGCGCTGCGCGTGATGCCGATGCCGGCCGACGCCAACCAGAACGGCGACATCTTCGGCGGCTGGATCATGGCGCAGGTCGATATCGCCGGCGGCACCATGGCGGGCCGCATCGCGCGCGGCCGGGTCGCGACCGTGGCGGTGAACTCCTTCGTCTTCAAGCACCCGGTGCAGATCGGCGACGTGCTCTCCTTCTACGCCGACGTGATCCGCGTCGGCAACACCTCCATCACGGTGGACGTGCAGGTGTTCGCGGAGCGCCGGCCGTCGGATCCGAAGGTCGTGAAGGTGACGGAGGCGACGCTCACCTACGTTGCGATCGACGCGAGCGGGCGCCCGCGCCCGGTGCCGCGCTAGCGGTGCTTCTCGAGCCCGGCTCGCTCGCGGCCGTCGCCGCGGTCAGCGTCGTGGCCGCCGTGGTCGGCGGCATCGGCGGCTTCGGCTCGGGCGCGATCCTCACCGCGGCGCTCGCGCCGCTGATCGGCATCAAGGCCCTCATCCCCGTCATGGCCGTGGCCGGCGCGCTCATCAACGCGGGGCGCTTCTGGTTCTACCGCCGCCACCTCGAGCGCCGCATGCTTGCCCTGGTGCTCGCCGCGGCGCTGCCCTTCCTCGTGCTCGGCACCTGGATCTACAGCATCCTCGACACGCGCGTGCTCGGCACGGTCATCGGCCTGGCGGTCATCGCCTCGGTGCCGCTCAGGCGCGTCCTGAAAAGACGCGCGATGCATATCGGCGCGCGCGGCCTCGCGATCGGCTCCGGCGTCTTCGGCCTCGCCACCGGCGTCACGACCGGAACGGGCGTCATCCTCGTGTCGCTGCTCCTCGGCACCGGGCTCGGCGGGCCCGCGCTGCTCGCCACGGATTCCCTGGTGAGCATCGTGCTCGACGTCTCCAAGGCGGTGCTGTTCCAGCGCCTGTCGCTCCTCGACGAGGAATCCTTCGTCACCGGCGCAGTCATAGGCGTGGCGAGCGTCCCGGGCAGCGCGCTCGCGGCCTGGCTGGTGACGCGCATGCACGCCCACCTGCACATCCTCGCGATCGAGACCCTGGTCATCATTGGAGGAGGCTCCGTGCTTTGGAACTCGTGGAGATGACCCCTTGAAGGATCTCGGCGGCAGGGTTGCGGCAGTGACGGGCGCGGCGAGCGGCCTCGGGCGCGCCATGGCGCTCGCGTTCGCGCGCGAGGGCATGCACCTCGCGCTCGCCGATGTGGACGAGCCCGGCCTTTCGGCGAGCGCGGATGCGGTGCGCGCGCTCGGCGTGCGCGCCATCTCGGCGCGCGTGGATGTATCCAAGGCAGACGACGTGGAGCTTTTCGCGAAGCGCACCTGCGACGAGCTCGGCGCCGTGCACCTGGTGTGCAACAACGCCGGCGTGTCGCCGCTGGGCGCGGTATGGGAGAACACCGAGGACGAATGGCGCTGGATCCTCGGCGTGAACCTGTGGGGCGTCATCCACGGCGTGCGCGCCTTCGTGCCGCGCCTCATCGCGCAAGGAGAAGGCCACGTGGTGAATACCGCCTCGGTGGCCGGGCTCATCTGCCCGTCCGGGTCCGGCGCCTACAACGTCACCAAGCACGCGGTGGCGGCGCTTTCCGAGACCCTCGCGCACGACCTGCGCAGCCGCGGCTCGAGCGTCGGCGTGTCGCTCCTCTGCCCCGCCTACGTGCCGACCGGCATCGCCGAATCGGAGCGCAACCGCCCGGCGGGCATCGCGATCTCGGAAAAAACCGCCGAAACGCTGGCGCGCGAGGCGCTTCTCAAGAAGGCGGTGTCCTCGGGACGCCGCTCGGCCGACGACGTGGCGCGCGCGGTCGTCGACGCGGTGAAAAGCGGGCGCTTCTACGTGCTCACGCACCCGCGCATCAAGGGCGCGATCCGCGCCCGCATGGAAGACATCCTCGACGAGCGCGCGCCGCGCGACCCGATGAACCTGTCCTGAGGCTCTAGCGCAGCCCCGGGAAAAGGTCGCGCAGCCCTTCGGCCATGGTCTGCATGGCGATCGCCGCGAGCAGCAGGCCGAGAAGCCGCGTCACGATGTTCAGGCCGCTCGTGCCCATGCGCGGCGCGACCACGGGCGCGACGCTCAGCACGATCCAGAGGATCAGGCACACGCCGGCGATGCAGCCGATCAGCGCGGAGACGTGCGCCGCGCCGCCCGCCTGCGCCGCAATGATGGAGGTGCTGATCGCTCCCGGCCCCGCTAGCAGCGGCACGGCGAGCGGCACAACGCCTGTGGCCTCGCCTGCCTCGAGCTCCTCCGCCTCGGCGCGCGACTGACGCATGCCGCCCGCCTGCGCGTTCAGCATCGCGAGCGCCATGAGGAGCAGCACCAGCCCGCCGCCGACCTGGAACGCGGGAACGCTGGCGCCGATGGCGCGCAGCAGCCCCTCGCCGAATACCGCCGCGCCGGCGAGCACCAGGAACACGGTGAGCGTGATCACCCAGGCGAGCCGCAGCCGCGCGACCGGCTCGCGCGCCGACGTGACCGCGAGGAAGATCGGGATGGCGAGGAACGGGTCGAGCACCGCGGTGAGCGTGACGACGAAGCGCAGGTACTCCGCGGCGGGATGCACGCGCGCTATTTCTTGGCGCGCGCCGCGGCGGCCGCGGTTGCCGCCTTGCGATCCTCCTGGACGCGCGCGAACGCCGGCCGCTCGCCCAGCATCTTGAGATACGGCCTGAGCTGCGGAACGTCCTCGAGAAAATCGCGCCCGAACGCGCCCTTGGTCGCGAGCGACACGACGGGCAGGCTGACGAACGCGGCGCAGTCGGCGAGCGTCAGCGTCGCGCCGGCGATGTAGGGATCGAACTTCACGAGCTGCTTCAGCGCGCGCACGCCCTTGGCGAGCTCAGGCTCGACGGCCTGCTTGAGGGCCTCGTCCACGGGCTTTCCGAAGAACACCATGCCGTAGAGCCGGCGCGCCTGCAGCTCCACGTGGAGCTCCATCACCGCGATCAGCTCGCGCACCTTGGCGCGCGCATACGGCTCGCGCGGCAGGAGCGGCTTCTCGGGATACGCATCCTCCAGGTACTCGCAGATCACCTGCGACTCCGCGAGCCGGCCGCCGCCCTCGAGCTCGAGGATCGGCACCTTGCCCATCGGCGAGCGCTCCACCCACTGCGGCTTCTGCGAGGGGAAGCAGGTGTCGTCCTCCTGGAATGCGATGCCTTTCTCGAGCAGCACCAGGCGCACCTTGTTGTGATAGTTGCTGATGCGAAAACCGCAGAGCCGCAGCATGCAGGACCTTTCAAAAAGGGTCTGGCATTATAAGGACGCGATGGCCGACGACGGCATCATCACCGAGCTCGGCGCCGACACGTCCTACGGCGGGTACCTGCGGCTGCGCGAGCTGCTCGGCGCGCAGCGTCCGCGCTCGTCGCACCACGACGAGATGCTGTTCATCATCCAGCACCAGACCTCCGAGCTGTGGATGAAGCTGATGGTGCACGAGCTGAGCGCCGCGATCGCGCACGTCAGGGCCGACCGCCTCGAGCCGTGCTTCAAGATCCTCGCGCGCGTGAAGCAGATCCAGCGCCAGCTGTTCGAGCAGTGGGCGGTGCTCGAGACGCTCACGCCTTCCGAATACGCGCAATTCCGCCACGTCCTCGGGCCGGCATCGGGATTGCAGTCCTTCCAGTTTCGCGCCATCGAGTTCCTGCTCGGCAACAAGAACGCGGCGCGCCTGGAGGTCCATTCGCATTCCGCCGCGGAAGCGGAGCTTCTCGAAAGGCTGCTGCGCTCGCCGAGCCTGTACGACGAGTTCCTGCGCTGCCTCGCGCGCCGCGGCTTCGCGGTACCGCCGGAGCGCGTGGAGCGCGACTGGAGCGCCCCGTACGAGCGCCACCCCGGCGTGGTCCAGGCGCTGAAGACGGTCTACGACAACCCCGAGGCGTACTGGGCCGAATACGACATGTGCGAGAAGCTGGTCGACGTGGAGGAGAATTTCCTCCTGTGGCGCTTCCGGCACGTGAAGACGGTCGAGCGCATCATCGGCTTCAAGAAGGGCACCGGCGGCACCGCGGGCGTGCCGTTCCTGAGGAAGACGCTCGAGCTCTCCCTCTTTCCCGAGCTCATCGATGTCCGCACCGAGCTGGGATGAGGCCTGGCTGGAAGCCAACGTCCGGCCGCGGTTTTCGCGCGTGCTCGGCCGAAGCGAGATCTACCTCGCCAACCATTCGCTCGGCCGTCCGCCCGATCGCATGGCGGACGACGTGTGCGCTGCGCTCGATGCGTGGTACCTCGACATGGACGGCGCCTGGTCCCTTTGGCTTTCGGCGCGCGAGCGTTTCCGTGAATTGACCGCGAAGCTCGTCGGCGCGCCGTCTGCGGACTGCATCGTGCCGAAGACGAGCGCCGGACAAGGATTGCGCGCGGTGCTCAACGCCCTTCAGGGAAAGCCGCGCGTGCTCGCGAGCGATGCCGAATTCGATTCGCTCGACTTCATCCTGCGCGTGTACCGCGAGCAAGGCCGCATCGCGCTCAAGGTCCTGCCTTTCCACGATTTCCGGCACGAAGCGTGCGAGCTCGTTGTGCTCTCGACCGTCGCATTCCGCACGGGGTCGGTTTTCCAAGGCCTGAAAGACCTGATAAGGCAAGCGCACGCGCAGCGCTCACTCGTGCTGCTCGACGTGTATCACCACGCCGGCGTGCTCCCGCTCGAGCTGCAGGCGCTCGACGCCGACTTCGCGGTCGGGGGCTCGTACAAGTACCTGCGCGGCGGCCCGGGCGCCTGCTGGCTCTACGTGCATCCGCGCCATCACGCGCGCGTCACGCTCGATACCGGCTGGTTCGCGAAGAAGGACGTGTTCAGCTACGAGCGGCCGGACCCGCCGCAGTTCGCCGCCGGCGGCGACGCCTGGCTCGAGTCCACGCCGCCGGTGCTCGCGCCGGTGCAGGCGATTGCCGGGCTCGAGATCACGCTCGAGCTCGGCGTCGAGCGAATTCGCGCGTTCAACCTCGTGCAGAAAGCGGCGCTGAAGCAGCTGCTGCCCGAGGCGCAGGGCGAAAGCGAATCCCACGGCGCCTTTCTCACCGTAAAGACGGAGCAGGCGAAGCCGTTCTCCGAGAAGCTGAAGAAGGCGGGCGTGAAGACCGACGCCCGCGGCGACTACCTGCGCCTGTGCCCGGACTACCTGAATACCGCGCAGGAGCTCGAGCGCGCCGCGGCTATTGCCGGATCAATTCTTCGGGAGGAACGAAGCTCGCGCTGAGGGCGGCGGCTACCTCGGGGTGCGTGACCTTGCCGCCGGCCACGTTCAGACCGTTCCGCAGGTGGGGATCGTCGCGCAGCGCGCGCTTCCAGCCCTTGTCGGCCAGGGCGAGGACGAAGGGCAGCGTGGCGTTGTTGAGCGCGTAGGTCGAGGTCCGCGGCACGGCACCCGGCATGTTGGTCACGCAGTAATGCACCACGTCGTCCACCACGTAGGTCGGCTCCGCGTGCGTGGTGGGCCGCGAGGTCGCGAAGCAGCCGCCCTGGTCGATCGCGATGTCGACCACGACCGCGCCGGTTTTCATGGCCTTCACCATTTCGCGCGACACGAGCTTCGGCGCCGCCGCGCCGGGCACGAGCACCGCGCCGATCACCAGGTCGGCGGAAAGCACGTGCTGCTCCACGGCATCGCGGCTCGAGTAGACGGTGACGACGCGCGCGCCGAACTCGCGCTCCAGGTTGCGCAACACCTCCAGCGACCGGTCCAGCACGTAGACGCGCGCGCCGGAGCCCACCGCCATGCGCGCGGCGCTCGACCCCGAGACGCCGCCGCCGAGGATGGTGATCTTCGCCGGCGGCACGCCCGGCACGCCGCCGAGCAGGATGCCCATCCCGCCGCGCTCCTTTTCCAGGCAGCTGCCGCCGACCTGCACCGACATGCGGCCGGCCACTTCCGACATGGGCGCAAGCAGCGGCAGGCCGCCGCCTTCGCGGGTGACCGTCTCGTACGCGATGCACACGGCGTTCGATTGCACCAGGTCCTTCGTCTGCTCCGGATCCGGCGCGAGGTGCAGGTAGGTAAAGAGCACCTGCCCCGCCTTCAAGCGCTTGCGCTCGGCCGGCTGCGGCTCCTTCACCTTCACGACCAGCTCGGCGAACGGATAGATGTCGTCCACGACGCGCGCGCCGGCCTTCTCGTAGGCGGCGTCGGGCGCGCCAATGCCGGCGCCGGCGTTCTGCTCGATCAGCACCGAATGGCCGTGCGCGACGAGCTCGCGCGCCGAAGTCGGCGTGAGGCCGACGCGGTATTCGTGCGTCTTGACTTCCTTGGGGACGCCGACGATCACGCGCCGCCCTTCACCGCGGCTTCGCCTTGGCGAGCGCCTGCGCGATCGTGGTCTGCTCGCCCAGCTCGATCTTCGCGATCTGGTTGCGGTGCACCTCGTCCGGGCCGTCGGCGAAGCGCAGCGTGCGCGCGTGCGCATATGCGTACGCCAGGCCGAAATCGTCCGATACCCCGCCGCCGCCGTGCACCTGCATCGCCCAGTCGATCACCTGGCAGGCCACGTTCGGCGCGAACACCTTGATCATGGCGATCTCCTTCTTCGCCACCTTGTTGCCCGCCGTGTCCATCTTCCACGCCGCATTGAGCACCATGTAGCGGGCCGCGTCTATCATGATGCGCGACTGCGCGATGCGCTCGCGCGTCACGCCCTGGTCGGCCACGGGGCGTCCGAAAGCGACCCTTTCGCTCGCGCGCCGGCACATTTTCTCCAGCGCCACCTCGGCCTGGCCGATGAGGCGCATGCAGTGGTGGATGCGTCCCGGCCCGAGGCGGCCCTGCGCGATCTCGAAGCCGCGGCCCTCGCCCAGAAGCACGCTGGAGGCGGGCACGCGCACGTCCTTCATCTCGATCTCCATGTGCCCGTGCGGCGCGTCGTCGAAGCCGAACACCGGCAGATGGCGCAGCACCTTGATCCCCTTTGCATTCGAGGGAACGAGAACCATGGACTGCTGGCTGTGCTTCGAGGCGTTGTCGGGGTCGGTCTTGCCCATCACGATGTAGATCTTGCAGCGCGGATCGCCGGCGCCGCTCGACCACCATTTGACGCCGTTGATGACGTAATCGGTGCCTTCCCGCTTGATGCGCGTCTGGATGTTGGTGGCGTCGGACGAAGCGACGTTCGGCTCGGTCATGAGGAACGCCGAGCGGATCTTCCCCTCGAGAAGCGGCTCGCACCATTCGCGGATGTGCTCCGGCGTGCCGTACTTGAGGAGCGTCTCCATGTTGCCGGTGTCGGGCGCGGAGCAGTTGAACACCTCGGGCGCCCAATGCACGCGCCCCATGATCTCGCACAGCGGCGCGTATTCCAGGTTGGTGAGCGCGCCGCCGTGCGTCTTCGGCCGCCACAGGTTCCACAGCCCCTGCTTCCTCGCCTGGGCCTTCAGCTCCTCGATGACCGGCACCGGCTCCCAGCGGTGCTCGCTCTTCACGTGCTCGTGCCACTTGTGCTCGTTCGGATAGACGTGCTCGGCCATGAACGCCATCAGCTTCTGGCGCAGCTCCTGCACTTTGGGCGTGTAGTCGAAGTTCAAGCGGCTCTCCCGGACAATCTTCGGTTTTCGATCTTCTCCACCATCTTCCATCCCAGCTCGGCCATCGGCCGCGCGCGCGCCCCCGCGTCGCGCGCATGATCGGAAGCCGCGGTGCCGTCCACCACGCGCTTCATGATGCCCTGCAGAATCGCGGCGATGCGGAACAGGTTGTAGGCTAGGTAGAAATCCCAGTGCGCCGGGTCGATCGCCGGCCGCCGGGTTCTTTGCAGATAGGAATTCAGATAATCCTTCTCGGAAGGAATTCCCAGCGCGGCGAGATCCAGCCCGGCGATGCCGCGGAACTGACCGGGCGGGATATGCCAGCTCATGCAGTGGTAGGCGAAGTCGGCGAGCGGGTCGCCGAGCGTGGAGAGCTCCCAGTCGAGCACCGCCAGGATGCGCGCCTCGCTCGGATGGAAGATGGCGTTGTCCAGGCGGAAGTCGCCGTGCACCACGGTCGTCGCCGCCTCGGGCGGGATATTGCGGGGCAGCCATTCGATCAGGCGGTCCATCGCCGGCATCGGCTCGGTCTCGGAGGCGCGGTATTGCTTGCTCCAGCGCGCGATCTGCCGCTCGATGTAGTTGCCGGGCTTGCCGAACCCCTCCAGCCCGACGGCGCGGTAGTCGATCGAATGCAGGCGCGAGATGGTCTTGTTCAGCTCGTCCCAGATGGCGAAGCGCTCCGCCTTCGACATGCCGGGCAGCGACTGGTCCCAGAGCACGCGGCCCTCCACGCAGTCCATGACGTAGAACGCGGTGCCGATGACCGACTCGTCCTCGCACAGCACGAGCGGGCGCGCGACCGGGAAGCCCACCTTGTGCAGCGCCTGGATGACGCGGAATTCGCGGTCCACCGCGTGCGCGGAGGGCAGCAGCTTCCCCGGGGGCTTTCTCCTCAGGACATAGCGCTTCCCGTCCGAGGCGCTCAGGCGGTACGTGGGATTGGACTGCCCGCCCTTGAACTGCTCGATCGCGTTGATGCGAAAGCCGAGAAATCCCTCGAGCGCGGCGGCGTCGATCCGATGTCTTTCCTCGACGGGCTTGGTGCCGATGAACTGCTCGAACATCCGGCTACTTTACCTGCAACCAGAACGTGACCGGCCCGTCGTTCACGAGGGCAATCTGCATGTGGGCGCCGAAGCGGCCCGTCTGGACCGGGGAATGCAGCGCCCTCGCTCTTTCGACGAAGCAGGCAAACAGCTTCTCTCCGGCTTCAGGAGGCGCGCCGCTGGAAAAGCTCGGGCGCGTGCCGCTCTGCGTGTCTGCGACAAGCGTGAATTGCGGAACCGCGAGCAGTCCGCCCTTCACGTCCTTCAGGGAGAGGTTCATCTTCCCCGCGGCGTCGGCGAAGATCCGGTAGCCGAGCACGCGCTCGGCGAGGCGCTCGGCCTGCGCCGGCGTGTCGTCGCGCTCGACCCCGATGAGGGCGAGGATGCCGGGTCCGATGGCGCCGATGGTGTCCTGCGCCACCACGACGCTCGCCTGCGTCACGCGCTGGATTAGCGCAATCAAGCCCGTGATCCCGCGCGGCTACGCGATGATGTCCGGGATGAGGCGCGCGCGCAGGCGCTGGATCTGGTCCTTGAGGACCAGCTTGCGCTTTTTCAGGCGCTGCAGCTGGATGCGGTCCTGCGACGGGTCGCGCGCGAGGCGCGCGATCACGTCGTCCAGGTCGAAATGCTCGAGCTCCAGCTCATGGAGACGGCTGCGGATCTGGGCCTTCTCCTCCTCGGTGAGAGGGAAGTCGGTCACTGCCTGCGCGCTCCTGACATTGATTTTCGATCGCCCAAAATGGGCGTGACAAACATTTTCGACCGTCCAAATACGGCCGTGACAAACTTCACCGCAGGGTGCTGCCCTTTGGCGCATCCTATCCTTATACTTCTTCAGGGGGAACCCCGGCAGTCGTTGGGACAAAAACAGCGAATGCGACGCTCCGACCACGACGTTACCAACTCGATCTGCACCACCGACCCGGCAGCCGTGGGCGCGGAGGTGGTTCGCCTTTTCAAGGGCCTCTACCCGGACGCGGATGCCGCCAAGCTGGAGCGCGCCTTCGGCGACGCGGCGATGCTCTATGCCGGCCGCCATCCCGACTACCATCCGTGCGACACCGAGTACCACGACATCCAGCATGTGCTGGACGTCACCCTCGCGATGGCGCGCCTGCTCGACGGCTACCAGCGCGCCAAGCGCGCGGGCGACGCGGACCTCCCGGCAGACATCTTCCAGGTCGGCGTGCTGACGGCGCTGTTCCACGATTTCGGCTACCTGCGCCGGCGCACCGACCGCCGCCATCGCTATGGCGCGGAATACACGCTCACCCACGTGTCGCGCGGCTCGGCCTTCCTGCGCCGCTATCTGCGCAGCCTGGGCCTCGGCCACCTGGCGAAGACCGCGGCCATCCTGATCCACTTCACCGGCTACGAGCGCCCGGCCGAGACCATCCGGCTTGCCGACACGCTGCTGCGCCGCGTGGGCCAGATGCTCGGCACCGCGGACATCATCGCGCAGATGTCCGACCGCTGCTACCTGGAGAAGTGCCGGGACCGGCTCTACCCGGAATTCGTCCTCGGCGGCATCGCCGGCCGCAACATCGTGGGCAGCCGCACGCTGCCGGTCTTCGCCTCCGGCGAGGACCTGGTCCACAAGACGCCCGGCTTCTACCAGAACGCGTCCAAGCGGCTCGACTTCCAGCTGGCGCGCGCCTATGAATACGCCGGCAAGCATTTCGGCGGGCCGAACCTGTACCTGCAGGAGATGCAGAAGAACATCCGCTACGCGCAACTCGTGGCGCAGGAGCCGAGCCACGGCCGCCTGCGCCGCCAGCCGCCGAGCACGCTGCCGCCCGGCGTAGAGCCCTACCCGCGCAACCTGGACGCGCTCGCGAGAAGCTGATCGTCTGCCGGTGGCGGCGGTGGGACAATAGCCGCCATGAAATACGCCCAGAAGGTTTTCGCCAATGAGTCGCTCGAGCTCGACGGCAACGAGTTCGATCGCTGCACCTTCCGCAGCTGTGAGCTGAAGTACAACGGCGGCGAGCTGCCGGTCCTGAACGGCTGCCACTTCGACGCCTCGCCCTTCATCTTCGAGAAGCAGGCAGGCAACACGCTCGCCATGCTGCGCGCCATGTATCACGCCGGGCTGGGCCAGCTCGTGGAGTCGCTGTTCGACGACCTGCGCCGCAATCCGCCCAGCTAGCCTCGGCGCGATGCGCCTCATGACCTGGAACGTGCAATGGTGCCGCGGCGTGGACGGGCGCGTCGATCCGGCGCGCATTGCCGCCGAAGTGAAGCGCATCGCCGATCCGGACGTGGTGTGCATGCAGGAAGTGGCGCAGAACTTCCCGGAGCTCGCCGGCAGCGCCGGCGAAGACGGCGCGGAGGAGCTTTCCAGGAATCTTCGTGACTATGAGACCGCGGCGGTGTGGAGCGTGGATCGTCCCGCCGCGGGCGGGGGCCGCAGCCGCTTCGGCAACCTCATCCTGTCGCGCCTGAAGCTGGGACGGGTGCTGCGCCACTCGCTGCCGTGGCCGGCGGCGCCCGACGTGCCGAGCATGCCGCGCGCCGCGGTCGAAGCCGTGGTCGAAGCGCCCTTTGGCCCGCTGCGCGTCATTACCACGCATCTCGAGTACTACTCGGGCGCGCACCGCGCGGCGCAGATCGAGCGCCTCGCCGAAATCCATGCGGAAGCCTGCGCGCCGCGCAAGGAAGTACGCAAGCCGGGAACGTTCACCAGCGATCCGCGGCCGTCGAGCGCGATCCTGTGCGGCGATTTCAACCTGCCGGCCGGTGATCCCCTGCGCGAGCGCGTGAAGCAGGCGGGCTTCGTCGACGCCTGGGAAGCGCTGCATCCCGGCGTGCCGCACCCGCCTACGTTCTGCGTGCACGAGCACGCGCACGGCGACGCGCCTTATTGCTGCGATTTCGTGTTCGTGACGGCCGATCTCGTGCCGCGGCTCAAGGCCGTGCGCATCGACGGCGCCACCCAGGCCTCCGACCACCAGCCGGTCATCGTGGAGCTGAGCTAAGCGAACCGATCCGGCTGCGCAGCGCTTCCACCCGCTTGCGGTTCACGCCGAAATCTCGCCGCCCGAGCCGCGAGGCGGAGCGCACGTGCACTACGCCGGCGCCCGGGTCGTAGAGCAGCTCGACGTCGTCGACATAGCGCATGATCGGCGTGCGGTATTCCGCGTACAGGTAGTTGCCGTCGTGCTTGATGACCGTCGCGCCGCGCATCCCGGCGACGGCCGCCTGCACCGAGGAAAAATCGCCGCGGAACGTGATCGGGGCGATGTAGTGCTCGGCATCGGCAGGATCGGCCTGCGAGGAGACGCAATTGGGCGTGCGCTTCGGCGGCGCCAGCCTGCCGCCGACGACACCGAGATTCCCCGGGCGCTTAAAGGAAAACATGCACGGGGAAATGCGCGGAAGGCATTTCGCGGGATGCTACCATCGCCGGCAAATCGATCTCAGCGATCCAACCGGGGGAAGCCATGCTCCAGATCTCCGCGCAGCAGCTCGCAGAACTCCTCGTCGGCATCGGGCGCGCCCAGGCGGCCCTCATCGGCGGAATCGAAAGCGCCATGGCCGGGACCAAGAACACCCACATCGTGCCGATGCTGCAGAACGCGGCGCACCTGCGCGACCATCCGAACCCGACGCTCATCGACCTGCCGGTGCGCGTGCTGCTGACCTCGCTCGGCCGGGTCGGCCCGGATCCGGTGGCGCTCGCAAAGGACCTGGAGCGCCTGTTCGGCGCCCAAGCCGCGCCGGCCGCGGGCGGCGGCGACGCGCTCGACTTCAGCAAGAAATAGCGCGCCGCCGGGCGCTAGAAGTCTTTGGGCGGCGCCGGAAAGCGCGGATCGCGCTTTTCGCGCAGCGACCCGAGGCCTTCCTTCACCTCGGGGCCGGTGAAGCCCAGGATCTCGAGGGCGAGCGAGGCATCGAAGGACGGGCCCGCCATGCGCAGCCAGTTGTTGAGCGAGTACTTCGTCCAGCGCAGGGCGGTCTGGGCCCCGCTCGCGAGCTTGCGGGCGACTTCGAGCGCTTTGGCCTGAAGCTCCGCCTCTTCGCAGGTGAGCGATACGAGCCCGAGCCGTTCCGCCTGTTCCCCGGTGAGCTGCTCGCAGGTCAGCAGGTAGTACTTCGCCTTCGCCATGCCGCAGAGCAGCGGCCAAACGATCGCCGCGTGGTCGCCCGCCGCGACGCCGAGGCGCGTGTGCCCATCGATGAGGCGCGCGTTCTTCGCGGCGATGGAGATGTCGGCAAGCAGGCCGACCACGAGCCCGGCGCCGACCGCCGGGCCATGCATCGCCGAGACGATGATCTTCGAGCAGTTGATCATGTTGTAGACGAGGTCGCGCGCTTCGCGCCACACCCGCACGCGCACGTCGAACTCCTGGGTCATCTTCTCCACCATCGCCAGGTCGCCCCCGGCGGAGAATCCCTTGCCTGCGCCGCGCACGATGGCGACGCGCGTTTCCTCGTCGCGATCGACGTCGAGCCAGATGCGCGCCATCTCGGCATGGGCGCGCTCGGTGGCCGTGGCGAGCTTGCCCTCCTCGCCCATGGCGATCTCGAGGATGCCGGGCTCGAGCCGGCGCATCTTCAGGTCCCGATAGCTCGAATAGTCCATCGCGGCATTCTACAATTCGCGCGTGCGCACTCCCGACGAGCGCTTCGCGGGCCTACCGGGCTTTGCCTTCCAGCCGCATTACTTCGAATGGCGCGGGCTGCGCGCGCACTATGTCGACGAGGGCAAGGCGGGCGCGCCCACGTTCCTGTGTCTGCACGGCGAGCCGACGTGGAGCTACCTCTATCGGCGCATGATCCCGCTCTTCGCGGGCGCCGGCGCGCGCGTGGTGGCGCCGGACTTCATCGGCTTCGGCCGCTCCGACAAGCCCGAGGACGAAGCGCTCTACGACTTTGAATTTCACCGCCGGTTCCTGCTCGACTTCGTCGAACAGGCGGACCTGCGCGACATCACGCTCGTGGTGCAGGACTGGGGCGGCCTGCTCGGCCTCACGCTTCCGATGGAAGCGCCCGAGCGCTTTTCGCGCCTGCTCGTCATGAACACCACGCTCGCGTGCGGCGATGCCCCGCTGCCGGCCGGCTTCATCGCCTGGCGCGCCTACGCGAACAAGAATCCGGACCTCGATTGCGGCAAGCTCCTCGCGCGCGCCTGCCCGCACCTCGTGCCCGCCGAAGCGGCCGCCTACGACGCGCCGTTTCCGGATGCGCGCTACAAGGCGGGCGTGCGCCGGTTCCCGAACCTGGTTCCGGAGCATCCCGACGATGCGGGCGCCGCCGTCTCGCGCAAGGCGAGGGCCTGGCTGAAGAGCGACTGGAAAGGCGAGAGCTTCATGGCGATCGGCGCGAAGGATCCGGTGCTCGGCCCTGCCATCATGCACGAGCTCCGAAGCAGCATCCGGGGCTGTCCTGACCCGCTGGTCTTGCCCGAAGGCGGGCATTTCCTGCAGGAATGGGGCGGCACAGTGGCGCGGGCAGCGCTAGTCCATTGGGGCCTGTCATGAGCCCGACCTACGCCGACGTCGCGGCGGCGCACGAGCGCATCCGCGCGCACGCGAAGCGCACGCCCGTGCTCACGTCGGCGACCATCGACGAGATGACCGGCGCGCGCGTGTTCTTCAAGTGCGAGAACTTCCAGCGCATGGGCGCGTTCAAGTTCCGCGGTGCGTTCAACGCCCTCGCGCAGCTCGACGCCGCGCAAAGAAAGAACGGCGTGATCGCATTCTCTTCGGGCAACCACGCGCAGGCCGTGGCGCTCGCGGGGAAGCTCCTCGGCATCAAGGCCGTCATCGTCATGCCGTGGGATGCGCCCAAGGTGAAGCTCGACGCGACGCGCGGCTACGGCGCCGAAGTGGTGGCCTACCAGGCCGGGGAATCGCGCGAGGCGGTCGCGGAAAAGCTGTGCAAGGAAAGGAACCTGAGCCTCATCCCGCCCTTCGATCATGCGCACGTGATCGCGGGACAAGGCACCGCGGCGAAGGAGCTCATCGAGGACGCGGGCCCGCTCGACGCCCTGCTCGTGCCCTGCGGCGGCGGCGGCCTGCTCTCAGGCTGCGCGCTCGCGGCGCGTCACCTCGCGCCGGGCTGCCGCGTGATCGGGGTGGAGCCGCAGGCGGGCGACGACGCCACGCGCTCCTTCAGGACGAAGTCGCTGGTGAAGATCCCGACGCCGAAGACGATCGCCGACGGTGCGCGCACCGAGTCCCTCGGCAAGCTCACGTTCCCGCTCGTCCTCGAGAACGTGAGCGACATGGCCACGGTCAGCGACGACGAGCTTTTGCGCGCGATGTTCTTCCTTTGGGAGCGGATGAAGATCGTCGTGGAGCCGACCGGCGCTTTGGCTGCCTGCGCGCTTTTGCAGAAGCGGCTTTCCTTCCCCGGGCAGCGCGTCGGGGTGATCGTTTCGGGCGGGAACGTGGACTTTCGCTGGGCGGCGGAAACTTTAAGACTGCGTTCTTGAAGAGGTTCACCAGGCCGAGCACCGCGGCGGCCTGCGTCGGATAGAGCGCCTCGGTGCGCACGATCAGCTCCTCGGCGTCGTCCGGGTTGTACAGCTCCGCGAGATACTGGCCGCTCGCCTCGTCCATCACGAATTCCACTCGAAATTGGGGCATGCCCGGGTCTCCTTGTGGCGTAATATCCGCCGCTTCCAGAATTTAAGCTACCTCATGGGCCTTCCTTCCACCGTGCCTCCCGCCATGCGCGCGATCGAGATCTCGAAACCCGGCGGACCCGAGGTGCTGCGCCCGGCCGAGCGCCCAGTGCCCGCGCCCAAGCCGAACGAGATCCTCATCAAGGTCGCGGCTGCGGGCGTGAACCGGCCCGACGTGCTGCAGCGCTCCGGCCATTACCCGGTGCCGCCCGATGCATCGGACCTGCCCGGCCTGGAAGTCGCCGGGGTCGTGGCCGCCATCGGGCCCGCGGTCACCGCCTTTTCCGTGGGGGATGAGGTCTGCGCCCTCGTCCATGGCGGCGGCTATGCCGAGTACTGCGTCGCGCCCGAGGTGCAAGCGCTTCCCGTGCCGAAGGGCCTCTCGCTCGTCGAGGCGGCCTCGCTGCCCGAGACGTTCTTCACGGTGTGGTCCAACGTCTACGACCGCGGCCGCCTCGCCGCGGGCGAGAGCCTGCTCGTGCAGGGCGGCACTTCGGGCATCGGCGTCACCGCCATCCAGATGGCGAGCGCGATGGGCAACCGGGTGTTCGCGACCGCGGGCTCCGACGAGAAGTGCGCCGCGTGCGTGCGCCTGGGCGCCGAGCGCGCCTTCAACTATCGGACCCAGGATTTTCAAAAGGAAGTGCTCGCGGCGAGCGCCGGCAAGGGCGTGAACGTGATTCTCGACATGGTGGGCGGCGACTACGTGCCGAAGGAGCTGAAGTGCCTCGCCGATGAAGGGCGCCTCGTCTTCATCGCATTCCTGCGCGGCCACAAGAGCGAGCTCGACATCAACGAGGTCATGCGCCGGCGGCTGGTAGTGACCGGCTCGACCCTGCGGCCGCGCCCGGTGGAGTTCAAGGGCGCCATTGCGAAGCGCTTGCGCGAGAAGATCTGGCCGCTCATCGAAGCGGGCAGGATCAAGCCCGAGATCTACAGGACCTTCCCGCTGGCCCAGGCGGCCGAAGCGCACAAGCTCATGGAAAGCTCGCAGCACATCGGCAAGCTCGTCCTTACCCTATAGGAAGGATTACCGCTTCGCCGCTTCCGCTTTGAGCCACGACACGAACGCCGCGACCTCGGGGCGATCGGCGGCATTGCGGGACACGATGGCGAAATAGGCGCGCGCCGGATCGGCGCTGCTCTTGAACGGCGCCACCAGCTCGCCCGCCGCGATCAGGTCCTTCACGAGCGGCGACCTGCCGAGCGCGACGCCGTGCGCCGCGATCGCCGCCGGGATGATCTGCTCGTAGCCCGAGAAGAGCAGGCTCGCCTTCGGCCGCAAGTCGGCGATGCCCGCGACCTCGAGCCACGTCTTCCAATGCAGCCACGGATGACGCGCGTCCGGGTCGTCGTACTGCAGCAGGCAGTGGTTCCTGAGGTCCGCGGGCTGGGCGAGCGGGATCTTCTTCAGGAGCTTCGGGCTGCAGACCGGGAACACGCGCTCGCCCATGAGGCGCACCGCGTGCGGACCGGCGAGCGCCGCAGGCCCGTGGCGCAGCGCGACGTCCAGGCCGTCGCGCTCGAGATCCTGCACGCGGGTCTCCGCGGTGATGCGCACGTCCACTTCGGGATGGTCCTTGGTGAATCCGGCAAGCCGCGGGATGAGCCAGAGCGCGGCGAAGGAGTGCGTCGTGGTGACCGAGAGGGGTCGGCGCCGGCCCGAGCGCGCGCGCAGGCGCTCGGTCGCCGCCCGTATGGTGGCGATGACCTGCGCCGCCGCGGCGTAGAACTGGTGCCCGGCCTCGGTGAGCGCGAGCGCGCGGTGGCGCCGCTGGAATAGCGGCACGCCGAGCTGGTCCTCGAGCTCCTTGATCTGGCGGCTGACCGCCGACTGCGTGAGGAAAAGCTCCTCGCCCGCCTTGGTGAAGGACAGGTGGCGCGCCGCGGCCTCGAAGCCGCGCAGCAGGTCCAGCGCGGGCATTACATTCCTATTTAGCATGCAAGACCTGAGAATTTACCGTTTGAAGGCGTCCGTCGAAGGATGCATCCTGCGCATGCAAAACGCAAGGAGACGCCGATGAGAATCGAACTCGAAGCCGGAGCCGTGAAGCTGAGCCCCAACCAG
>DATAHF010000099.1:0-4001 GCA_036263315.1 Burkholderiales bacterium
AAGCTCGGCAACCCGTCCCTGGACGTCGTCCTGGTCGAGCGCGACCCGGTCTTCACCTCCTGCCCGCTCTCCAACCTCGTCCTCGCGGGGTTCCGGCGCATCGACCAGATCCAGCGCAGCTACGACGGACTGCGCGCCCGCGGCATACAGGTCGTGCGCGATGAAGCGCTGGCCGTGGACGCCGGCAGGAAAACGGTGCGCCTCGCGCGCGGCCCCGAGTTGCGCTACGACCGGCTCATCGTCTCGCCCGCGGTCGACTTCGAGCTGGACGAGCTCGAAGGATTCGAGGAGGCGACGAAAGCCGGCGCTGTATTACATGCCTGGAAGGCGGGCGAACAGACGATTGCGCTGCGCAAGCGGCTCGTGGAGATGAAGGACGGCGGCGTCTTCGTGATCGCGGTGCCGCTCTCGCCCTACCGCTGCCCGCCGGCGCCGTACGAGCGCGCCTGCCAGGCCGCGGCGTACTTCAAGCAGGCGAAGCCGCGCTCCAAGGTCCTCATCCTCGACGCGAACGACGACGTGGCCTCCGAGCCGGCGCTCTTCAAGCGCGCGTGGTCCGAGCTCTACAAGGGACTGGTGGAGTACCGGCCGGGACAGAAGGCCGTCGGCGTGGACGCCGCAGCCTCGTCGGTGAAGCTCGACTTCGACGAAGTCAAGGGCGACGTGCTGAACGTCATCCCGCCGCAGCGCGCGGCGGACATTGCGCGCCAGGCCGGGCTCATCACCACCAACCGGCGCTGGTGCGAAGTGGACTGGCTGACCTGCGAATCGAAAGCGGTGAAGAACATCCACGTCCTCGGGGATGCGACGCTCGCCGCCGACGGCATGCCGAAGTCGGGACACATGGCGAACGCCATGGCAAAAAGCTGCGCCGCGGCGGTTGCCACGCTGCTTGCGGGCCGCGAGCCGGCGCGCGACGTCGTGATGAAAAGCCTGTGCTACAGCTTCCTGTCCGAGGACGAGGCGGTGCACATCGCTTCGGCGCACACCTGGGACGAAGGGCGCAAGACCCTGCTTCCCGTCGCGTCCGCGGCCGAGCGCTCGGCGGCGCGCAGCAAGTCGGATGCGCAGCGCGGCTGGGCCTGGGCCCGCGAAATCTGGAACGACATGCTGGGCTAGCTAGCGGCCGGTCGAGCCGAAGCCGCCGGCGCCGCGCTCGCTCGCCGCGAAATCCTCGACCACCTGCAGCTCGACCTGCGCGACCGGGATCACCACGAGCTGCGCGATGCGCTCCATCGGCTGCACGGTGAACGGCTGCTTGCCGCGGTTCCAGAGCGAGACCAGCACCTGCCCCTGGTAGTCGGAGTCGATGAGCCCGACCAGGTTGCCGAGCACGATGCCGTGCTTTGAGCCAAGGCCCGAGCGCGGCAGCACGATCGCCGCGTAGCCCGGGTCGCCGAGATGGATGGCGATGCCCGAGGGCACGAGCTCGCTCTCGCCCGGATTCAGGACGAGGGGCGCAGCGATGCACGCGCGCAGATCCAGGCCCGCGGCGCCGGAAGTGGCGTAATGCGGCAGCATGGCGCGGATCCTCTCGTCGAGGATCTTCACCTCGAGCTTCCTCATCGCTTGAGCATTGCGGAGACGTGATCGACGAGCTTGCGCGCCAGCTCGAGCTTCGGCGCCCGCCCGAGCGGATGCTCCCCGGCGGCGTCGTAGAGCGTGAGCGAGCTCTCGTCCGCGCCGATCGCCTCCTGCGCGAGGTTGGCGGCAAGCAGCGGGATGGCCTTCTTCGAGCGCTTCGCCCGCGCGTTCCTGGCGAGGTCCTCGCTCTCCGCGGCGAAGCCGACGCAGAACGGCGCCTTCTTCATGGCGGCGACATGCGCCAGGATGTCGGGATTTTCCACGAGCTCGAGGTGCACGGCGCGGCCGTTGGCTTTCTTGATCTTCTGCGCCGCCGGATTCTTTACGCGATAGTCCGAAACCGCCGCGACCGAGAAGAACACGTCGCAGCGCGCGGCCCGCTTTTTCACTGCATCGAACATCTCGCCCGCGGTGCGCACGTCCACGCGCTCCACGCCCGACGGCGTGGCAAGCGCGACCGGGCCGCTGACGAGCGTCACTTGGGCGCCGGCCTCGCGCGCCGCGCGCGCCACGGCATAGCCCATCTTCCCCGAGCTCGAATTGGTCAGCGTCCGGACCGGATCGATCGGCTCCTGCGTCGGCCCTGCGGTCACCAGCACGTGCTTGCCCGCGAGCCGCTTCGGGCCGAAGAACCTGAGCACATCGCCCAGGACTTCGGCAGGCTCGCTCATCCGCCCCATGCCCATTTCGCCGCAGGCCTGCCCCCCCGAGGCGGGCCCGGAAAAGGACACGCCGTCCTCCTGCAGGGAGCGCGCGTTTCTTTGCGTAGCCGCGTTCTCCCACATCTCCACGTTCATGGCCGGCGCCACGAGCAGCGGACAGCGGCGCGCGACGCACAGCGTGGAGAGCAGGTCGTCGGCACGCCCATGCGCGAGCTTGGCCAGGAAATCGGCCGAGGCCGGTGCCACCACGATCAGGTCGCGATCGCGCGAAAGCTCGATGTGGCCCATGCCGTCCGCGACGCGCGGATCCCACAGGTCGGTCCAGACGGGCTGTCCGCTCAACGCCTGCATCGTTACCGGAGTGATGAAACGCGTCGCCGCTTCGGTCATCACGACGCGCACGTCGGCGCCCGCCTTGACGAGCAGCCGCACCAGCTCCGCCGCCTTGTAGGCCGCGATGCCGCCGGTAATGCCGAGCACTAGCTTCTTACCCTTCAACGTCATCGGGTCCGCCGCGTGCCGCGTTAAGGGGGAAGGCATTTTAAGGGAAAGCCGCAGCCATGGGGATTTCGCACTGGCCGGTTCAGGAGCGCCCGCGCGAGCGGCTGCTCGCGAATGGCGCTTCGGCGCTGAGCGACGCCGAGCTGCTCGCGGTGCTTTTGCGCACCGGCGTGCGCGGAAAGTCCGCGGTCGAACTGGCGCGCGAGCTGCTCCAGCAGTTCGGCGGCGTGGCCGGATTGCTCGGCGCCGGCGATCGGCTGCTGCAGGTGAAGGGACTCGGCGCGGCGAAGACCGCGCAATTCGGGGCCGCCGTCGAGCTCGCATTGCGCTCGCTGAAGCAGAGCCTGCAGGCCGGCCCGGCGCTGACCTCGCCCGGCGCGGTGCGCGACTATCTGCGCCTCGCGCTCGCGTCGAGGCCGCACGAGGTGTTCGTGTGCCTCTGGCTGGATGCGCAGCATCGCGTCGTCCAATGCCAGGAGGTGTTTCGCGGCACCCTGACCCAGACGAGCGTCTATCCCCGCGAGATCGTCAAGGCGGCGCTCGCCGCGAACGCGGCCGCAGTCATCTTCGCGCATAACCACCCGTCGGGCGTGGCCCAGCCGAGCAAGGCGGACGAGCTCCTTACGCGGGAGCTGAAGGAAGCCCTCGCCCTCGTGGAGGTCAAGGTGCTCGACCACTTCATCGTCGCGGGCCACCAGGCCCTGTCCTTCGCCGAGCGCGGACTCCTCTGAGGCCGAGCTAAATCCTTGTATAATGCGCGCCTTTTCCAGGATTTCCGGAGCATCGCCATGTCCCGCGTCTGTCAGGTCACCGGCAAGAAGCCGATGAAGGGCCACTTCGTCTCGCACGCCAACAACAAGACGATCCGCACCTTCGAGCCCAACCTTCACTACCGCCGCTTCTGGGTCGAGACCCAAAACCGCTGGGTGAGGCTGCGCGTCTCGACCGCCGGCCTGCGCCGCATCGACAAGGTCGGCATCGAGGCGGTGCTCGCCGAAATCAAGGCCAAGAAGGCCGCGTCCGCCAAATAAGGAATTCCCATGCGCGAAAAGATCAAGCTCGAGTCCTCGGCCGGCACCGGCCACTTCTACACCACGACCAAGAACAAGCGCACCACGCCTGACAAGATCGAGATCAAGAAATACGATCCCAAGGCGCGCAAGCACGTCATCTACAAGGAAACGAAGCTGAAGTAGCGCTGCCCGCTGCCAAAGAAAAAGGCCCGCCGATGCGGGCCTTTTTTTCGCCGCTCCG
>DATAHF010000100.1:0-13970 GCA_036263315.1 Burkholderiales bacterium
GACCGGATTTTTCGTCCACACGCCGTGCGGCCCGCGAAAATCCGGAATCCCCGAATCCGTGGAGATGCCGGCGCCGGTGAGCGCGACCACGCGCCGGGCGTCGCCGATCCACGCGCGAACATCGTGGACGCGCTTCAATCGACTAGGGAAGCTGGATCTTGCCGCCGCCGCCCAGCCCGCCGCCGCCACCCATGCCGCCCGCGGGCGGCAACCCGCCCTGCGGGATCACGATGGACGAGGCCGCCTGGCGCCGCAGGTCCTGCAGCTCCTTGACGGTGCGCTCGATCGCCTCGCGCGCGAGCGTCCCGAATTTCTCGGCGGCCTCCTCGAGCGAGCCGGCGCCGATCTCGAAAGCGATGGGCAGCGCGCCGGCGGGCGTAAGCACCTGCGTTTCGCCGACATAGAGCACCGGCCGCGCCTGGTCGCGCGCGCCGTCCTTCGTCACCGGCGTCATGCGCCGGATCGTGCCGATGCGCCGGTCGGTGAACACTTCCTCGAGGTACAGCGCCGCGGGATCGAGCTTGATTTCGTTCTGTTCGGGTTTGGTGGCCATTTCAACCTACGGGAGAGGGTTGCATCGGCTGCGGCAGCACGCGTTGCCAGCCGCCGGCGCATTGTTTCACGTACGGATAGTACGCGCCCGCGCTCGGGCAGTAGAACCAGTCCTGCGACTGCGGCGCGGGCGGCGGATAGTAAAACAGCAGCGGCGCGCCGCCGAAGTGATGCCCGCCATGCGAGCCGCCGCGCCCTCTTCCGCCGGCCCACGCGCTTTCCGCCGCCATGGCAAAAAGCGCAAGCAGGACCGCGGCGAAAGCGAGCCGTTTCATCGACTTAAGGATACACCGCTACTTGCGCAGCTTGAAGCGCTGGATCTTTCCGGTCGCGGTCTTCGGCAATTCGCTCAGGAATTCCACCCAGCGCGGATACTTGTACGGCGCCAGCCGGTCCTTCACGTGCTGCTGGAGCGCCGCCTTGAGCTTGTCGTCGGGGGAATGACCGGGCTTGAGCACCACGAAAGCCTTGGGCTTGATGAGCTGCTGCTCGTCCGCGTGCCCGACCACCGCGGCTTCGAGGACCGCCTCGTGCGTGATCAGCGCAGCCTCGACTTCCACGGGCGAGACATAGATGCCGCTCACCTTGAGCATGTCGTCGGAGCGCCCGCCATAGGTGTAATAGCCCTGCTCGTCCACGCTGTACTTGTCGCCGCTGCGCGTCCATCGCCCGAGGAACGTGTTCTTGGTGCGCTCGCGCTGGTTCCAGTACATGAGCGCCGCGGTCGGGCCGGCGATCTGCAGCTCGCCGAGCTCGTTCGGCTTCGTCACCACGCCGCCCTGGTCGTCGACCAGGCGCAGCTCGTATCCCGGCACCGGCATGCCTGTCGTGCCGTAGCGCACGTCGCCCGGACGGTTGGAAAGGAAAATGTGCAGCATCTCGGTCGAGCCGATCCCGTCGAGGATCTCCGTCCCGGTGCGCTCGGTCCATCGCTTACCGAGCTCCGCGGGCAGCGCTTCGCCTGCCGAGGTACAGATCCTGAGCGCGATCTGCTCGCGCTTCGGGAAGGCAGGGCTTGCCAGCAGCGCCGCATACAGCGTGGGCACGCCGTAGAAGATCGTGGGTCTCTGCTCCACCAGCCGCTTGAACACCGCGTCGGGCGTGGGCCGCTCCGCCATCAGGACCGTCGTCGCGCCCACAGCGAGCGGAAAGGTGAGCGCGTTGCCAAGGCCGTAGGCGAAGAAGAGTTTCGCCGCCGAAAAGACCACGTCGGATTCGCGGATGCCGAGGATCGGCTTGGCGTAGAGCTCGGCCGTGGCGAGCAGGTGCGAATGCAGGTGCACCGTGCCCTTCGGCGCACCGGTGGATCCGGACGAATAGAGCCAGAAGCACATGTCGTCGCGCGTCGTGGGTGCGGCCTGCGCTTTCGCTTCCTGCTTGCGGAAGAGCTCCTGCAGCTGGGAAGCGGCCACGACGTGCTGCAGATCCGGGCAGTTCCTGCGGATCGGCTCGAAGTTCTTCATCAGCGGCTCGGACACGAACAGCGCGCGCGCCCGGCTGTCGCGCAGCTGGTATTCGTAGTCCGCCGGCGTAAGGAGCGTATTCATCGCCACCGGCACGATGCCCGCCTTGATCGCGCCGAGGAACAGCGCCGGCCAGTCGCACGAGTCGAGCATCGCGATCGCGATGCGCTCTTCCCTGTGCAGGCCGAGCGCGCGCAACGCATTCGCGGCGCGATCGACACGCTCGGCAAGCTCGGCGAAGGTGCAGCGCCCCTGGTCGTCGATGTAGGCGACCTTGGCGCGGCGTCCCGCCGACAGGTTGCGCTCGACGAGGTCTACGGCCGCGTTGTAATCGCGGGACGGCGTGCTCAACGATGCGACTCTTTGATCAGCTCGGAAGCCATGAGCTCCGGCTCGATGCCCTCGGCTTCTTGCGCGGCGTAGTTGAGCTCGATCTTGATCCCGTTCGGGTCGTAGAGAAAGAGCTGGAAGAGCGCCTGGCCGTTCGCCCGGCGCTGCGTGAAGCCGATTCTTTCCCTTTTCAGGTGCTCCAGCATGGCGCGCAGGCCGGTGGCGCGGAAAGCGATATGGTCGAGCGCGCCGGTGCCGGCGCCCGCGTCCTGCGAGGTGCGCCCGAGGTACTTTTTCTGGATCTCGCCCGCCTGCTTCGCGCTCGGCCCGATGTGCACCACGTCCACGTCGCCGATGTACATCCAGTGGACCGGGAAGCCGAAGTCCGGATGCGGCCCGGGCTTCATGCCGAGCACGCGCGCGTACCAGTCGCGGCAGGCATCGATGTCGTCCGACGCGACGAGGAAGTGCTCGATATGCGAAAGGGCCATTGCACTAATATATAACGAGAGGAGGCACCATGTATTTCGCAGAAACCAAGCGGCTCACCGCGGCTGGCGCGAAGAAGATGATGGCCGCCGCGATCGAGCAGGCGCGGCAGGCGGGCATCGCGGTCACGGTCGCGATCGCGGATTCCGGCGGCAACCTGCTGCTGCTCGAGCGCATGGAAGGCGGCCGCTTCCACACGGTCCATTCGGCGACCACGAAGGCGGTGTGCGCCGCATCGAACCGCCGCGCCACCTCGCCGAAGGGCGCGCAGGGGCAGGCGCTCGACACGGCGCACGCGCTCGGGCTCGCGCTCGCGGCCGGCCCGCAGCGCTGGACCGCGATGGAAGGCGGTTGCCCCATCCTCGTCGAGGGCGAATGCGTCGGCGGCATCGGCGTCGCCGGAGGCAGCTGGGACGTGGACGAGAAGATCGCGCGCGAAGCCGTCCAGGCGATCGGCGCCAAGACCGAATGAGCGCGCCGCTGAAGGTCGCCTGCCTCGGCATGGGCTGGTGGTCCGACGTGCTCGCCGACGCGATCAAGCGCTCGGGGAAGCTCTCCATTGCCGCCTGCTACAGCCGCTCCGCGGAGAAGCGCTCGGCGTTCGCTGCCAAGTACGGCTGCCGCGCCGCTTCTTCGTACGAGGAGATCCTCTCCGACAAGAGCATCGAGGCGATCATCAACACCACGCCGAACGCCGTGCACCTGGAGACCACGCGCGCCGCGGCGGCCGCCGGCAAGCATGTGTTCCTCGACAAGCCGATCGCCAACACCATCTCGGACGCGCGCGCGCTGACGCAGGCCTGCCGCAGGGCCGGCGTCGTGCTCGCGCTCGGCTACCAGCGGCGCAAGGAAGCGCACTTTCGCTGGGTGCGAAAGGAGATCGACGCGGGACGCTTCGGCAGGCTGGTCAATGCCGAGAGCAACATCAGCCGCGACCGCCTCGGGAAAATCGACCTCAATTCGTGGCGCTACACCGCCGCCGGCATGCCCGGCGGCGTGATGCTGCAGATCGGCATCCACTACACCGATGTGCTCGAGTACCTGCTCGGCCCGGTGAAAGCGGTGAGCGGGCGCTTCGTGCGGCTCGTGCTGCCCGGCGACAACCCGGATGTGGCGAGCCTCGTCCTCGAGCACGAGAACGGCGCGCTTTCCACCCTCAACGCGAGCTACGCCTCGGCCTCGGAGTACTACCTCATGAACGTCTATGGCAAGGAAGCGACTGCGTACTACGACATGCACCAGGGCCTGCGCGTGCTGAGGCGCGGCAGCGAGCGCGCCGAGCCGGTCGCGTGCGCGAAGAACGATACGATCGCCGAGGAGCTGGAGGAATTCGCCGCGGCGGTGCGCGGCGGGCCGCCGCCGGAAATGGACGGCGAGCGCAGCACCGCTTCGCTCGCGGTGATCCTGGCGGGCATCTGCTCGGCGCAGGAAGGCCGCCGCGTGGAAGTCGCGGAGATCCTGGCATGAGACTCCTCCTGCTTGTCCTCGCTTTCCTTTCCCTGCACGTTCGGGCGCAGGAGCCGGCATTCCCGCAGCGCGGTCCGCTCGAGATCACGGTCCTCTTCCCCGCCGGCAGCTCCGCGGATGTGACGGCGCGCATGCTCGCCGAGGGCATGTCGAAGCAGCTCGGCCAGCGCGTGCTGGTGGTGAACCGGCCGGGCGCCGGCGGCGCCATCGGCTACAAGTACGCCGCGGCCCAAAAGCCCGACGGCTACGCGCTGGTGTGGAATTCGAACTCGATCTCCACCACGTACCACTCGGGCCAGTTGCCATTCGACTACCGCGCATTCGACGCGGTCGCGTGCGTGCTGTCGGAATCCCCCGTGCTCGCGGTGCGCGCGGACGCGCGCTGGAAGACGCTGGGCGACTTCGTCGCGGACGCGCGTGCGCGCCCCAAGGCCGTTGCGGTCGGCCATTCCGGCGTGGGAAGCCATACCCACATCTCGCTCGCAGCGCTGGAAAATGCCGCGGGCATCCAGCTGAACGAGGTTCCCTTCAGCGCCGCGCAGGTCGTGCCGAGCCTGCTTGGCGGCCACGTGGAGGCCATCCTGCAGCTGCCGGCGGCGCTCTCCGGCCCGATCAAGCAGGGCCAGGTCCGGTTGCTCGCCGCGTTGATCCCCGAGCGCGACCCCGCGCTGCCCGAGGTGCCGACCGCAAAGGAGCAAGGGTTCGACGTGGCGCTCGAGGCGTGGCGCGGCATCGCCGTGCCGCACGGCACGCCGCCGGCGGTCATCGCCACCCTCGATAAAGCCATCAAGGCGGTGGCGGAATCCCCGGAGTTCGCGAAAGGCAGCGAGAACCTGGGCGTGCGCCCGGCCTACCTGCCCGCCGACGCCTTCAGCGAGCGGATTGCTCGGGACGACGCGGCCCTGATGCGCCTGATGACGCTGATCGGGCTGAAGAAGCCGTCGCAGTAGCGGCGCCCGTCTTGCTCGTCGCCTCGGCGATGAGCTTGCCGCAATTGCTGTCCTTGCCCGGGCCTTCGTTCACCAGCGGAACGACCGCCAGCAGCGGATTCAGGATGCCCATGATGAGCGCGCCCGCGCCCTTGGCCACCAGCTTCTTCGTATCCGGGCGGACCTGCGGATCGCCGAACGTCCCGCGCACATAGAGCGGGCTGTTGAGCGAAGCGAGGCTCTTGTCCTTCGGCTCGGGGAAGAACGTGAGGTCGAGCTGCTCGTTCTTCAGGTTGATGTCGCCGCTGCCGCCGACGTTCACGACCTGGGTGTCGAACACGAGCGCATTGGTCTGCATCACGCCGTTCTTCACGCCCCAGTCGCCCACGACGCAGCGGATCGGGATCTGCTGGTCGCCTTTCAGGTAGACCTTGGCCACGCCCCACAGGTCCATGGCGGCGGCCTGCATGATGAGCTCGCTCACCTGGCCGCCGTTCACGTAGACCCCGATCTTGCCGTTGGCGGTGCCGAGCATGTTCGCCACGGAATTCCCCTGCCCGGCGAGCTCGACCGCGCCGCTGATCGCCCCGACGGAAGCCTTCGTGACCTTGAGCGTCGGGAAAAGCTTCGAAAGCTGCAGCTTGTCCACGCGGATCTTCGCGTCCGCCCTGATGCTGTCGCCGGCGCGCCCGTCGAGACGGATCGGCCCGATGAGCCGGCCGCCGGCGACCCCGAACTCGAGCGGATCCAGGGTGAGCACCGCGTCCTGCATGCGGATGCGGGTGGAGAGGTTCTCGATCGGAAGCTGCTCCGGCCGCTCGATCTTTCCGGCGCGCAGCCTGACGTCGGCATCGACGCTTTTCCACCGCTTGGCGTCGAAGGGCGCGTCCGGCAGCACGCCCTTGCCCTTGGTCTTCTGCGTGCCGACCACCGGCCCGAGGTCGGCGAGGTCGAGCACCTTGGACACGAGGTCGCCGCGCATCACCGGGCGCTCGCCCGACGTGTCGACCTCCAGGGTGCCGGCGAGGTCGCTGTCGCCCACCTTGCCGGTGAAATTCTCATAGCGGATCTTGGTCCCGCTGCGCACGAGGTGCCCGGCGGTGCTGTACGGGCTGGTGTGCGGGAACGCGACGCCCAGGATGTCGTACAGCTGCTCCATCGTTTTTCCCGAGAGCTGCACGTTCATGTCGATGCCCGAAAGCCCTATGAGGCCCGTGATGTTGCCGTCCACGGCCGCGGCGGTATCGCCGATCTTCGCCTGCGCCTTGAGCGGGTACGGCGTGCCGTCGTCATCGCGCAGCGACAGCACCGGTCCGCCGTGCCCCGACGCCGCAAGCGGCAGGCCCGCGTGCTTGCCCTGCACCTGGAAGCCGACGCCCGACGTGTCGGTCGAAAGATCGGCCCGCACGCTGATGTCGCGGCCGGCGTCGTTGTAGGTGAGGACGCCCTGGTCCAGGGTCAGCTTCTTCACCTGGATGCGCGAAGCTTTCTGCGGCTTCGGCTCGCGCTCGAGGATCCAGTTCTTGCGGCCGTCGGCGTCCTGCTCCAGGTTGACCTGGGCCTTCACGAGGTGCACCTCCGGAAGGACTACGTGCCCGGCCACGAGCGGGAACCCGCTCAGCGTGACGACCGCGGAGTCGGCGCTGAGCAAATATTTCTCTTTCGCCCACGGCGCATTGGCGAACGTGATTCCATCGATGCGGATGCGCGGATGGATCCACGACCACAGCGGCCGGATGTCGCGGATGACGAGCTCGCGCCCGGTGGACTTCTCGACGGCGCGCGCGATCGGGCCGCGCAGCGTGTTAAGGCCGAAGAAGAGAAACAGGAAGCAGGCGATGAAAACGACGCCAAAAATCCCGACGATCCACTTCAGGGCGCGCATGCTGCAGGCAGAGGCAAACTTCGTGCCTCGGCGGCTATGCCGGCTGCTCCAGCCTCTCCCGGACCTTGCCGAGCCATTGCTGGCACCACTCGAGCGCCGTTTCTTCCGGCAGGGTGCCGCTCGAGGCGTCGTGCGTATGGCGCTCGCCGATGCGTTGCGCGCCGAGCTCGGACAGGATGTCGTCGAATCGCTTCCCGCCGTAGTTGAACGTCTCGGCATAGGTGCGATCGCCCAGGCCGAAGACGCCGTAGCGCACCCTGGAAAGATCGGGACGCTTCTTCTGCAGGTCCTCGTACAGGGCACGGGCATTGTCCGGCACGTCGCCCTGGCCGTAGGTTGAGGTGCAGACCAGGAACACCCCTTCGCGGGAGAACACGCCGCTGTCGAGGTTGTCCATGAGGAGCGTCTCGACCCGCACCTCGCCGTCGTCGAGCGCGAGCTCCATCTCCTGCGCGCACAGTTGCGCGGTCCCGGTCATGGTGCCGACGAGGATCGTGACCTTGATGGGCATTGATCCAAAACTATATTGCACGCTACAATCAGCGTCAAGCAATATACTGCACACGCCTTCCATCCCCAGCCTCCACCGATGAACGCCCCCACCTCCCCCGAGCAGATGGATGCCGCCTACCTCGCGCGTCTCGGCGAGCGGGTGCGCGCGCTGCGCGCGCACCACGGCCTCACGCGCAAGGCGCTCGCCCAGGCGTCCGGGATTTCCGAGCGCTACCTGGCGCAGCTCGAGGCCGGGCGCGGCAACATGTCGGTGCTGCTGCTGCGCAAGGTCGGGCGCGCAATGGGCGTCCCGGTCGAGCGCCTGGTGCACGAGGAGGAGTACGCGCCGCGCGCGCGGCGGATCGCCCTCATCGGCCTGCGCGGCGCCGGCAAGTCGACGCTCGGCGCCAAGCTCGCGCAGGCGCTGCGCGTTCCCTTCGTCGAGCTGGACCGCGAAGTGGAGAAGGAGGCCGGCGCGAAGCTCGGCGAAGTATTCGCCATTTACGGGCAGGACGCGTTCCGGCGCTTCGAGCAGCGCGCGCTGGAGCGCGTGCTGAACCAGCACGAGCGCGCCGTCATCGCCACCGGCGGAAGCCTCGTCACCGCTCCGGCGGCGTACGAGCTGCTGCTCGAGCGCTGCCTGTGCGTCTGGCTCAAGACCTCCCCCGAGGAGCACATGTCCCGCGTGATCGCGCAGGGCGACATGCGGCCCTTCCGGGGAGGAAATGCCCCAGGCCGCTCTTCCGCGCTGGACGAGATCCGCAAGCTGCTCGCCGACCGCGATCGCCTGTACGCGCGCGCCGACGTCACGGTGGACACCTCGCGCCGGAGTGCGCGTCAATCCCTCGAGGACATCCGAAAGGCCCTTTCATGATCAGCTTCGAGACCGACCCCGTCCGCTACAACCACTGGAAGCTGGCCTTCGAGGGACCGGTCGCGACGCTCCTCCTGGACGTGAACGAGGACAAGGGCCTCGCGCCGGGATACAAGCTGAAGCTCAACAGCTACGACCTCGGCGTGGACATCGAGCTGCACGATGCGCTGAACCGCATCCGCTTCGAGCATCCCGAGGTGAAGGCCGTCGTGCTCACGAGCGGCAAGTCGCGCATGTTCTGCTCCGGCGCCAACATCTACATGCTGGGCTCGTCGACCCATGCGTGGAAGGTGAACTTCTGCAAGTTCACCAACGAGACGCGCAACGGCATCGAGGACGCGAGCGCGCATTCCGGCCTCAAGTTCCTCGCCGCGCTGAACGGCACCACCGCCGGCGGCGGCTACGAGCTCGCGCTCGCCTGCGACGAGATCGCCATGATCGACGACCGCTCCTCCACGGTGTCGCTGCCCGAGGTGCCGCTGCTCGGCGTGCTGCCGGGCACGGGAGGGCTGACCCGGTTGATCGACAAGAGAAAAATCCGGCGCGACCTGGCCGACGTGTTCTGCACCACCGCCGAAGGGGTGCGCGCCGACCGGGCGAAGGAGTGGAAGCTCGTGGACCACGTCGCGAAGCCCCAGCAGTTCGCCGACTTCGTGAAGCAGCGCGCCCTCGAGCTCGCCAAGCAGTCGGACCGTCCCGGCGGCGCCGGCGTCGCCCTGCCGCCGCTGGGCGAAAACCGCCTCGTCAGCGTAAAGATCGATGCCGCCGCAAGGACGGCCGAGATCACCGTCAAGGGTCCGGATAAAGCCGCGCTCGAGAGGAGCGCGGACTGGTATCCCCTGCGCCTCGCGCGCGAGCTCGATCGCGCCATCCTCGACCTGCGCCATAACCATCTCGATGTCGGCCTGTGGCTGCTTAAGACGCGCGGTACCCCCCAAGCCGTCACGGAGCTTGATGGAGCCCTGGAAAAGAACAAAGGCGACTGGTTCGTGCGCGAGACGATCGGCTACCTGCGGCGCACGCTGTCGCGGCTCGATGTGTCGTCGCGCTCGATGTTCGCGGTCATCGAGCAGGGCTCCTGCTTCGCCGGGACGCTCCTCGAGCTCGCCCTTGCCGCCGACCGCAGCTACATGCTCGACGTGGACGGCGGCCCGCGCGTCGCGCTCACGGCGATGAACTACGGCACGTATCCCATGGCGAGCGGCTTCCCGCGGCTGCATGCGCACTATTGCGGCGACGTCCCTGCTTTTCCCCTGAATGAAGCGCTGGATACGAAGCAGGCGAAGGACAAAGGGCTCATCACCTCCGCGCCCGACGACATCGACTGGGAAGACGAGTTGCGCCTCGCAATTGAAGAACGCGCGAGCCTCAGCCCGGACGCGCTCACCGGCATGGAGGCGAGCCTGCGCTTCGCGGGGCCGGAGACGATGCTGACGCGCGTCTTCGGGCGCCTGACGGCGTGGCAGAACTGGGTGTTCCAGCGGCCGAATGCCATCGGCGAGCAGGGCGCGCTCAAGGTCTACGGGACCGGCGCAAAAGCGAAGTTCAACTGGGAGCGCGTCTGATGAGCTCGATCAATTACTCCGAGAAGATCCCGAACAACGTCGACCTCGGGAACGACCGCACGCTGCAGCGCGCGCTCGAGCACTGGCAGCCGCATTTCCTGCAGTGGTGGCACGAGATGGGCCCCACCGATTTCGAGAAAGCTGACGTGTACCTGCGCACCGCGATCTCGGTGGACGCGCAGGGCTGGGCGCATTACGGCGCGGTGCACATGCCGGACTACCGCTGGGGCATCTTCCTCGCCGACCCGGTGGCGGAGCGCAAGATCGGCTTCGGCGATGCGATGGGGCAGCCGGTATGGCAGCAGGTGCCGGGCGAATACCGCTCCACCCTGCGCCGCCTCATCGTGACGCAGGGCGACACCGAGCCGGCGTCGGTCGAGCAGCAGCGCATGCTCGGGCACACCTGCCCGTCCCTTTATGATTTGCGCAACCTGTTCCAGGTCAACGTGGAGGAAGGCCGCCACCTGTGGGCGATGGTCTACCTGCTGCATGCGTACTTCGGCCGCGACGGCCGCGAGGAAGCCGAGGAGCTGCTTGCGCGCCATTCGGGCGACGCCGACAAGCCGCGCATCCTCACCACGTTCAACGAGCCGATGCGCGACTGGCTGTCGTTCTTCTGCTTCACCTACTTCACCGACCGCGACGGCAAGTACCAGCTCAAGAGCTTCGCCGAGAGCGCGTTCGACCCGCTGTCGCGCACCTGCCGCTTCATGCTCACCGAGGAAGCGCACCACATGTTCGTCGGCGAGACCGGCATCAGCCGCGTGGTGAAGCGCACGCTGGAGGTGATGAAGGAGCTCGGCACCGACGACCCGGCGAAGATCCGCGCGCACGGCGCCATCGACCTGCCGACCCTCCAGAAATACCTGAACTACTGGTGCTCGAGCTCGCTCGACCTTTTCGGCTCGGAGATCTCCTCCAATTCGGCGGCCAACTTCGCGAGCGGCATGAAGGGCCGGCCCGACGAGACGCAGTACGAGGACCACGTCCTGCGGGACAAGACGATCCGGCTCCTGATGCCCGACGGCGAGCAGGAAGTGCCCATGCTGAACGCGCTGAACGAGGTGATGCGCGAGTCCTATCTCAGGGACTGCGAGATCGGCCTGAAGCGCTGGAACCGGCAGATCGAGCGCGCCGGGCACGCCTTCCGCCTGTCCTTGCCCACCTCGCGCTTTCGCCGCTCGATCGGCCCGTGGGCCGGGCTGTCGGTGAATCCCGAGGGCAAGCGGATCGAAAAGGAAGAGTACGAGCGCCTTCTTCCCTCCTGGATCCCGTCAGCCGCCGACCAGGCCTTCATCCAGTCGCTGATGCAGCGCGTGGTCGAGCCGGGCAAGATGGCGGCGTGGATCGCTCCGCCGGAGCGCGGGATCAACAACCTTCCGGTCGAATACGAGTATGTGAAGTTGCACTAGTGCAACGCGTCAACTCCACTGAAGCGTTCCTCGGGCGCATGCTCGAGTCGGAGCGCGCGGGCGCGAAGGCGCTCGTCGTCTTCATGGACGAATGGCCGCGCAACGGCCCCGAGTGGAAGACCCTGAGGAAGATCCACGAGGACGAAGCGCACAACTGCGCCCTGATCGGCGAGCAGCTCAAGAAGCGCGGCCGGGAGTACAGCCATGTCACCGGGGCGTTCTACGACAAGGCGGTGGCGGTGAGCGGCAAGCGCGAGCGGATCGAGTTCCTCGCCAAGGGCCTGCGCTGGGCGGTGCGCCAGTTCGAAGCGGCCTTGCCCGGCCTGGAGGAGGACCTGAAGCCGGTCTTCACGCGCATGCGCGACTCGCACCTCAAGAGCATCGCCGCCCTCGAAGCGCTGCTTCGCTCCTAGAATCGCGCATGGCCCTGCGCTTCGCGCCTCCCAAGGTGGAGATTGAAAGGCGTCCCGATGGCAGCGTGCTGCTGCGCTCGCCGCTGAAGCTGGGGCGCTATCCGCGCTGCGTCACCGAATGGCTGGAGCATTGGTCGCACGCGGCGCCCGAGCGGGTGTTCCTGGCGGAGAGAAAAGGCGAAGCCTGGCGCAAGCTCTCGTACCGCGAGGCGTACGGCGCGGTGCGCCGGATCGGGCAGGCGCTGCTCGACCGCGGGCTGAACGCCGAGCGCCCGGTCGCCCTCCTCTCGGACAACGGCATCGACCACGCGCTGCTTTCGCTCGGCGCCATGCACGTGGGCGTCCCGGCCGCGCCGATCTCGCCGGCGTACTCGCTCATGTCGCAGGACTTCGGCAAGCTGAAGCTCATCTTCGAGCTGCTGCGCCCGGGCCTCGTCTACGCCGCGGATCCGCAGCGTTTCGCGCCCGCGCTCGCCGCGGTGGGCGCAAAGCCCACCGGTGTCGCGGAGCTCCTCGAGGTGAACCCCGGCTCGACCCTCGAGCGCGAGTACGCGAAGCTCACGCCGGACAGCGTCGCCAAGATCCTCTTCACCTCGGGCTCGACCGGCGTCCCGAAGGGCGTGATCAACACGCAGCGCATGCTGTGCGCCAACCAGCAGATGCTCGCGCAGGCCTGGCCGTTCGTGGAGGACCGCCCGCCCGTGGTGGTGGACTGGCTGCCGTGGAACCACACCTTCGGCGGCAACCACAACTTCAACCTGGTGCTGCGCAACGGCGGCACGCTGTACGTGGACGGCGGCAAGCCGGTTCCGGGGCTGGTCGAGGCCACGGTGCGCAACCTGCGCGAAGTGTCCCCGACCCTGTACTTCAACGTGCCGCGCGGCTACGACCTGCTGCTGCCGTACCTGGAGAAGGACGCGGAGCTGCGCCGCAGCTTCTTTCGTGACCTCGACGTGCTCTTCTACGCGGCGGCCGCGCTGCCGCAGAACCTCTGGGACCGCATCAAGAAGCTCGCCGCGAGCGAAGGCCGGGAAGATCTCGCGATGCTCTCGGCCTGGGGCTCGACCGAGACCTCACCGCTCGCCACCTCGGTCCACTTTCCGATGGACCGGCCCGGCGTGATCGGACTGCCGGTCGCCGGCTGCGAGCTCAAGCTGGTGCCGGCCGCGGGCAAGCTCGAAGTGCGCGTGCGCGGCGAGAACGTGACCCCCGGCTACTACAAGCGCGCCGACCTCACGGCGGCCTCCTTCGACGAGGAAGGCTTCTACCGGATCGGCGACACAGTGCGCTTTGCCGACGCGGCCGATCCGGCGAAGGGGATCTTGTTCGACGGCCGCGTGGCGGAGGACTTCAAGCTTTCCACCGGCACGTGGGTGCACGTGGGCGCGCTGCGCGTGAGGCTGATCGCCGCGGGCGACCCGCTCATCCAGGACGCCGTCATCACCGGGCACGATCGCAGCGAGATCGGGGCGCTGGTGTTCCTCAGCCCGGCCGCAAAGAGCCTGCCCCCGGCGGAGGTGAAGAAGAAGCTTCAGGACGCGCTCGCCAGGCTCTCCGGCGAAGGCGGCAGCTCCATGCATCCCGCCCGCCTCATGGCGGTGAGCGAGCCGCCGTCCATCGACGCCAACGAGATCACCGACAAGGGCTACATGAACCAGCGTGCGGTGCTCGAGCGCCGCGCGGCGCTCGTCGAGAAGCTCTACGCGTCGGCCGACCCGGTCGTGCTGTCCTAGGTCATTTCCGCAGGCCGAGCCACGCAATGGCGCCGACCGTGAGGAACGCGCCGGCGATCTGCAGCGGCCCGACCGCCTGCCCGAGCACGATCCAGCCCAGGCCGAGAAGCGCGATCGGCTCGAAGTTGAGCGCCACGGTGCTCGCCGGGACGAGCCGCGGGAGCGAGATGAAAAGCGTGCACATCGCGCCGCAGTAGAACATCGTCAGCAGCGCGAGCCCGAGCCAGCCATGCGCATCGCGCGGCAGCGCGAACGCCTCGGTCGCGCCGCCGGCAACGACGACGATCACCGCGGTGACGGCGGTCATGACGAAGGTCCTCAGCCGCCCGTCGACCTCCTTCAGCGCGTGCGCGTTCGCATAGAGCA
>DATAHF010000101.1:0-9169 GCA_036263315.1 Burkholderiales bacterium
GCCACCACCTCGTTCTTCTCCACGCGCAGGGAGACGTCGAACAGGATGTGCGAGTCGCCGTAGTAGCTGTTCAGGCCCTTGACTTCGAGGAGGCTCATGCGTGCGCCACCTCGTTCACGCCGCCGAGGTAGGCCTCCTGCACCTTGGCGTTCGCCTTGATCTCCTCGGGCGTGCCCTCCACCAGCACGCTGCCCTCGTGCATGACGGTGATGCGCTCCGCGAGCTCGAAGAGCGATTCCATGTCGTGGTCGATGATCACCATGGTGCGTCCCTGGCGGATCGATTTCAGCAGCCGGACCGTCTCGGCGCGCTCGCGCGGGCTCATCCCGGCGAGCGGCTCGTCGAGGAGGAGCAGGCTGGGCGAGGAGGCGAGGGCGAGGCCGATCTCCAGGCGGCGCTTCTCGCCGTAGGCGAGCTGCGCGACCGGCACGTCGGCGCGCGCGGTGAGGTCGACGAGCTGCAGGGTGTGCTGCACCTGCTCCTCGAGGCCGCGGATCTTCGTGAGGCTGCGCAGCAGGTCGAGCCGGAACTTGCCGCGCAGCTCGGCGAGCGCGGAGATGATCACGTTCTCGCGCACGGTGAGGCGATTGAAGAGCTGGTTCACCTGGTAGCTCTTGGTGAGGCCGAGCTGGCAGACGTCGGTCACGCCCAGCCCCGTGATGTCGCGCCCCTCGAACACGATCCTGCCGGAGCTCGGCGGCACCTCGCAGGTGAGCATCTTGAAGAGGGTCGTCTTGCCGGCGCCGTTCGGGCCGATGATGCCGCGCACTTCCCCGGCATTGACGGTGAGATTGACGTCCGAGTTGGCGGCAAGGCCGCCGTAGTGCTTGCTCAGCCGCGTTACCTCGAGGATCGAGCCCGAGTCGGGACCTTGGCGCCGCGCGCGCATCGGCGCAACGCCCGCATGCGCGGCAACCGGCGCAGCTTCCTCGGGCGCCGCGACGGGCTTTCGCCGCCCGCGCGCCAGATCGTAGAGATCGCGGATCCCGCCCAGGATCCCCTGGCGAAGGAAGCACACGAGCAGCACGAAGACGAGGCCGAGCACCAGCTTCCAGGTGGCGCCGAGCTTGAGCGTCGCCTGGAGGAAATCCTGCAGGAAGAGCCACACCGCGGCGCCGACCAGCGGGCCGAACAGCGTGCCGCGACCGCCGATCGCAGTCTGCATCACAAGCTGGCCGGAGGTCTCGAAGGTGAACGCCTCCGGCGGCATGAACGCCTGCAGCACGCCGAGCAGCCCGCCCGCCAGGCCGGCGTAGGCCGCGGCGATCACGAACGCGGTGAGCTTGTAGGCGTGGATGTCGTGGCCCACCGCCGCCGCGCGCAGCGGGTTGTCGCGGATCGCGCGGAAGACCGCGCCGACCGGCGAGCGCACGATGCGCAAAGCGATGACGATGCCGATGAAGTAGCAGAACGCGAGAAACGGGTAGAGCGCCCAGCCGCTCGTGAAATGGAGGTTGATGAAGCCCAGGTTCAGCGAGGGGGTAGGCACGCCCGGCAGGCCGTTTTCGCCGCCAGTCCACTCCGAGAGCGGATTGAACTCCACGAAGTAGAACACCTCGGCGATGGCCACGGTGATCATGGCGAAGTAGATGCCGGTGCGCCGCAAGGCAACGAGCCCGACGAGGTAGCCGACCACCGTGGCCGCGACCATGCCGATCACGAGCGCACTGATCACGTGCGGGAACCCGGCGCGCGTGAGGAGATAGGCGGCGACGAATCCGCCGGTGCCGTAGAGCGCCGACTGGCCGAAGGAGAGCAGCCCGGTATAGCCGAACAGGATGTCGAAGCCGATGCCGAACAGTCCCCACACCAGGATGCGGTTCACGGTGTTCGGCGCCGCGTCGAAGTACGGCAGCACGAACGGCGCGGCGATCAGGCAGGCCGCAAGGATCGCCTCGACGAAGAAGGGTGGCTGCTTGCTGAGCAGCCGGTCGGCGTTCATTCCCTACCCACGGCGCCGAGCAGCCCGCGCGGGCGCAGCATCAGCACGAGCGTCATTGCCGCGAAGAGCATCACGTAGGCGTAGCCTGGATTCACCATGGAAGTAAGGCTGATGATCTCGCCGGAAATGAGCCCGCCGAGCACCGCGCCCGGGAACGAGCCGACGCCGCCGATGACCACGACGACGAAGGTCTGCACCAGGATCTGCTCGCCCACTTCGGGGGTGAGCGAGACGATGGGCGTGTTGATGATGCCGGCGAAGCCCGCCGCCATGGCGCCGATGCCGAACACCACCATGAACACGCGGTCCACGTTGATGCCGAGCGAGTCCACCATCAGCGAGTCCTCGATCCCGGCGCGCACGATCATGCCGAGGCGCGTGCGGTAGAGCACCACGAACAGCGCGAGGAGCGCCACGGCGCAGATGCCGACCACCGCCAGGCGGTACGTGGGATAGAACATGAAGCCGAGGTTGGTGATCCCGGAGAACATCGCGGGCGCCTGCACGCTCTTCGACTCGCTCGAGAAGAACCAGCGCACCGCCTCGACGAACACGATGGCGAGTCCGAAGGTGACGAGCAGCTGGTCCTCGTGCGGCCGCGCGTAGAAGTACCGGATGATGACGCGCTCCATCACCAGGCCCAGCACGCCGAGCGCCAGGGTGCCGGCGAGCACGGCGACCAGGAACGAGCCGCTCGCCTGGTAGGCGGCGTAGCCCGCGTAGCCGCCGAGCATGAACATGGCGCCGTGCGCCAGGTTCAGCACGCCCAGCGTCCCGTAGATGATCGTCAGGCCCGACGCTATGAGCGCGAGGAGCGCCCCCAGCGCCAGGCCGTTGAACAGCTGCGAGCCGAAGTTAGCCCAGCTCAGCACCTACGCGCTTACGTATAGTCGCCGAGGTTGCAGCCGAATGCGTCGGGCTTCTGCATGAGCGGCGCGCCGGGGACGACCTCGGTGACCTCCCAGAAGTCCTCCTTGTTGCGCATCGCCTTCGGCGCCTTGCCGCGCACGATGATCACCGGGCGCACGAGCTGGTGGTCTTCCTTGCGGAAGTACACCTCGCCGACCATCGACTGGAGCTTGCGGCCGGCCTCGTACGACTTGATGACGTCGGGCGGGTAAAGCGATCCCGCGTTCTCCACCGCGTCGGCCCACATCGCGAAGCTCATGTAGGCGTTCTCCGCGCCCCACTCGGGGTTGTAGCCGTACTTCTTGCGGAACTCGGTGACGAACATCTTGGCGAGCGGGAACTTGTCCTCCAGCGTCCACCAGAAATCGGTCGCGGCGTACACGCCCTCGGTCAGCTCGGCGCCGGTGTTCTTGGCGAGGAACGGGATCTGGTAGGGGATGACGAGCTTCATCTTCGGGATGACGCCGAACTGCTTCGCCTGCTGGGTCGAGAGCACCGCGTCGCGGCCCCAGTTGACGTTGCACAGCACCTCGGCGCCTGAATTCGCGATGTTGGTGAGGTACGAGCTGAAGTCCGTGGCGCCGAGCGGGGAGACCTGGTTCGTCACCATGGTCCACCCGCCGTGCTGCGCGAGGTACTCGCTCACCGATTTGGTCACGGTGTGGCCGTAGGTGTAGTCGGGCGTCATGAACGCCGCCTTCTTGCCCTTGCCGTAGGCCTTGAGCAGCACCGGGCCGATGGCGTTGGCCGCGGTCTCGCCGTAGAAGTTCTGGCGGAAGCCGTAGCGCACGCAGTCCTTGCCGGTGGTGTCGTTCGAGCCGGAGATGCCGGTCACGTAGAGCACCTTCTCGCGCTGCGCCAGCTTGTTCAGCGCCACCGCCACCGCGCTCGAGGTGGAGCCCGTCATGAGCATGATCTTGTTCTCGGTGATGAAGCGCTGCTCGGCCTGCACCGCGTCGTTCGGTTTCGCCGCGGAGTCGGCCACGAGGAGCTTGAGCTGCTTGCCGAGCACGCCTTTCTTGGTCTTGGGCGAGATCTTGCGGATGAGCTCGTGGCCGCCGTTGATGTGCTCGACGGCGAGCTGCCAGCCCTTCAGCTCGTCCTCGCCCTGCTCGGCGTAGGTGCCGGTGCGGGGGACGGCCGCGCCGATCGAAATCGTGTCGCCCTGCGCGCCGGCCGGCCAGGTGCCGATCGCGGGGTGGTTCTGCTGGGCGAACGCCTGGGACACGAAGCCGGGAAGCGCGAGCGAGCCGGCAAGCCCCAGGCCGGTGCGCATGAAGTCGCGGCGGCCGAACTTGGTCTGATCCATGGAATCCTCCTCCTTGTTGATGGGTCGCGTGTGATATGTCGCGGAGCGATACGAAGTATATCGCGGCGCGATATTATCGGGCTTCCGCGGCGCGGTGGCAAAATGGCGCCGGGAGAAGGCATGCCGGAACTGAAGAGGGCCGAGAAGCGCTACAGGCTCGCGACGCGCGACTATGCGCAGCTCGCGGAGTTCCGCCATGCCCTGCGCGGCTTCCTGCGCTTCAGCGAGGCCGCGGCCGCCGAGGCCGGCCTCACCGGGCAGCACTACCAGGCGATGCTCGTGCTGCGCGCCTGCCCGGAGGGGCGGCGCGTCACCATCAACGACCTCGCGCGGCAGCTGCTCATCAAGCACAACAGCGCGGTGGGGCTGGTGGACCGCCTGGTCGAGGAGAAGCTGGTGGTGCGCGAGCCCTCGACCGCCGACCGGCGCAAGGTGGAGCTGCGCCTCACGGAGCGCGGCCGGCAGGTGCTCGCCAAGCTCGTCGTCGTGCATCGCGAAGAGCTGAGGCGGCTCGGGCCCGTGCTGAAGCGCTTCTTCGGCGATCTCGGGCGCCGGCAGCGGAGCGGCGTGCGTTAGGATTCGCGCTTCAACCTCCCGGGAGAGGCGAGCATGACCGAGGTCGACGGGCGCGTTTTCGATCTCTACGACGAGTATTGCCACGGCCGCATGGACCGGCGCGAGTTCCTCGCGCGCGCAGCCGCGCTGTGCGCCGGCGGGCTCGCCATGGCGCAGGCGCTCTTCCCGCGCTATGCGCTCGCGCAGACGATTTCGTTCACCGACGCGCGCATCAAGGCGAGCTATGTGACCTACCCGTCGCCGGGCGGCAATTCCGGCACGATGAAGGGCTACCTCGTGCAGCCGGCCGGGCCGGGGCCGTGGCCCGCGGTGCTCGTCGTGCACGAGAACCGCGGCCTCAATCCGTACATCGAGGACGTGGCGCGCCGCTTCGCCGTCGAGGGCTTCCTCGCGCTCGCGCCCGACGGCCTGTTTCCGGCCGGCGGCTATCCGGGAAACGACGACGACGGGCGCGAGCTGCAGGCGAAGCTCGATCCGTCGAGGCTGCGCATCGACATGCTGAACAGCGCGCGCTTCCTCAAGGCGCACAGGCTGTGCAGCGGCAAGCTCGGCGCGACCGGGTTCTGCTGGGGCGGCGGAACGACGAACTATCTCGCGACCGCGCTCGGCGCCGATCTGCAGGCGGCGTCGCCTTTCTACGGCGCCGCGCCCGCGGCCACCGACGTGCCGAGGATCAAGTCGCCGCTGCTCGTGCATTACGCGGAAAAGGACGATCGCGTGAACGAGATGTGGCCGGCTTTCGAGGCGGCGCTCAAGGCGGCCGGAATCCCGCACGCGATGCACGTGTATCCGGGGACCCTGCACGGCTTCCACAACAACTCGACGCCGCGCTACAACGAGGCCGCCGCGAAGCTCGCGTGGGAGCGCACGGTGGCGTTCTTCAAGAGGAACCTCGCATAGCGCAGGGACCGCGCTCGCTGCGCGAGCTCTTCGTCACGTTCGCGCGGATCGGCGTTTCCGGGTTCGGCGGCGTGAACTTCTGGATGCGCCGCGTGCTGGTGCAGCAGAAGGGCTGGCTCACGGACCAGGAGTACCTGGAGGGCTTTGCCATGGGGCAGCTCGTGCCGGGGCCGAACGTCTACAACCTGACCGTGATGATCGGCCATCGCTTCGGCGGCTGGCGCGGCGCGCTGCTCGCGGTTGCCGGCCTCATCGGGCCGCCGCTCGTCATCGTGCTGTCGCTCGGCGCGCTGTACCAGAGCTTCGGCGGCACGCCCATCGTGCAGCGCGCCCTCGGCGGCATGGGCGCCGTGGCGGCCGGCCTCATCCTCGCCAACGGCGTGAGCCTCGCCGCCGCGCTGCCCCGGCGCGCGCGGCCGTGGGTGCTGCTCTTGGCTGCGTTCTTCGGCATGGGCGTCATGCGCTGGCCCTTCATCTACGTGATGGGCGCGCTCGGGCCGCTCGCAATCGCGCTCGCCTGGATGCGGCCGGAGGCCTGATGTCGGATCTCGGCGCATTTTTCCTGCATTTCCTGCTTCTTTGCTCGATGGCCATCGGCGGCCTGAGCGTCGTCATGCCGGACATGTACCGCTACGTGGTGGACGAGCGCGCGCTCGTCACGCCCCGGCAGTTCGCGGACGTCTACGCGCTCGGGCAGGCGGCGCCCGGGCCCAATGCGCTGTGGGTGCCGCTCGTGGGGCTGCAGGCCGCGGGGTGGCCGGGAGCGATCGCCGCCACGATCGCGGTATTCCTGCCGGCGACGCTGTTCTCGCTCGTCGCGGTGACGCTGCACGCGAGGAGCGAGAACTCCCGCCTCGCGCTCGCGGTGCGCCGCGGGCTCGCGCCGGTGGCGCTCGGCTTCATGTTCGCGAGCGGCTGGGTGCTGCTGCGCTCCGCGGAGCACGGCTGGCAGGGCTACGCGCTCGCGTTCGCGGCTACGCTGGCGGTGCTCTTCACGCGGCTGAACCCGCTCGTGCTGCTCGCGGGCGGCGCGCTGGCCGGGATTTCCGGCTTGATCTAGCGCGCGAGCTCCACCAGGCGCAGCGTGCCTTGCACCAGGTCGGGGACCACGGCGGTGTATCCGGCCTTGCCGGGGATGATGCAGAAGTCGGCCGGACCCTTGAAGCCCGAAGCGAGCTTCTGCATGCCGCCTTTTTTCGTCCATTGGAAAAGCGAGCCGCTGCTCCAGTCGGTGCCGAGCACCGAGCCGTCGGCCAGGCGATAGAGCCCGTCGACCCGGCCGAGCGGGTCGGTCAGCGCGCTCACGCGGCCGCGGCTGAAGGTGTAGAGCGGATTCGCCTTGTTGGGCGTGAAGCCCGCCACGAGGAGCGCGGCGCCGCCGGCGGGGTAGAGCCCGTTCGGATGGACCTTCTCGTCCGCGAGCACGACGGTCACCCTCGGCTCGGCCTTCACGTTGAGGAAATCCGCGGGCTCGACGCGGAAGAGCCGGTCCGCCGCGTTGTCGCTCACATAGAGCGCATTGCCGAGCACGGCGGTGTCGTTCGCGAAGCGCGCTCCCGGGAGCGAGACGCGCTGCCCCTTCCTGCTCTTCAGGTCGAACACCCAGACGGAGTCGATGTCGGTCACCCAGAGGCGGCTGCCCTTGATCCAGATGCCCTTCGGCTTGTGGAGCGGGCTGCCGCCCGCGCCGGGCAGGAATTTCGCCTCCAGCACCTTGCCGTCGAGCCCGAGCTTCACGATGCGGCCGTTGCCGTCCTTCAGCGTGGGATCGAGCTTGTGCGTGCCGAACTCGCTCGCATAGAGGACCTTCTCGCGCGGGTCGTAGGCCACCGACTCGACATGGATGAAGCCGCGCACGGCCCGGTCCGATACGACGCGCAGCGGCCCTTGCGCCGATGCGGGCGCTGCGACGAGACCCGCCGTCGCGAGCCCGAGGACCACGCACGACGCTCTTGCTGCCTTCATCGAATCCTCCTGCGGTTTTTTGCGTTTGACGTCTCTGATAGCATTTCGCGCAGGAGGACACAATGAAAATCATCACGAGACTCGCCGCCTGCGCGGCGCTGGCAACGCTTGCGCCCGCGGCCTTCGCGCAAGCCTACCCATCGGAGCCGATCAACCTGGTCATCCCGCTCGCCGCCGGCGACGCCACCGACACCGCGGCCCGGGCCATCGCCGAGGAAGTCTCGCGCGAGCTGAAGGTGGCCGTCGTTCCGGTCAACCGCCCGGGGGCGGGCGGCGCGCTCGGCACCAGCGTGCTCGTCAAGGCGCCGAAGGACGGCTATTGGATCGGGATCCCGAACAACGCGGCGCTCGTGTTCCGCGCCATCATCGATCCCAAGTCGGCGAGCTACGATCCGCTGAAGGACCTCACGCCGCTCGCGCTCGCCATGCGCACGCCGAGCATCCTCGCGGTCGGCGCGACGCAGCCTTTCAAGAGCTTCCAGGAAATGGTCGAGTACGCCAAGGCGAACCCCGGCAAGGTCCGCATCGGCACGGCGGGCGTGGGCTCGGTAGGGGACTTCTGCGTGCGCACCATCAATAAGCTGACCGGGGCCGGAATCGTGATGGTGCCCTTTACCGGCGCGGTGCCCGGCGTCACGGCGATGCTTGGCGGGCACATCGAGGGCGTGATCCTCGCGCTCGGCACGCTCACCGGCCACCTGCAGAGCGGCGCGGTGCGCGGGCTCGCCATCTCGAGCAAATGGGACGACTACCCGAATATCCCGACGCTCGCCGAGCTCGGCTACAACCAGCCGCTCTTTGGCGTATGGACGGCGTTCTTCGCGCCCGCGGGAGTGCCGCCCGAGGCGACGCGTGCGCTGGTGCCGGCGCTCGAGAAGGCGATCCGCAATCCGGCGCTGGCGGCGCGCCTGAAGCCGCTCGGCATCGCGGCCGACTACGCGCCGCCGGACAAGCTGCAGGCGGAGATCCGCGACGAGCACCAGCGCGTGTCGGAGATGGCCCGCCAGGCCGGCGTGCTGAAGTAGCGAAGGATTTATTTCTTCGTCGGATCGGGGTGGATGTTGTCCACCCAGTGGACTTCCTCGGGCTTCTCGACGACGGGGATGTCGAGGTTCACCACGACCGGCTCCTGGCCGCTGCGGCACAGCACGCAGGAGAGCGGCTCGGTGTCGCTCGCGTTGATCTCCTGGTGCGGCACGTACGGCGGCACATAGATGAAGTCGCCGGGGCCGGCTTCGGCCATGAACTCGAGCTTGTCGCCCCAGCGCATGCGCGCCTTGCCGCTCACCACGTAGATCACGCTCTCCACCGGGCCGTGGTGATGCGCCCCGGTCTTCGCCTTGGGGTGGATCACGACGGTGCCCGCCCAGAGCTTTTCCGCTCCGGCGCGCGCGTAGGTGATCGCGGCGGCGCGGTTCATGCCGGGCGTCTGCGCGGTGTTGACGTCGAGCTCGTTGCCATGGACCACGCGTACGCCGTGGAACTTCCATTTCGATTCAGATGAGTCTTCCATGATGCCTCCGTCGCTTATTTTAAGCTGACCCGGGCTTTTTCCGTCGATCACCAGA
>DATAHF010000102.1:0-13573 GCA_036263315.1 Burkholderiales bacterium
TGCGTGTGGCTCAACCCCGAGCCCGAGGAAGTCTGGCCCTACCGGCAGTCGATCCAGATCCTGAAGGAGCTCATGAACAACCGCATGTACCCGACCACGATCGGCGGCCTCGAGCAGGCCATGCGGGTGCTCGCAAAGTGATGCTGCGGCGCTGTCTCGCAGCGCTTGCCTTGCTGCTCACCGCCTTCGTTCCCGCCCTCGCCGACGACGCCGCGCGCTCAAAGAAAATGGTTGAGCTGGTTTCCAGCGTCAACCTGCCTTACATACAGCGAACACTCTCCATTCTGTTCGAAGAGATGCAGCGCGACCTGCCTCGAAAATTTGTCGAAAAAATAGGAGTCGACAACAAACTCGGCGCCAATTGGAAACAAGGCAACCGATTTTTTGACCGTGCCGAGGCACGCCTGCAAGCGAAGTTCGCCGAGAGCCAGCAAGGCGGACGTCTGTCACCGCCCACGCCGACCGAGATAGCGCGAATCATCCGTACAAGCTGGACGGAGGATGACCTCGACTTTCTTGTTCGATACGTCAAGACAGACACGGGAAAGCAGGTTCTCGAATTCATAGACGCTCTCAACTTGCCGACGCTGCGCACGGCGCTGACAACTGCTCACGCCCCGGGACAGTTCGAATCTCGCACGGCCGATATCGCTCTTGAGGCGACGCAACGCCTGGGAGCACTGACCGCGACGCTCGCCAAGCTGCCCGAGAGCACGAAGGGAGAAACCGACCGGGCGATCAGGCTCGTTAAGGGCATAGACGGAAAATCTGGCGAATCAGTCAGCCAGTTCTGGCTTGGAAAGCTCGTAAATGAGCTGATAGCTATCGCCCGACAGGAGAAATTCGAAATCCGGATGATCGCAGAGGAATTTCGCCGTGCCGAAGGCCCGTTGTCCGCACCTCCAGCCGCGGCTCCGGCGCCCTCTCGCCTCTAGTTCCCCGCTGACGCCGCGACTGCGCCGGCAGCGGGCTGGGCCAGCAGCGCTGCGATGCCCTCGGCGGGCACCGGCTTGCTGAAGTAGAAGCCCTGCATCTCGTCGCAGTCATGGCCGCGCAGGAAGTCGAGCTGCTCGCGCGTCTCCACGCCCTCGGCGATCACCGTGAGCTTGAGGCTGTGCGCCATGCCGATCACCGCCTGCGTGATCGCCATGTTGCCGGCGTCGCGCGGCAGGTCGTGGATGAAGGAGCGGTCGATCTTCAGGCTGTCGATCGGGAAGCGCTTGAGATACGCGAGCGACGAATAGCCGGTGCCGAAGTCGTCGATCGAGATGGCGATGCCCAGCCCCTTCAATTCGCGGATGAGCTCGACGGCGCGCGCCGGGTTCTGCATCACCATGCTCTCGGTGATCTCGAACTCGAGGCACCCCGGCTCGCAGCCGGTGCGCTCGAGCACGCGCCCGGTCTCCTGGACGAGATCCGCGTGCAGCAACTGGCGCGCCGACAGGTTCACCGCCATGCGCAGGTGCGGCAGGCCCGCCTCGCCCCAGGCCCGGTGCGCCCGGCAGGCCTCGCGCAGCACCCACTGCCCGATCGGCACGATGAGCCCGGTCTCCTCGGCGATGCCGATGAACTTGACCGGCGGCACCAGGCCGAGCTCGGGATGCTGCCAGCGCACGAGCGCCTCGACGCCGGTGACCGCGCCCGAGCGCAGGTCGATCTTGGGCTGGTAGTGCAGCACGAGCTCCTCGCGCTCGAGCGCCCGGCGCAATCCCGTCTCCATCGACAGACGCTCGACCGAATGCACGTTCATGCGCGCCGAGTAGAACTGGAAGTTGTTGCGCCCCTGCTCCTTCGCCCGGTACATCGCGATATCGGCGTTCTTGAGCAGGCCCTGCATGTCCTGGGCATCGTCCGGAAAGGAGCTGATGCCGATGCTCGCCGTCATGCGGTATTCGTGGCCGGCGAGCGTGAGCGGCTCGCCGAGCGCCTGGATGAGCTTCTGCGCCACGTCGATGAGGTAGGCCGGGTCCGGGATCTCCTCGATCAGCACCACGAACTCGTCGCCGCCCAGGCGCGCCACGGTGTCGCTCGCGCGCAGGCTGCCGGTGAGCCGGCGCGCGACTTCGGTCAGCAGCGTGTCGCCCGCGTCGTGGCCGAGCGTGTCGTTGATCAGCTTGAAGCGGTCGAGGTCGATGAAGAGCACGGCCAGCCGCCGGCCGTGGCGCCGCGCGAGCGCGAGCGCGCGATCCAGGCTCTGGTTGAAGAGCACGCGATTGGGCAGGCTCGTGAGCGCGTCGTGGGTGGCCACGAACTGCACCGCCTCCTCGGCCTGCTTCCTCACGATGTACTGCCCGATCTGGCTGCCGATCGACTGCGCGATCTGCTCGAGCGTCTCGTCGGGCGCGCGCACGTCGCGGTGGAAGAACTCCATGACGCCGTGCACCTCGTTGCCGAGCAGGAGCGGGAAGGCGAATCCGCCGTGCAGGCCGGCGCGCGCCGCGGCGCCCATGCGCTCGAAGCTCGCCTCGCTCGTGATGTCGGCGATCGAGACGGGCTTGCCGGTGGTGAACGCCTGGCGCACCAGGCCCTTGCGGCCGCCTTCGGGCTTGAGGCGATGCTCGAGGCAGGTGGCGAGGTATTCCTGGATCTCGGGCGCGTCGATGCCCCAGCAATCCCGGCAGCGCAGCAGGCCGGTGTCCTTGTCCCACTTCCAGCGCGCCCCGCAATGCCAGCCCATCGCGTCGCAGATGGTCTGGATGATGCGCGGCACCGCGGAGGCGAGCGTGTCGGCTTCCGCGAGCACGCGCGTCACCGCGTGCTCCATCTGGCGGCGCTTCTCGGCGCGCTCCCGGTCTGCCATCGTGCTGCGCAGGTCCTCGGTCATGCGGCCGGCGAGCTCGGTCGCGCGCCTCCCGGTGCCCGCGAGCGCATGGATGAGCCCCGCGAGCAGCGCGCTGATCACCAGGCCGCCGGCGAGCGCGATCCACGGCAGCATCTCGTCGCGCGCGCCGATGAAATGGCGGCGCGGCGCGCGAAAGCGCACCTGCCATTGGCGATCGCCGGCCTCGAGCAGCACCGTATCGCGCAGCGCTCCACGGCCGCCGGCGACCGCGCCGGTGCGGTAAAGCAGGTTGTCCTCGCTGTCCGGAGCCGCGGCCTCGCCCGCGCGCGGCCCTGCGTCGATGACGCGCATCTCCAGCGGCCGGGAGGGCACTTTCCAGACCACGTCGCTCATCATTTCGCGCACGAGGAAGGTGAGCGCGACGAAGCCGGTAAACGCCCGGCGCCGGTCCGCCACCGTGAGAGGCGCCTCGTCGCGATAGACCGCGAGGCGCAGGCTCACGGCCGACTCGCTCGGCACCGGCACCGACGGCATCACGGTTTTGCCCGTCGCCGTCACTCCTCCGCTGTCCCGGGCGATCGCGGTCGAGACGGCGCGCTGCGGATCGGCGGCGATATCGAGCCCGATCGCGGCCGTGGCCTCCGGCGGATCGACGTAGGTGACCACGAGATACTCGGCGCGCTCGCCCGCAGGACGAATGCCGAATGCCGTATCGCCGGGAGGCGCAAGCCGGGCGTCGCGACGCATGCGCGCCTCGAACGCGGCCTTCTCGCCCTGCGGCACGCGCCGCACGAAGCTGATGGCGCGGATTTCCGAGAAGTTGGTCGCCGTGCCGAGGCTCGCGATGTAGCGGTGAAAAGCGGCGCGATCGAGGTCGGGATCGGCCTGGAAGAGGCCGCGCAGCCCGTTCAGGATTCCGTAATAGGACTGCATGCGCGCCTGCAGCTGCGCGCGCGCCTCGGCCACGAGCGTCTCGAAGCGCCCGCGCGCCTCGCGCTCGACCTGCTGGTCGACCAGGTGCCAGCCCAGAAGCGAGAGCGTCGCGCCGGCGACGAGCACGATCGCGGCGAGCGGTATGCGGCTCAGGCCGTGCGCCAGTCCCCCGTGGCTGGAGTGCACTTTTCGCGCGCTGTAAGGAATTCCCTACAGCATTCTACGCGAGGCGCTCAGCGCGCCTTGACGAAGGTCACTTCGACGCCGTTTGAGCGCGCGATTTCGTAATAGCGCAGCGCTTCCGCGTAATCCTTGGAAACGCCGGGTTTACCCGATTGCAGAATGTCGCCCAAGCGCTTGGCGGCCTGTCCGGAAGGCCGCCCCTTGCCGGCGCGCACCGCCTGGCGGAACGCCTTGGCCGCCTCGGCGAACTTGCCGTCGTTTTCAAGGGCGATGCCGCGCTGAAGAAGCGCATCCACATCCGGCGCGGCGGGCACGGGCGCGGGGGGCGGCGGCGTAACCGCGGCAAGCTTGGTCGGCTCGGCGGCCTTGGGCTCAGGGGCCTTGGACGCCTCCACGCTCTTGACCGGCTCGGGCTTGGCCGGTTCCGGCGCCTTCGTCGCCGGCTCGCTCGGCGCCGGCTCGGGCGCCTTGGCGCCTCGCTTTTGCCCGCCCTCGGAGAGCCGGGCGAGCTCGGCCCTGCGCTGCTCGAGCTTCTTCTGCTCCGCCTCGCGCTGCCGCGTCAGCTCCGCCTGCTTGGCAGCCTCGGCCTCCTGGCGCTTCAGCTGCTCGCCGAGCTCGCGCTGCTTGGCCACGTCGCCCGCCTTTGCGGCCTCGGCGGCCTGCTCGCGCATCGCCACCAGCTCCTTCTGCAGCTCCTCCTCGCGCTGGCGCGACTGCTTGAGCTCGGCTTCGCGCTGCTTGGATTCCTCGAGGAGCCGGGTCAGCTCGGCGACGCGCTGCTCGAGCTGATCGGGCGGCCTGAGCGAGTACCAGGCGTAGGCGATCGCGCCGGCGGCAAAAAGCGTCGCGAGAACGGCGGCGAGCGGCGTTTTTTTAGGCGCTTCGGCGGCCGCTTTCACTGCATCCTCGGCCTTTTTCTTCAGCTCGGCCTCGCGCTCGGCCATCTCGGCTTCGCGCTTGGCGAGCCGCGCCTCCAGCTCGGCTTTTTCGGCCGCGAGCTTGTTGCGCGCCTCGGTCTCGGCCCGCGCTGCATCCTCCGCCTCCTTCTTCTCGATCTCGGTGGAGACGACGGTCTCGTCGCCGCCCTTCAGCTTGGAGATCTTGCGCTTCGCAAGCGCGGCGTAGATGCCGCTCGGGAACTGCTGCAGGTAGAGCTCGAAATCGGCCGGGTCGTTGTTGTCCTTGATCGAGCGCCAGAACTCGAGCTCGACCGCCTTGGGCTGGGTCAGCGGCACGGTCGCCTCGGCGGCCGAAGGCGCTTTCGCGAAGCCGAGCGCCCCCGGCGCGAGGATGACGGTCTTCTCGGTCTCGTCGATCTCGGGCAGGCCTTCGAGGGCGCGCTTTAGCGCCATGCCGAGGTCGCGCGCGGTCTGGTAGCGCGCGTCGATTTTCTTGGAGAGCGCCTTGGCGACGATCGCGTCGTAGACGGGGGCGATGGTCGCGTCGATCGACGAGGGCGCAGGCGGCTCGTCCTGGAGTATTTTCTTGGCGATCGTCCAGGCGCCCGTGCCCTGGAACGGCTTCGCGCCGGTCAGGAACTCGTACAGGATGATGCCCGCCGAAAAGATGTCGGTACGCCGGTCGAGCGTCTCGCCCTGGATCTGCTCGGGCGACATGTAGGCGGGCGTGCCGACGATCGCGCCGGCCTGCGTCTTGTCCGACTGCGTGCGATCCGGGTCGGTGAAGCGCGCCACGCCGAAGTCGGTCAGCTTGACCCGGCCTTCGTGGTCGATCATCACGTTGGCGGGCTTGATGTCGCGGTGCACGACCCCGGCGCCGTGCGCGAAATTGAGCGCCTCGCACAGTTCGCCCATAATGTGCACGACCTCCTTCAGGGCGAAGCGCTCCCTCGCGTCGAAGAAGGTCTTCAATTCCTTGCCGCGCACGAACTCCATCACGATGTAGGCGATGTCGCCTTCCTCGGCGAAGTCGAACACCTGCACGATGTTGGGGTGGTTGAGCCGCGCCACCGCCTGCGCCTCGCGCGCGAAGCGGGTCGAGTACTCCCTGGCGGCGTCGGAGTCGAGCGCGCTCTTCAGGATCCGCTTGATCGCGACCTTGCGATGCAGGCGCGTGTCGAGGCCTTCATAGACGACGCCCATCGCGCCCTCGCCGAGCACGTTGACGATGTCATAGCGCCCGATGCGCTTGACGTCCGGGGCAGCCCCTCCCATGGCGTGAATTATCGCAGGGCGCGGCGCCCCGCGCAGGAACTAGTGCTCAAGCGCGGCCACGACCGCGTCGCCCATCTCCGTGGTGCCGACCTGACGGGTCCCGGGCTGGCGAATGTCCGCGGTGCGGTAGCCCGAGGCGAGCACCTTGCGCACGGCGCTCTCGATGCGCGCGGCGTCCTTCTCGCGGCCGAAGCTGTGGCGCAGCAGCATCGCCGCGGAGAGGATGGCGGCGAGCGGATTGGCGATGTCCTTTCCGGCGATATCGGGCGCGGAGCCGTGCACGGGCTCGTAGAGTCCCCTGTTGCCCTCCCCGATCGAAGCCGAAGGCAGCATCCCGATCGAGCCGGTCAGCATGGCCGCCGCGTCCGACAGGATGTCGCCGAACATGTTGGGCGCGAGAATCAGGTCGAACTGCTTCGGCGCGCGCAGGAGCTCCATCGAGGCGGCGTCGACGTACAGATTGCGGAAGTCGACGTCGGGGTACTGCTTCGCCACCCGCGCCACCGTCTCGCGCCACAGCACCATCGTCTCCAGCACGTTCGCTTTGTCCACCGAGCAGAGCTTGCGGCGCCGGCCGCGCGCCGCCTTGAAGCCGACGTGCGCGATGCGCTCGATCTCGGGCTCGGTGTAGCGCATCGTGTTGACGCCTTCCCTCACCCCGCTCGCATTCACGCTGACCCCGCGCGGCTCGCCGTAGTAGATGTCGCCGTTCAGCTCGCGCAGCACGACGAGGTCCAGGCCCTCGACCAGCTCGGGCTTGAGCGAGGAGGCGCCGACGAGCTCGGGATACAGGATCGCGGGGCGGAAATTGGCGAAGAGCGCGAGCTCGCGCCGGAGCCTGAGCAGGCCGCCGCCGGGCCGCAGCTTGCGCGGACCGAGCTCATCGCCCGGGAGGCCCGCCGCGCCAAAAAGGATCGCGTCGGCCTTCTTGGCAAGCGCCAGGGTCTCTTCCGGGAGCGGCTTGCCTGCGGCCTTCACGCCCTCGCCGCCGATCGGCGCCTCGGTGTATTCGGCATCCCTGCCGAGCACGAGCTTGAGCACCCGCAAGGCCTGCGCGGTGACTTCCTTGCCGATGCCGTCACCCGGAAGGACGAGGATGTGCATCCGGCGGCCTCCCGCGCGGCGCTAGGCCGCGGCGCGGTCTGCGCGGCGGCGCTCGTGCTCCTTCAGGAAGCGCTTGCGCAGCCGGATCGAGCGCGGCGTGATCTCGACCAGCTCGTCGTCGGCGATGAACTCGACGGCGTACTCGAGAGTCACGCTGATCGGCGGGGTCAGGTCGATCGCCTCGTCCTTGCCCGAGGCGCGGATGTTGGTGAGCTGCTTGGTGCGGATCGGGTTCACGGTAAGGTCGTTGTCGCGGCTGTGGATGCCGACGATCATCCCCTCGTAAACCGGCTCGCCCGGGCTCACGAACATGCGGCCGCGCTCCTGCAGCTTCCAGAGCGCGTAGGCCACGGCCACGCCGTCATCCTGCGAGACGAGCACGCCGTTGCGGCGCTCGGCCACCTGCTCGGCCTTCGCCGGCGCGTATTCGTCGAACACGTGGCTCATGATGCCGGTGCCGCGCGTAAGCGTCATGAACTCGCCCTGAAAGCCGATCAGGCCGCGCGCCGGGATGCGGTAATCGAGCCGCACGCGGCCCTTGCCGTCGGGCAGCATCTCGAGCAGCTCGCCGCGGCGCCGGCCGAGCTCTTCCATGACCGCGCCCTGGTTCGCGTCCTCGACATCGACCGTCAGCACCTCGAAGGGCTCGCAGCGCACGCCGTCGATGTCCTTGTAGATCACGCGCGGCCGCGACACGGCGATCTCGTAGCCTTCGCGGCGCATGTTCTCCAGAAGAATCGTGAGGTGCAGCTCGCCGCGGCCGTGCACGATGAAGGTGTCGGTGTCGTCCGGGTACTCGACCCGCATCGCCACGTTGCTCTTGGTCTCGCGCTCCAGGCGCTCGCGGATCTGGCGGCTGGTCAGGAACTTGCCTTCCCGGCCGGCGAGCGGCGAGGCGTTGACCAGGAAATTCATGGTGAGCGTCGGCTCGTCCACCTTGAGGAGCGGCAGCGCCTCGGGGTGCTCCAGGTCGCACAGCGTGCTGCCGACGCCGATCTCCTCGATGCCGTTGACGAGCACGATATCGCCCGCCTCGGCCTCCTCCACCGGCTTTCTCTCGAGGCCCTCGAACATGAGGATCTGGTTGATCTTCGCTTTCACGGGCGCGGCATTCCCGTGCACGAGCAGCACCTCCTGCGCGGCGCGCACGCGGCCGCGGCGGATGCGGCCGATGCCGATCTTGCCGACATAGCTCGAATAATCGAGCGAGCAGATCTGCAGCTGCAGCGGCTCGTCCGGGTTCTCGTCGCGCACCGGGACATGCTTGAGAATCGCTTCGAAGAGGGGCGCGAGGTTCTGCTCCTTCTCCTCGAGGCTGTTTTTTGCCCAGCCCAGCAGCGCCGAGGCATACACCACCGGAAAATCGAGCTGCTCTTCGGTCGCGCCGAGCTTGTCGAAAAGGTCGAAGGTCTGGTTGACGACCCAGTCCGGTCGCGCGCCGGGGCGGTCGACCTTGTTGACCACCACGATCGGCTTCAGGCCCAGGGCGAGCGCCTTGCGCGTGACGAAACGCGTCTGCGGCATCGGCCCCTCGACTGCGTCGACGAGAAGCAGCACGCCGTCGACCATCGAGAGCACGCGCTCGACCTCGCCGCCGAAGTCGGCGTGGCCGGGCGTATCGACGATGTTGATGTGCGTGCCCTGGTAGCGGATCGCGCAGTTCTTGGCGAGGATCGTGATGCCGCGCTCGCGCTCCAGGTCGTTCGAGTCCATCACCCGCTCTTCCACGTGCTCGTGGGCGGCGAAGGTCCCCGACTGCTGCAGCAGCTTGTCGACCAGCGTCGTCTTGCCGTGGTCGACGTGGGCGATAATGGCGATGTTCCGCAAGGCGCGAGGCATGATCCTGATTCGATTGCAAAAAAGACCGCGCATTCTACGCGAGTTATGCGACTAAAGACACTGCTGGGCGACTACCCGGTAACCCAAGCGCTCAAGGACGGCAGCGTGCGCGGCGCGGTCGAGCTCGACTTTGCCGATGTGAAGGTGCCGCATACCGCTTTCAAGCGCGTCGTGCGCGAGCTGGAATTCGACGTCGCCGAGCTCTCCATCGTCACCTATTTGCTCGCCAAGGCGCACGGCAAGCCGCTCGTCCTGCTGCCCGCCGTGATGTTCGGGCGCTACCAGCATCGGTATCTCGTTTCCACTAAAGCATTGAAACCGAAGGAACTGGAAGGAAAGCGAGTCGCCATCCGCTCCGTGTCCGTCACGACGGTCGCCTGGATCCGCGGCATCCTCGCCGACGACTACGGCGTCGATCTGGGCCAGGTGAACTGGGTCACTTTCGAGGACGCCCACGTCGCCGAGTGCAAGGATCCGCCGAACGCCGTGCGCGCGCCCGCAGGCAGGACGCCGCTCGACTTGCTCCTCGCCGGCGAGGTCGACGCGGCGGTGCTTTCCGACCCGCTGCCGGAGGATCCGCGCTTGAAGCCCGTGATCGAAAATCCGCAGGCGGCCGCCGCCGACTGGAAGAAGCGCAAGGGCGCGCTGCAGATCAATCACATGGTCGTCGTCCGAAAGGGACTGGGGGTTGGTGAGGAAGTCTTTGATCTGCTTTCCCGCAGCAAAAAAGCCATGAAACAAAAACCGGAAGACGACACCAGCCCCTTCGGCCTGGAAGCCAACCGCCGCAACCTCGAAGTCGCGGTCGATTACGTCTACCGCCAGGGCATGATTCCGCGCCGCTACGGCGTCGACGAACTTTTTGGGTGACCCAGAGATGAAAAACGATGTGAAGGTCCATGTCTACGATGTCCTCGCCGAGGCCTTTATCCGCGAGAACGTGAAGACCTGCTTCGCGCTTCTCGGCGACGCCAACATGAATTGGGCGGCCCGGCTCGCCCAGCAGGGCTGCCGCATGATCTATGTGCGCCACGAGCACTGCGCCCTCGCCGCGGCGATGGCCTTCGCCCGCAAGCAGGGCGATGTCGGCGTGGCGACCGTCACCTGCGGCCCCGGCGTGACGCAGCTGATCACCGCCCTGCCCGCCGCCGTGCGCGCGCGACTGCCGATGGTGGTGTTCGCGGGCGAAGCACCGCTGAAGAGCGGCTGGTACAACCAGGAGCTCGACCAGGCCCCGATCATCACCGCGACCGGCGCCGCCTACCAACGCCTGCACCTGCCCGAGCGCATGCCGGTCGCGATCCGCGACGCGTTCCTGCAGGCGCGGCGCGAGCGCCGGCCGGTGGTGCTCGGCATTCCGTTCGACCTGCAGGACCGGCCCTGGGAAGGTCCGGCCAACCTGCCCAAGCCCTCGCACGAGCTGCTGCCGCGCCCCTCCCCCCTTCCGCCGCATCCCGACGACGTCGCGAAGGCCGCGCGGCTGATCGCGAACGCCGAAAAGGTCGTCGTGATGGCGGGCCTCGGCGCGGTCGAAGCGGGTGCCGGTCCCGCGTGCCGCGCGCTCGCCGCGAAGACGGGCGGCCTCCTGATGACGACGCTCCTTGCGCGCGGACTCTTTCGCGACGATCCGTTCTGCATCGGCATCTCCGGCAGCTACACGCCCGAGGCCGGCCTGGAGCTCCTCAAGGAAGCCGACCTCGTGCTCGCCGTCGGCAGCTCGCTCGCCTACTACGCGGGCGGCGGCGGCCAGCTCTGGCCCAAAGCGCAGATGCTGCAGATCGACATCGATCCGGTGGCGACCAGCCAGGGCCAGGAAGTGGCGAAGCACCACCTGCGCGCCGACGCGCGCCTCGGCGTCGAGGCACTGACCGCTGCGATTCCGGCGCAAAAGAAACCGTGGCGCAGCGATGCGATCGCCGCGCGCATCCGCGACGGCAAGCCCGACAGCATGAAGTTCGACATCGAGCCGGGCCTCCTCGACCCGCGCGACGTGGTCGAGGCGCTGGAGAAGAACCTGCCCCTCGACTGGGAAATGGTGAATTCCAGCGGCCACTGCTCCTGGTGGTTCGCCCAGATGCCCTCGCGCCCGAACGAGCGGTTCCTCACCATCCGCGACTTCGGCGCGATCGGCAACGGCCTTTCCTTCGCCATGGGCGTCGCCGCCGCGCGGCCGAAAGACCGGGTCGTGCTCTTCGACGGCGACGGCAGCATCATGATGCACGTGCAGGAGCTGGAAACCATCAAGCGCCACAACCTCAACATCCTGGTCGTCGTCATGAACGACGGCGCCTACGGCTCCGAAATCCACAAGCTCCGCTCCGAAGGATTGCCGGAGGATGGCTCCGTTTTCGGCTACTGCGACTTTGCCGGCATCGCTCGCGGCTTCGGCGTCGCGGGCAAGACCTTCAAGACGCTCGACGACCTGCCGAATGCAATCTCGGCGCTCGGCTCAAGCAACGCCCCCGCGGTCTGGGACTTCCACGTCTCCGACAAAGTCCTCTCGCCCAGCATGCGCCGCGCCCATCCGCAGTCGGTGAAGCACAAATAGGCAGGCCCGCCATAGCTTCGTCGTTCCCGCGAACGCGGGAACCAGGTTTTGCTTGTCAGGATTTCCTTACTGACCCACTGAACGCTCTCATCCGAGCGTTCGGCGAGTTGCGGCCTATGATGTCGGGCATGCGCCTGTTACAAATAGGCGGAATGCAAACCGCCGTTTTTCACACCTAATTCACGTTAGGCATGGCCGCGTGAAAGCTTTGGCAGTCCGAGCCGTCATGTTCGACTTCGACGGCGTTCTCACCACCGACACAACGGGCTCGTTTACGACTACGCGCTACTTAAGCCAACGCACTGGGATCGAACTATCGAGGGTTCAATCTGCCTTCCGCAGATTCAACCGTGACTTGACTCTCGGAAGAACCACGCACGCAGCAGTCTGGGAAGAAATTTGTACTGAGCTGGGCCTAGCTATTAGCCTCGACTTGCTCGAAGAGGCATTCGAGAGCACACCCCTTAACGAACGAATGCTAGCCATTGCAAGTGGACTGCGGTCGCGCTACTCGGTCGGCATCATCACGGACAACAAGAAGGACCGAATCGACACGCTCAAGCGCCTTCATGATTTGCCTCGGTTGTTCGACCCGATCGTGGTCTCGTCCGAGGTCGGTATCGGCAAGGACAACCCGGAGATATTTCTTGGCGCCTTGCGAGTGCTTCGTGTGAAGCCGGAAGAGTGCATCTTCATCGACAACAGCCAGGCAAATCTCATTGCGCCCGAGGCAATCGGCATGAAGACAATTTACTTCGACGACGAGAAGCAAGACTTCAAAGCATTCCTCGCTGACTTGCAGTCACATGGGGCAATCGCGGGCAATGCCTGAACCATGACACTAGCCCGGCTGGAAGCCCGACGGACCCATCAGGCCGCCGCGAGGCTATAGCTCTGCACCGGCTGCTGAAAGCCCTTTAGCGTCAACGCCTCGCCGGGCTGCAGCGGATGGCTGCTGCGCTCCTCCCCCAAGAGCTCGATCGTCCGGGTATCGACGAGGATCTCGCCGTTCTCGGCCTCCGAGCACAGGCGCGCGGCAAGGTTCACGGCCGGTCCTACGGCGGTGTATTCAAGGCGCGAGGCGCCACCGATGACGCCCACGGTCACGAAGCCGCTCGCCACGCCGACGCCCACGCCGAGGTGCAGGTCCTTGTCGGAGTGCCGGGCGGTGATCGCCATGCCTCGCTCGCGGATCTTGCGCGCGAGCGCGAGCGAGCGCTGGGCGTGATCGACATAGGGAATCGGCGCGCCGACGAGGATGAGGACGCCGTCGCCCGCCTGGTCCTTGATGGTGCCGCCGCACTCGGCCGCGGCCGCACCAACGACGTCGTAGTACTCGCGCAGGATGCTGATGACCTTCTGCGAGGAGGTCGCCGCGGTGAAGGCGGTGAAGCCGCGCAGGTCGCAGCACACGACCGAGAGCTCGAGCGTCTGCTCGTCGGTCGCGCTTTTCAGGCCCTTGCGCGCCACCATTTGCGCCACCGCGGGCGACAGAAAGCGCGACATGAACTGCGCGCGCCGGCCCTGCACGACGTGGTACTGCACGGCGCCGACGAGGAAGATGAGCAGGCCGACCGCGGTGGAGACCGGCGCCATGCTGGCCGGCAGGATGACGCCCGAGGACATGAAGGGCGCTGCGACCGCGAAGGCGATCAGGCGCGTGGCCTCGGCCCGGTCGGGCCTGCGCTTGAGCATGAAGAGCCCCGAGGCGAGCGCGAGCACGAGCGAGAGCGTGAGCGGCACCGCGAAGAGCCAGAACTCGGTCTGGTGCACCATGAACACCTCGCGGAAGCCCGCGCCGAGGAATTTCTCGACCCGCAGCCGCGGGAAGGCGAACGCGGCAAGCTGATAGAAGACGACGAGCGCCTGGGCCACGCGCAGCAGCCGGTCCGGCCCGGCGGTCTTGAGGCCCGCCGACGGGATCGTGCGGCGCACGCGCAGGATCCACTCGTAGGCGAAGAAGAACGCCATCGACTCGGGAATCGCGAACACGCCGTCCCACCAGGCGAC
>DATAHF010000103.1:0-6232 GCA_036263315.1 Burkholderiales bacterium
CTACACGGTGAGCGCCGACCAGGGCGGATCGCGCGAAGGCCTGCTGCAGACGGTCGATTATCTCGTCGACCTGGTGCGCAAGCAGAAGTAAGCGCTTCTACTCCTAGCGGTGGCGGCCTACTCGGCCGGCCGCTGCCACGCGACGCGCGGCTCGCGCAGCGCGCCGCCGCTCTCCCCCCAGGCCTCGATGCCGCCGCGATACCAGCGCACGCCGGTATAGCCCAGGCGCACGGCGCGCAGCGCCGCATTGTAGGAAAGCCAGCAGCGCGGCCCGCTGCAGAAGAACACGAGCTCCCGGTCGGCTTTGCCGTCGGTCATGAACTGGAGCAGCGTCGCGAGGCGCTTCTGCACGGCATCGTCGAATCCGGTGCCGAGGCCCGCGCCGGGAAGCCAGATCGCGCCCGGCAAGCTCGGATGCGGATCGCTCAGGACGTCGAAGAGCAACGGCCGCTCCGCGAGCGGCGCCTGCAGCTGCCTGCGCAGCTCCGCCGTCGCGATGACCCGGCCGCCGGGCACGATGAGCGGCGTGGCGGAGGCATGGCCGACGAGCTTCAGCTCGGTGCTGGGGCCGACGCCGAAGTCCTGCGCCTCGTCCACCTGCGCGTGGGCGATGCCGCACCACAGGAGAACGCCGGCGACGAGAAGGCGAAGCACAAAACGAGGCTATCACGGTAGACTGCAGGAGGAAGGGGGACGCAATGCACGCCGGGTTGACACGATTCCTTGGAAGGACCGCCGCTGCGCTCGCACTCGCCGCTGCGAGCGTTGCCGCGCAAGCGCAGCCAGTTGCCGGGCGCGAATACCAGGAGCTCAGCCCGCCGCGCCCGGTGTCGAGCGGCGATCGTATCGAGGTCATCGAGTTCTTCTACTATGGCTGCCCGGTGTGCTACGAGTCGCAGCCGCACATCGCGAAGTGGCTCCTCACCACGGGCCCCGGGATCGCGCACATCCGCGTGCCCGCGGTGTTCACCGAGAGCTCCGAATCCTTCGCCCGCACCTTCTTTACGCTGGGCGCGATGAACCAGATCGCGCGCCTGCACTGGCCGCTCTACGACAACCACCACTTCGACGGCAAGCAGCTGAACGTGGAAAAGAACGTGGTCGCCTGGGTCGCCTCGAACGGCGTGGATGAGAAGCGCTTTACCGAGCTGTGGCATTCGAGCGAGATCCAGGCCCAGGTGGACGCCGCCAAGAAAGCCCTGGCGACCTACGATGTGAAGGGGGTGCCCACCTTCGTCATCGACGGCAAGTACCTGACCTCGGCTCGCATGGCCGGCGGCACGAAGGAAATGATGCGCGTGGTCGACTACCTCGTGGGCCGGGCGGCTTCCGAGCGCAAGAAGTAGCGCTTCGGGTTCGTGCGCGTCGTCATCAGCGGCGCCTCCTCCGGCATCGGCGCGGCGCTTGCCGCTCACTATGCCGCCTCCGGCGCCACGGTGGCCGCGATTTCCCGGCGCGCCGTCGAAGGCTACGAATTCTCCTACCAGGCGGACGTCACGGACACGGCCGCGCTGAAGCGCATTGCGGCCGACTTCATCGCGCGCTGCGGCGTCCCGGACCTCGTCATCGCCAACGCCGGCATCGGCACGGGCACGCTGGGCGAGGACATCGAGGACGTGGCGAAGCTGCGGCGCATCCTGGACGTCAACGTCTGCGGCATGGCGGCGACGCTCGCGGCCTTCGCGCCGGCCATGAAGAGCGCGGGTCGCGGCACGCTCGCCGGAATCGCGAGCGTGGCAGGGTTTCGCGGCCTTGGCGGCAACGGCGCGTACAGCGCCTCGAAGGCCGCGGCGATCAGCTGGCTCGAGAGCCTGCGCGTGGAGCTGCACGGCAGCGGCGTGAACGTGGTGTGCATCTGCCCGGGCTACATCGACACGCCGCTTACGCGGGTCAACCGCTTCCGCATGCCGTTCCTGATCTCGGCCGAGGACGGCGCACGGCGCATTGCCCGGGCCATTGCAGCGAAGCGCAGGCTCGCCATCGTCCCGTGGCAGATGGCCGCGGTATCGGTCCTTCTTCGGGTGATGCCGGGCGCGCTTTTCGACCGGCTGGCGGCCGGCGCGCCGCGAAAGCCGCGCGACCCGCAGCCCTAGGCGTTCAGAACTTGCTTCCCAGGCGAAGCATCGCGTAGCTGCCCGGTGCGTTCTCGATAGCGTTCTTCGGCGCTCGCGCCGGGACCTTCTCGCCGCCGTTGCGCTCGGCGATCCAGCGCTGCCAGTCGTTCCACCACGAGCCGGGGAGCTGCTTGGCGGAGGCAAACCATTCGTCCGCGGTCGCGGGCAACGTGTCGTTGGTCCAGTAGTGGTACTTGTTCGACGCCGGCGGATTCACGATGCCGGCGATGTGCCCCGAGCCGCCGAGCACAAACCGGACCGCCCCGCGTCCCGCCCCGCCGAGGTCGCGCGCGCCCTTGTAGGTGGTCTTCCACGGCGCGATATGGTCTTCGACCGTGGAGATGAAGTACGCCGGCAGCTTCACCTTGCCGAGGTCGATCGGCACGCCGTCGAGCTTGATCCCGCCGGGCACGCCCATCAGGTTCTTGATGTACATGTTGCGCAGATAGAAGCTGTGCATGCGCGCCGGCATGCGCGTGGAGTCGGCGTTCCAGTAAAGCAGGTCGAAGGGGAACGGGTCCTTGCCGAGCAGGTAGTTGTTGATGACGAAGGACCACACCAGGTCGTTCGCGCGCAGCAGGTTGAAGGTGCTCGCCATCTCGGAGCCCTCGAGGTAGCCGCGCTCGTTCATCTTGCGCTCGAGGTTCTCGACCTGCGCCTCGTCGATGAAGACGCCGAGCTCGCCCGGCTGCGAGAAGTCGAGCAGGCTCACGAAGAAGGTGGCGCTCGCGATCCGCTCGTCGCCTTTGGCCGCAAGGTAAGCGAGGGTTGCGCCAAGGAGCGTGCCGCCCAGGCAGTAGCCGATGAAATTCACCTTGCGCTCGCCGGTCGCCTTTTCCACCGCGTCGAGCGCGCCGATGGCGCCTTCGAGCATGTAGTTGTCGAACCCCTTTTGCGCAAGGCGCGCATCGGGGTTCACCCACGAGACGACGAAGACGGTGTGGCCCTGCTCCAGCGCCCAGCGGATGAACGAGTTCTTCTCGCGCAGGTCGAGGATGTAGTACTTGTTGATCCAGGGCGGAATGATGACGAGCGGCTGGCGGAAGACCTCCTTGGTGCGCGGCTCGTACTGGATGAGCTGCATCAGGTCGTTCTGGTAGACCACCTTGCCCGGCGTCGTCGCGACGTTCTTGCCCAGCGTGAACGCGTTCTCGTCGGTCATCGAGATGCGCAGCTGGCCGCCGCCCTTCTCGATGTCGGCGAGCAGGTTATTCAGGCCCTTCACCAGGTTCTGGCCGCCGCTCGAGAGCGTCTCGCGCAGCACCTGCGGGTTCGTCATGAGGAAGTTCGAGGGCGCGAGCGCATCGACGTACTGGCGCGTGAAGAACGCGACCTTCTTTTCCGATTCGTCGGACAAGCCTTCGACGCTCGAGACGGCGTGCTGGATGTGGCGCGCGGCCACGAGGTAGCTCTGCTTGATGTAGTCGAAGAGGAAGTTCTTCGTCCACTCCTCGTCCTTGAAGCGCCAGTCGCCCTTCGCCGGCTCGGCCACGGCCTCCGACGCCATGCCCATCATCTTCATCCAGCTCGACTGCCACAGCCGCATGGAATCGATCCACCAGTTCACCGACACGCTCGCCATGAGCGCCGGGTCGCGCGCCATGCGGGCGTAGAGATCCATGAAGGCCTTGGCGATGCCCATCTCGTCGCGCACCGCCGCCGACAGGCTCTCGCTCTGCCGCGCGGCGAAGTCGCCGAGGATCTTGGAGGAGCGCTCGGCCACTTCGTGCAGCACCTTGGCGAGCGCTTCGGGTTCGGGGTTCTGGAGGGGAGCGTTCATGGAATCAGGGTGCGGCGTAGCGCATGATGCCGTCGGAACCGAGGCTGCGGCTCGCGCGCCCCGCATAGTACAGGTAGTGCAGGTGGGCTATGGCCTCGCCCATCGCGAAAAAAGTCTGGTGCGCATCGAGCTTGCGCCGGAAGAGGACGCCCAGGAGCTCCCCGGCGCTGCGCGCGGCGCCCTTGAGCGCCTCGGTGAGCTCCGCGAAGCGCGCCTGGTGGTGCGCCTCGAGTTGCGCGACGCGCTCGTGCGCCCCGCGGAAGGGCTTGCCGTGCGAAGGCAGCACCAGCATGTCCGCGGGGAGGTCGCGGTAGCGCGCGATGGAATCGAGGAAAAGCCGCAACGGGTCGCCTTCGGGATCGATCGACCAGACGCTCACGTTGGTGGAGATGGTCGAAAGCAGCATGTCGCCAGCGATGACGGTGTTGAGCCCCTTGGAGTAGAGCGACAGGTGCTCGGGCGCGTGGCCATGGCCGATGATCGCGCGCCACTCGTGCCTGCCGATGCGGATGCGGTCGCCTTCGATGATGCGCCGGTAGGAATGCGGGAAGTCGGGCACGAGCGCCGCGTAGCGGTTGCCGCCGCCCGCCATGCTCGCGAAGTGGGCATCGTCCAGGCCGTTTCGCCGGAACACCGAGAGCACCGCGTCCTTGGTGTAGCCCGCGCTCGAGGAGCGCACGGCATGCGCCGTGAGGTACTCACCCTGGGTGGTCCACAGCTCCGCGCCGAAGCGCTCGCAGAGCCACGCGGCATTGCCGGCATGGTCCGGGTGGTAGTGGGTGAGGATCACGCGCCGCACCTTCTTTACCGAGGCGAAGAGCTGCTCCCAGAGCGCGCGCGTCGGGGCGTTGCCGATGCCGGTGTCGACGATGGTCCACGCGCCGTCGTCGTCCTCCAGCAGCCACAGGTTGATGTGATCGAGCTGAAACGGCAAAGGCATGCTCAGCCAGTGCACGCCGGGGGCGACCTCGACGCGCTGGCCGGGCGCCGGCATGTCGCTGAACGGGTATTCGAGCAAGGGGCTTCCGCTAAAATGAACGAACTTATCATGGGGATGGACGATACGCAGCGCGGCGAGTTCTCCATCGGGGAGCTGGCGCGCGAATTCGACGTCACGCCGCGCGCCATCCGCTTCTACGAGGACCAGGGGCTGCTCGCGCCGCGGCGCGCCGGGCAGCGGCGCATCTACACGGCGCGCGATCGCACCCGGCTCAAGCTCACCTTGCGCGGCAAGCGCCTCGGGCTTTCGCTTTCCGAGATCCGCGAGCTCATCGACATGTACGAGCCGGGGCGCGACGAGCGTCCCCAGCTGCAGCGCTTTCTCGCGGTGCTGGAGGCGCACAAGGCGAGCCTGGTGCAGCAGCAGGCGGACCTCGACGCCCAGCTTTCCGAGATCCGCGCCTTCGAGAAGCGGGTGCGCAAGCGCCTGCGCGCCTGAGGGCCGGTCGGCCGAGTTGACGTTAACGTAAACGTCAAGTACGCTTTTTGGCTCCCATGGACGCCCGCGTCGTCGACCCTCACTTTGCCAGCCGCGTGCGCGCGAGCTTCGGCCGCCAGAAGGCGATGGCGCTCATCGGCGCCGAGCTCGCGCTCGTCGAGGCGGGGCGCGTGGAGATCGCGCTCGCCTGGCGCGAGGACCTGACGCAGCAAAAAGGCTACATCCACGGCGGAATCGTCGGCATGATCGCGGATACCGCGTGCGGCTACGCGGCCTACTCCCTGATGCCCGCCCACGCCTCGCCCATCACCGTGGAATACAAGATCAACATCCTGCATCCCGCGCGCCGCTCGTTGCGCGCGCGCGGCGAGGTGCTCAAGGCGGGCCGCACGCTCACCGTGACCCGGGGCGAGGTATTCGACGCCGAAGGGACGCTCGTCGCCACGATGCAGCAGACCCTGATGACGCTCGCCAATACGCCCGACACTCCGGAACAGGCATGAGCTTCCTCAGCTTCGACCACGGCGACACCGTCGCCATGCTGCGCGAGACCGTGCGCGACTTTGCCGCGCGCGAGATCGCGCCGCGCGCCGCCGACATCGATCGCAGCAACGCATTTCCCGCGGACTTGTGGAAGAAGCTGGGCGCGCTCGGCCTCCTCGGCATTACGGTCGAGGAGGACTACGGCGGCACGATGATGGGCTACCTCGCTCACATCGTGGCCATGGAGGAAATCTCGCGCGCTTCCGCGTCGGTCGGCCTCTCCTACGGCGCGCACTCCAACCTTTGCGTGAACCAGATCCGGCGCAACGGCAGCGCCGCGCAGAAGAAGAAATACCTGCCGAAGCTCGTGTCCGGCGAGCACGTCGGCGCGCTCGCCATGTCGGAGCCGGGCGCCGG
>DATAHF010000104.1:0-6469 GCA_036263315.1 Burkholderiales bacterium
GTCATGCGCTTGAACTTCATGATCTCTTCCTGTTGAGCAGTTCTTTCATGTGGCGCCGGGGTTCGCCCGACTCGTACGCGCGGCGCTGGTAGCGGATCGTGGCCGCAAGCAGCTCGTCGAAGGCCGCCTGCGTCAGCTCGCGCAGCCTTTCCTTCGTGAGGCGAATCGCGTTCGGCGGCCGCGACGCGAGCTTGCGCGCCACGGCGAGCGCCTCTTCCAGCACAAGGTCTTTCGCGACCAGGACGTTCACGAGCCCCAAGGCGTACGCGCGCTCGCCGCTGATGAGCTCGCCGCCGAGCGAGAGCTCCGCGTTGATGGAAACCGGGACGTGCCACATCATCTGCGAGGTGCCCATGATGGAGCCCAGCCCGGTGTTCACTTCGGGCTGGCCGATGCGCAGTTCCGCATGGCCTACCCGCATGTCGCAGTACAGCGCGAGCTGATACGCGGCGCCGGCCGCGACGCCCACGAGCGCAGCGACGGTCGGCTTGTTGCAGCCGCGCACTGCGCTGAACATGGCGTGCTGGCCGCGGAACCACGGCTCCACGTCATCGACCCCATAGCCGGCAGCCTCGTTGAGATCCTGGCCCGCGGAGAACGCGCGCTCGCCGGAGCCGCGCAGCACGATCGCCTTTACGCCGGGGTCAGCCTCCAGCGATGCCACGGCGGCGGGCAGCTCGCGGCGGATTTCCTCATTGACCGCGTTCAGGCGCTCGGGGCGGTTCAGCGCGACGAGCGCGACCTCGCCGCGGCGCTCGACGAGGACGGCGGACACGCTACTTGGCGTTGACCAGCGCCACCGCGACGTCGAGCATGCGGTTGGAGAAGCCCCACTCGTTGTCGTACCAGGAATAGACCTTGACCAGCGTGCCGTCCACAACCTTCGTGATGGTGGCATCGAAAATCGAGCTGGCGGGGTTGTGGTTGAAGTCCGAGGACACCAGCGGCTCGGTGCTGTACTCGAGGATGCCCTTCAGGTCCGTATCCGCGGCCTGCTTCACCGCCTTGTTCACTTCCTCGACGCTCGTCGCCTTCTTCGCCACGAAGGTCAGATCCACGAGCGACACGTTGATCGTCGGCACGCGGATCGAGAAGCCGTCGAGCTTGCCGTTCAGGTGCGGCAGCACCAGCCCGACCGCGGCGGCGGCACCGGTCTTGGTGGGAATCTGGTTCTGAGTCGCGGCGCGCGCACGGCGCAGATCCTTGTGGTACACGTCGGTCAGGACCTGGTCGTTCGTGTAGGAGTGGATGGTGGTCATCAGGCCCGAGACCACCCCGACGCGGTCGTCGAGCGCCTTGACGAGCGGCGCAAGGCAGTTGGTGGTGCACGAGGCGTTCGAGATGACCGTATCCGAAGCTTTCAGGTCCTTGTGGTTCACGCCGTAGACCACGGTGCGGTCCACGTCCTTCTCGCCGGGCGCCGAGATGATGACCTTGCGCGCACCGGCTTGCAGGTGGGCGCCCGCCTTTGCCTTTCCTGTAAAGAGACCGGTGCACTCCATCACCACGTCCACGCCCATGTCCTTCCACGGCAGCTTGGCCGGGTCGCGCTCGGCGACGACGCGGATGGAATCGCCATTCACGAGGAGCGCGCTGCCCTCGACGCCCACGGTGCCCTTGAAGCGGCCATGCGCGGTGTCGTACTTGAGCAGGTGTGCGTTGGTGTGCGCGTCGCCCAGATCGTTCACCGCCACGAACTGCAGGCCGTGCTTCTTGCCGCTCTCGTAGTGCGCGCGCAGGATGTTGCGTCCGATGCGCCCGAAGCCGTTGATTGCCACCTTGATCGTCATTGAAAAGCTCCAATAAGCCGGTTTTGTCCCACCGCATTGAGCCTCGCCGGGGCGAGGCGGCGCTTGAGCGATGTCAAGCGAGCTTCAAACAACCGCTTTGACGGCTTGCGCGACCCTCTCAGGTGTGAAGCCAAAATGCTTGAACAGTTCCCCGGCGGGGGCGGACTCGCCGTAGCGGTCGATGCCGACCACCGCGCCTTCAAGCCCGACGTACTTGCGCCAGTAGTCGGTGACGCCGGCCTCGACCGCCACCTTGGGCAGTCCCGCCGGCAACACCGCCTTGCGGTAATCCTCCGCCTGGCGGTCGAACGCGCTGGTGCAGGGCATGGATACCACGCGCACCGCGACGTTGTCTTGCGCGAGCAACTGCTGGGCCGCGAGCGCGAGCGGAACTTCGGACCCCGTGGCGATGATCACCGCGCGCGCGCCCGGGGCATCGGAAAGCACATAGCCGCCGCGGCGCACGTCTTCCAACGCATGGCGCTTTGAAAATGCCAGATTCTGGCGGCTGAGCAATAGCGCGCTCGGCCCATCCCGCCTGCGCAGGGCGCTCGCCCACGCGACGGCGGTCTCGACCATGTCGCTCGGTCGCCAGACATCCATGTTGGGAAGCAGGCGCAGCGTCGCCGCGTGCTCGATCGGCTGGTGCGTCGGACCGTCCTCGCCCAGGCCGATGGAGTCGTGTGAAAAGACGTAGGCCACCCGGAGGCCCATGAGCGCCGCGAGGCGCAAGGCATTGCGCGCGTAGTCCGAGAACACGAGGAAGGTGCCGCCGTACGGGATGAACCCGCCATGGAGCGCCAGGCCGTTCATCAGCGCGCACATGCCGAACTCGCGCACGCCGTAGAACACATAGTTGCCGCCGCCTTCGCGGCCGACCACTTTCGACGCCTTCACCATGGTGAGGTTCGAGCCGGTGAGGTCTGCCGACCCCCCGAGGAGCTCCGGAAGCGCGGGCGTCAGCGCCTCGAGCACCATCTGGGACGCCTTGCGGGTGGCGAGCGTCTCCGCCTTGGCATCGGCCTCCTTCACGAGCGCGTCCACGCGCGCGTCGAAGTCCGCGGGCAGCTCGCCCGCCACGCGGCGCCGGAATTCGGCCGCCTGCTGCGGGAACTGCTTTTCGTACGAGGCGAACAGCCGGTTCCAGCGCCGCTCGGCGCGCTTGCCGGCCTCGCGCGCATCCCAGCCGCGGTACACGCTCTCGGGGATGTCGAACGCGGCGTGGCGCCAGCCGAGGGCCTCGCGCGTCGCCGCCACCTCCTTTTCGCCCAGCGGAGCCCCATGCGCCCCGCCGGTGTTCGCCTTGGTGGGCGCACCCTTGCCGATCGTCGTCTTGCAGCAGATCAGCGTCGGCCGCGACTTCGAGCCCGCTTTTGCCTCCCTTTTCGCCTTGCGCAGGGCACGGTCCACCGCCTCGACGTCGTGGCCATCGACGTTCGGAATGACCTGCCAGCCGTACGCCTCGAAGCGCCGGCGCACGTCGTCGGTGTACCACTGCCCGATCTGGCCTTTCTCGGAGTCGATGGAGATGCCGTTGTCGTCGTACACCGCGATCAGGCGGCCGAGCTTCAGCGTCCCGGCCAGCGCGCAGGCCTCGTGCGAGATGCCTTCCATCATGCAGCCGTCGCCGAGGAAGACGTAGGTGGAGTGATCGACGATGTCGTGGCCGGGGCGGTTGAATTCCGCGGCTAGCAGCCGTTCGGCGAGCGCCATCCCCACCGCGTTGGCTACGCCCTGCCCGAGCGGCCCGGTGGTGGTCTCTACGCCCGGCGTGATGCCGCGCTCGGGGTGGCCCGGCGTCTTGGAGCCGAGCTGGCGGAAGCGCTTGAGCTCCTCGAGGGGCAGGTCGTAGCCGGTGAGGTGCAGCAGGCTGTAGAGAAGCATCGAGCCGTGCCCGTTCGAGAGCACGAAGCGATCGCGGTCGGGCCAGGCGGGATTTGCGGGGTTGTGCTTGAGGTGGCGCTTCCAGAGCGCCACCGCGATCTCGGCCATGCCCATCGGCATGCCGGGATGGCCGGACTTGGCCGCCTCGACGGCGTCCATCGCGAGGACGCGAATCGAATTGGCGAGCTCGCCGTCCGAAGCCTTGGCGGTTGCAGCGGAATCCATCGGGAGGGCGCAAATTATACTCAGCGCATGACCGAGCTCCCGTTCTGCCGACCTGCCGATTACGAGCACCACGTCACCTGCGCGGCCCCCGGGGAGGGCCACTGGTTCGTCTTCAAGGGCGACCAGCTGCTGGTCGAGATGGGCCCGCTGGAGGGCGCTTCCGACGACTTGCGGGTGCGGGCCCGGCCGGCCTGGGCCCGGTTGCCGTTGCAGAAAAACCACAACTGGTTGGGGGCTTCGGCGGTTCGGACCCTATATCTAGGGCGTCACCGCGCGGGCGACCTCTGGGCCGCCGAGCTCGCCAAGGAGTCCGAGGCGCCCGCCGGCCTCGCCTGGGCCGGCCTGCGCTCGCTCTTCTCGGTGCTGGACGACGCGCACTTCGCCCTCGCTGGCCGCGCGCTCCAGCTGATCGACTGGGACCGCAGCCACCAGTTCTGCGGGCGCTGCGGCACGCCGACCCTCTCCAAGAGCGAAGAGCGGGTGCGCGTGTGTCCCGCCTGCAAGCTCTCCGCCTATCCGCGGGTGGCGCCGGCCGTGATGGCGCTGGTGAGGCGGGAAAAGCAGCTTCTCCTTGCGCGCAGCCCCCACTTTCCGGCGGGCATGTACAGCGCGCTCGCCGGATTCGTGGAGCCGGGCGAATCGCTCGAGCAGTGCCTGGCGCGCGAAGTGGAGGAGGAAGTCGGCGTGCGGATAAGCAACAGCCGCTACTTCGCCAGCCAGTCGTGGCCGTTTCCGCATTCGCTCATGATCGCGTTCGTGTGCGACTACGCGAGCGGCGAGATTCGGCCGCAGCCGTCGGAAATCGAGGACGCGAAATGGTTCGATCTATTGCAATTGCCTAAACTTCCAAGCAAAATCTCGATCGCTCGCCGCCTGATTGATTCTGTGGTAATGCAAATGCGCGGCGCAAATGCCAGCGAGGCCTAGGAGGTTTTGCACGAATTGAGCGCGATCAGAGATCGCAGTCGAGCGCCGAATAGGGCGCGGATCGAGGGCGCGGCCCGGGTGTATTGCCCGGAAAGCTGCGCCTTCGCTTTTTGGGGAGTTGGGCTATGAATGGTCTGCATCTCATCGGTGACCTCGGCGGCTGTCGTTGCGATCCACAGCTGCTGCTCGATGGCCAAGGCTTCCGCGCCAAGTGCCTCGCCATGGTGGAGGCCGCAGGCCTGACAACCATGGATGCCACTTTCCATACCTTCGACGGCGGTGGCTTCACCGGCACCGTGGTCCTGGCGGAGTCGCATCTCGCGATCCACACCTGGCCCGAGCGCCAGGGGCTGACGCTCGACGTCTACGTGTGCAACTACAGCGCGGACAATTCCGAGAAGGCCCGCAAGCTCTTCGGCCTCCTGATCGAGCACTTCCAGCCCGCTGAGATCGCCCGGCATGAGATCGACCGCGGCGACCATCTCCTCATGGAGCCGCTGAACGACAGCACCGGCTTCTACATCAAGGCCTCGCGCCAGCTGGGGGAGTGGCAGACGCGCTTCCAGAAGATGCAGATCTACGAGACGCCGCACTACGGTCGCATCTTCCGCCTCGACGGGTTCAACATGACCTCCGAGAAGGAGGAGTTCGTCTATCACGAGAACCTCGTGCACCCCGCGCTCACCGCGCACAACGCGCCCAAGCGCGTGCTCATCATCGGCGGCGGCGACGGCGGCAGCTCGGAGGAGGCGCTCAAGCACCCCTCGGTCGAGCAGGTGACCATGGTCGAGATCGACGGCGACGTGATCGAGGTGGCGAAGGAGCACTTCCGCGCCGTGCACAACGGCGTCTTCGACAACCCCAAGCTGCGGGTCCTGGTCGACGACGGGATGAAGTTCGTGCGCGAGACGCAGGAGAAGTTCGACCTGATCGCGCTCGACCTGAACGACCCGATGGGGCCGGCCGAGGCGCTCTACTCCACCGAGTTCTTCCAGCAGCTGCGCCAGGCGCTCGCGCCCGGCGGCGCTCTCACGCTGCACATCGGCTCGCCGATCGCGCGGCCCGAGCGCGTGGCGGAGCTCGCCCAGCGGCTGAACGGCGTGTTCCGCATCGTCCGCCCGTACACCATGTATATCCCGCTCTACGGCTCGCTGTGGGCCATGGCGGTGTGCTCGGACAAGCTCGACCCGAAGGCCTTCACCGCCGACGAGATCGACCGGCGCATCGAAGCGCGGAAGCTGCAGGAGCTGCGCTACTACAACGGCGAGACCCACGAGGGCGTGTTCGCGCTGCCCAACTTCGTGCGCGACCTGGTGACTCCGCCGCGCCTGAAGCAGCAGACGCGCGGGCGGCGCCTGGGCGTAGTGCGGGCGGCTTCTAAATAGCTAGTCGGTAGACAGCTATTCGGTAGACTGCAGCGCGTCGCGGATCGTCTGGAACAGGCGGTCGATCTGCGCCTCTTCGATGATGAGCGGCGGCGAGAACGCCAGCGTGTCGCCGGTATAGCGGATGAGCACGCCGGACTCGAACATCTTCACGAACGCCTCGTAACCCCTCGCGCCGATTGCCCCGGCGCGAGGTTCGAGCTCGACCGCGCCCATCAGGCCGAGGTTGCGCACATCGATGACGTGCGGCGCGCCCTT
>DATAHF010000105.1:0-15779 GCA_036263315.1 Burkholderiales bacterium
AACATGGCGCGCGCCGGCGCCGACCTCGCGGCCGTCGCCGGCTTCCACGCCTCGCTCGGCCTCAACACGCCGCCTCCGGCGCCCGGCACGGTGAAGGCCAAGGTCCTGGTGCTGAACGGCGCCGACGACAAGTTCGTCAAGCCGGAGCAGTACGCCGCGCTGGAGAAGGACATGAAGGCGGCGAACGCGGACTACCGCGTGGTGGAATATCCCGGCGCAGTGCACGCCTTCACCAACCCGGAGGCCACCGCCCTCGGCAAGAAGTTCAACATCCCGATCCGCTACGACGCGAAGGCGGACAAGGCGGCGAAAGCCGAAGCGGGGAAGTTCCTCGCCGCTTCGCTGAAGAAATAGGTTCTTCTAGAACCTAATCGGCGTATACGCCGGCTTTCTTGATGAGCGGCCCCCACTTGTCGATCTCGGACTTGAGCTGCGCCTGCAGCGCCGCAGGCGTGGCCTTGTCCGGCGGGAACGTGGTCGCGCCGAGGTCGGCGAAGCGCTTCTTCACCTCGTCGTTCTTCAGCGTGTCCTGCAGCGCGGCCACGAGCTTGTCGAGGACCGGCTTCGGCATGCCTTTCGGGCCGTAGAGCCCGTGCCAGATGCCGACCTCGAAGCCCTTCAGCCCCTGCTCGTCCAGCGTCGGGATCTCGGGCAAGGTCGGCACGCGCTTGAGCGACGTCACGCCGTACACGCGCACCTTGCCGCCCTTGATCTGCGAGGTGGTGCTCGTGGTCTGGTCGCACATGAAGTCCACCTGGCCGCCGAGCAGGTCGTTCATCGCCGGTCCGGTGCCCTTGTACGGGACCGTGAGGAAGTCGGTCTGGATCGCGCTCATGAAGAGCATGCCGCACAGGTGCGAGGCGGCGCCAATGCCGGCGTTCGCGTACGTGACCTTGTCCTTGTTCGCCTTGATGTAGGCGAGGAACTCCTTGAAGTCCTTGGCGGGGAACCCGGGCTTCGCGATCAGCGTCATCGGCACGTCGTTGATGAGGCCGATGTAATCGAAGTCGGTCAGCACGTTGAAGCGCAGCTGGCGGTAGAGCGTCGGGATGGTGGACATGCCGATGTGGTGGATGAGGAGCGTATAGCCGTCGGGCTTGGCGTTCTTCACCACCTCCGGCGCGAGGATGCCGCCAGCGCTCGGGCGGTTCTCCACCAGCACTGTCTGGCCGAGCGGCTTCGACATGTACTGCGCCACGACGCGCGCCACCGTGTCGGTCGGCCCGCCCGCGGCAAACGGCACCATCATGGTGATGCTCTTCGCCGGGTACTGCTGCGCCGATGCGGCGCCGGCGAGCATCAGCAATGCCCACCCCAGCCAGTGCAGCTTCATGGCAATCCTCCTCGGTGTGTCCGTCTTGGATGCGGACTTGCGGTTTGAATCTGGCGCGCCCGGCGGGATTCGAACCCACGACCCTTGGCTTCGGAGGCCAATACTCTAATCCGCTGAGCTACGGGCGCTTTTCCAAGTTAAAATCATACCTTTATCCAATAACGAGGCCAATGCCCTGATGTCTTCTCAGAGCCCCGCTGAGACCGAGCACGACGAGCATTCGTCGTTCATCAAGACGCCGCAGCAGCTGATCGTCGTGGTCCTGCTTTCGTTCGTGATCCCGATCGTCGGGATCATCCTGGTCGTGCAGCTCGTCATCAGCAAGCCGAGCGCGGATCCGAATGCGCTCACGCCGGAATCCGTGGCGGCGCGCCTGCAGCCCGTCGGGCACGTCGAGTTCGCCGCCGCGGGAGCCGCCGCCGGCGGCGCGCGCAGCGGCGAGCAGGTGGTGAAGGAAGTGTGCGCGACGTGCCACCAGGCGGGCGTCGCCGGCGCGCCGAAGATCGGCGACGCCGCGGCCTGGGGACCGCGCATCAAGCAGGGCCTCAACGCGCTCCTCGCCTCCGCGATGAAGGGCAAGGGCGCAATGCCGCCGAAGGGCGGCAACGCCTCGCTCAGCGACGACGAGGTCGCGCGCGCGGTGGTGTTCCTCGCGAATTCCGGCGGCGCGAAATTCAAGGAGCCGGCGGCGCCCAAGCCCGCCGCTGCAGCCGCCGCGGCGGCGCAAGGCGCCGCCGCGTCCCAGCCGCAGGCCGCGGCAGCGCCCGACGGCAAGAAAGTGTTCGACAGCGTGTGCACCGCCTGCCATACCGCGGGGGTCGCCGGCGCGCCGAAGCTCGGCGACAAGGCCGCATGGGCGCCGCGCATCAAGACCGGCGTCGATACGCTCGTGCAGTCCGCGCTCAAGGGCAAGAACGCGATGCCGCCCAAGGGCGGCAACCCGTCCCTCAGCGACGCCGATGTCCGCGCCGCAGTGGAATTCATGGTCTCGCAGAGCAAATAGATCTGGAGTTCCTGTTCATCATCGACCCGGTCGGGTCGCTCAAGGCCTACAAGGACACGACGGTCACGATGATGCGCGCCGCGCAGGCGCGCGGCCACGCGGTGTGGATCTGCGAGCAGCCCGACCTGCACTGGTGGAAGAACCGGGTCGACGCGCGCTGCACGCGCCTCTCGCTCGCCGATAACGACGAGGACTGGTACCGGACGCACGAATCCGACGAGCGCGCGCTGTCGCGCTTCAGCGCCGTGCTGATGCGCAAGGACCCGCCGTTCGACCTCGAGTACGTGGTGAGCACCTGGCTCTTGTCGGCCGCCGCGCGCCAGGGCGCGCGGGTATTCAACGCGCCAGACGCCATCCGCGATCACAACGAGAAGCTCGCCATCGCCGAGTTCGCGCAGTTCGTCGCGCCGACCCTCGTCACGCGCGAGCCGCAGCGCCTGCAGGCGTTCATCGACGAGCAGCGCGACGTCGTGCTGAAGCGCCTGGACGTCATGGGCGGGGAGAACATCTTCCGCGCGCGCGCCGACGACCCGAACCGCAACGTCATCATCGAGCTGATGGCGCGCGGCGGCGCGCAGACCGTGATGGCGCAGCGCTACATTCCCGAGATCGCCGAGGGCGACAAGCGCGTGCTGATCATCGGCGGCAAGCTGGTGCCGCACTGCCTCGCGCGCATCCCGAAGCCGGGCGAATCGCGCGGCAACCTCGCCGCCGGCGGCCGCGGCGTGGCGCAGCCCGCGAGCGCGCGCCATCGCGAGATCGCCGGCGCCCTCGGGCCGTTGCTTGCCAGGCGCGGCCTGCTCCTGGTGGGGCTCGATGTCATCGGCAACTGGCTCACCGAGGTGAACGTGACGAGCCCCACCTGCTTCCGCGAGATCCAGGACCAGACCGGCTTCGACGTCGCCGGGATGTTCATGGACGAGCTCGAGCGGGCCCTGCAGTGATCGGCATCCTGCTCGTCACGCACGGCGAGATCGGCACCGCGCTCGTGACGAGCGCCGCGCAAATCCTCGGCGCGGCCCCCAGACAGGTCGCGACGCTGAGCGTGTGGCGGCAGGACGACCCGGACGATCTCGTCCTGCGCGCGCGCCAGCTCCTGGAGACGATCGACGCAGGCGATGGCGTCCTCGTGCTGACCGACATCTTCGGCGCGACGCCCGGCAACGTGGTGTCGCGCCTGCTGCAGGACGGCCATGTCGAAGGCGTGTCGGGTCTGTCGCTGCCGATGCTCCTGCGCGTGGTGACCGGGCGCAACGGGTCGCTGTCCGGTGCGGTCCAAAGGGCGATGACCGGGGGCGCCGAGGGGGTGGTGCACATGAACACCGACCGCTGCTGCGATGCCTAGCGCGACGGTCGAAATCATCAACAAGCTTGGCCTGCACGCCCGGGCGTCCGCCAAGTTGACGCAGGTCGCGAGCGGCTTCGCTTCAGAGATCTGGCTCTCGCGCAGCGGCCGCCGGGTGAATGCGAAGAGCATCATGGGCGTCATGATGCTGGCCGCCGGCCAGGGCACGAGCGTGGTGATCGACGCCGAAGGCGCCGATGCCGACCAGGCGATCGCAGCATTGCTGCAACTGATCCGCGATAGATTCGGCGAAGGGGAATGAATTTCGTACTGCACGGCTACCCCGTTTCCGGCGGGATCACCATCGGCTATGCGCACCTCGTGTCCACCGCGCGACTCGAGGTGGCGCACTACGAGGTGGCCGAGCAGCAGGTCGAGGCCGAGGTGGCGAGGTTCGACAGCGCCATCCGCGAGGCGCGCGCCGAGCTCGAGGCGCTGAAGGCGCACATCCCCGCGGGCGCTCCCGCGGAGTTCGAGGCGTTCCTCAACCTGCACCGCATGATCCTCGATGATTCGGCGCTCGCCGAGGCGCCGCGCGAGCTGATCCGCGGACGGCGTGCCAACGCCGAATGGGCGCTGGTGCAGCAGATGGAGAAGCTCACCGCGCGCTTCGACGAGATCGAGGACCCTTACTTGCGCGAGCGCAAGGCCGACGTGCAGCAGGCGGTGGAGCGCGTGCTGAAGGCCATGATGGGCGGGCAGACGCTGCCGGAGCCGGCGCTCTCGGAGGAGCAGAAGCTGATCGTGGTGGCGCACGACCTGTCGCCCGCCGACATGATCCTCTTCAAGCGCCACCACTTCGGCGGCTTCGTCACCGACGTCGGCGGCGTCACCTCGCACACCGCGATCGTCGCCCGCAGCCTCGGCATCCCGGCGATCGTCGGCCTGCACCACGCGCGCCAGACGATCAGCGAGGGCGAGCTTCTGATCGTGGACGGCATGCTGGGCGTGCTGATCGTCAACCCCGATCCGCTGGTGCTCGCGGAATACCGGCTGCGCCAGTCGCAGCTCGGCATCGAGCGCCAGAGGCTCAAACGCCTCAAGACCACCCCCGCCACGACGCTCGACGGCACGCCGATCGAGCTCTACGCCAACATCGAGCTGCCGCAGGACATGGCCGAAGTGGTGGAGGCCGGCGCGGAGGGCGTCGGGCTCTTCCGCACCGAGTTCCTGTTCCTAAACCGCAAGGACCTGCCGGGAGAAGAGGAGCAGTTCACCGCGTACCGCGAAGTGGCGCAGGCGATGCAGGGCCGTCCCGTGGTCCTGCGCACGCTCGACATCGGCGCCGACAAGGCGATCGAGGGCAACGGCGTGCCGCATACCATGCCCAATCCGGCGATGGGCCTGCGCGCCATCCGCTTCTGCCTGGCGGAGCCGCAGATGTTCCTCACGCAGCTGCGCGCGATCCTGCGCGCGTCGCACTACGGGCGCGTGCGCATCCTGCTCCCGATGCTCGCGCACGCCCACGAGATCGAGCAGACGCTCGCCCTCATCAAGCAGGCGAAGCAGCAGCTCGACGAGCGCGGCCAGCCCTACGACAAGGCGATCGAGGTCGGCGGAATGATCGAGATCCCGGCCGCGGCGCTCGCGCTGCCGATCTTCATGCGCAAGCTCAACTTCCTCTCGATCGGCACCAACGACCTCATCCAGTACACGCTCGCCATCGACCGCACCGACGACTCGGTGGCGCACCTGTACGATCCGCTGCATCCGGCCGTGCTCACCCTCGTGGCCGGCACCATCCAAACGGCCACGCGCGGCGGAACCCCCGTCGCCGTGTGTGGAGAGATGGCGGGCGACCTGCAGCTCACCCGGCTGCTCCTCGGCCTGGGGCTGCGCAACTTCTCGATGCATCCGTCGCAGCTCCTCGCCATCAAGGAGCGCATCCTGCGCACAAACCTCGGCGAGGTGCAGGCGCTCGCGCAGCGGGTGCTGCGCGCGCATGACCCCGCCAAGACGCGCGAGCTCCTTGCTCGCCTGAACGCCTAGCCATGCCCGGACCGCTCGACGGCGTTCGCGTGCTCGATCTGACGAGCGTGGTGATGGGGCCGTATTCCACGCAGATCCTGGCCGACTTCGGCGCCGACGTGATCAAGGTGGAATCGCCCGAGGGCGACAACATGCGCTGGGTCTGGCCGTTCCGCAACCCGGGCATGGGGCACATCTTCCTCAACGCCAATCGCAACAAGCGCTCGATCGTCCTCGACCTGAAGCAGGCGCCGGCGCGCGAAGCCTGCCTGGCGCTCGCGAAGCGCGCGGACGTGCTGGTCTACAACATCCGCCCGCAGGCGATGGCGCGCCTTCGTCTTTCCTACGAAGAGGTTCGCTCGGTAAACGAAAAGATCATCTACGTCGGCTGCTTCGGCTACAGCCAGCGCGGCCCCTATGCCGCCAAGGCCGCCTACGACGACCTCATCCAGGGCGCGGCGGGCGTGCCGTGGCTCCTGAAGAAGCAGGGCGCCGATTCGCCGCGCTTTGCGCCGATCATCATCGCCGACCGCTCCGTCGGGCAGCAGGTGGCGAGTGCGGTGAGCGCCGCTCTCTACCACCGCGAGAAGACCGGCAAGGGGCAGCGCGTGGACGTGCCCATGTTCGAGCACCTGCTGCAGATCGTGCTCGGCGAGCACCTCGGCGGCTACACCTTCGAGCCCGCCGTCGGGGAGGCGGGCTACGCGCGCATGCTCTCGCCCGACCGGCGGCCCTACCAGACCAAGGACGGCTACGTCTGCGCGCTCATCTACAACGACAAGCAATGGAAGGCCTTCTTCGACCTCATCGGCCGGCCGGAGATGCTTTCCGATGCCGCCTTCGCCACCTACGAGGCGCGCAGCCGCAACTACGACCGCGTCTACGGGATGGTGGCCGACGAGATGAAGAAGCGCACGACCGCCGAGTGGCTCGAGGGCCTCGAGCGCGCCGACATCCCGGTGCAGCGCATGAACAGCCTGGACGACATCGCGGCCGACCCGCATCTCGCGGCGATCGGCTATTTCAACTCGGTGGAGCATCCGAGTGAAGGCCGCCTCAAGTCGATGGCGGTGCCCTCGGAATGGTCCGAATCGAAGCCGGCCTATCGCCGGCACGCGCCGCGCCTGGGCGAGCATACGCGCGAGGTGCTGCACGAAGCGGGCTGGTCCAAGGATAAGATCGACGAATTGATCAAGAGCGGTGCGGCTCGATCCGCCGCGGGGGGAGACGATGTTTCGTGACCTGCACACCTGCTTCAAGCGCACGCATTTATTCGCCATGCTCCTGCTGCTCGTCTGCTCGCCTGCCGCCTTCGGCCAGGCGAGCCCGATGGCGTGGCCAACCGTGCAGAGACAGCTGCAGCAGCACTGGAAAGCGACTTACCCTGCCGAGAAGGTCCTGAAGGTCGAGCCCAAGGGCGCGCTGCAGTACTACTCGACGGAGCGGCGCACCGAGGTCGACGCCTCCTGGGGCTGGATCTGGGACAGCCGCGTGGTCGAGACCCAGGGCGCGTTCGCCCGGCAGGTCGCGCTCGTCACCGCCGAGCGGCCCGACAAGACGCAAGCGCGCTTCGAGGTCGCGGCGCTCTTCCAGAACAACGGCAAGCAATGGCAGTTCCGCCAGGTCGTGGTCGGGAAATCGGAGAACCTGAGCGCCGCCAAGGCGGGCGACCTGCCCTCCTCCGCCGATGCCGCGCGCATCTTCGGCGCCGCCTGGAAGAAGACGCGCCCGGATTTCGACGTCCACGCGGTCGAAGTGCTCGGCGCCGAGCCGAAGCAGTCGCAGGACCGGCGCTGGATCACCTACAAGCTCGCCGTGGTGGCGACCGGGACCGACAAGGGCTCGAAGAGCATGTACGGCAAGCGCTACCGCTGTACCCCTGCGGATTACTCCTCGGTGCTCAAGCTCGAAGGCGGCGCGTGGGTCGCCGACGAGAAGATGATCGCCAACATCAACGAAGCCGGCGACTGCAAAGAGGCGAAGTAGCCCTTTAGCGCAGCTTGGAGAACGAGCAGCGCAGCTGGCGCGGATCGACCGACCAGCTTTTCGCGGCGGGATTCCAGAGCAGCAGGTTCTGCGTCGCATTCTCGTAGGCGGCGCCGTCCTCGCTCATGCGGAATTTGCCGTTGCCGCGCGCGCTGACCTTGAGCCGATAGACGTACCAGCGCCTGGTGCTGGCGCGATCGGCGGTCGTCTCGCGCTGGAAGCGCGGCTCGCCGTCGAGCGCCACGCCCTGGATGTCGAAGCCCTCGCACTTGTCCTTCGGCCAGGCGGCGGCGAAAAGCCGCTGCGCTTCCGCGGGCGCGGGTGGTGGCAGCTCCGCCAGCGCCTCCGACTCGTAGACGTGCACGCGCTCGAGCTCCCACTGCTCGCCCACGAGGCGGTACTCCACCAGCACGCGGTCGCGGTCGCGGGTGCCGTCGGCGCGCTCGACGAGCGCCGTGGCGAAGTACCGGTAGCGCAGCAGGCGGCCCTCCTTGCGCTCCGGGCCGGACAGCTCGATCACCTTGTCCTTCGGCTGAGTGCGCGCGTAGTCCTTGAGGATCGCGCTGCGCGCGTTGTCCCAGGCCGGTGCCTGCGCGTGGGCGAGGAGCGGCAGCAGCATTCCGAGCAGGAGCGCAATCGGTCTCATGGTGTCCCCCTTTGCTCTCCACTATAATGCGGTCGCGCCGATTTGATGTTCAGCTTGCGGGCGCCACGCGGCCACGGCCGCGTCGTAAATATCAAATACCGCTAAAGAGATAATGAACGCTCCGCACGACCCCTCTTCCGTAGGCGCGGCCCACGCGCAGATCGCCAGGTTCGATTCGCCCCTGCGGCTGCGCAGCGGAGCGAGCCTGCCGGCGTACGAGCTCGCCTACGAAACCTACGGCGAATTGAACGCAGCGCGCAGCAACGCGGTGCTGGTGTGCCACGCCCTCAATGCCTCGCACCACGTCGCGGGCTACTACGAGAACGAGAAGGACAACGTCGGCTGGTGGGACAACCTCGTCGGCCCGGGGAAGCCCCTCGACACGCGCCGCTTCTTCGTGGTGGGCAACAACTACCTCGGAAGCTGCTTCGGCTCCACCGGCCCGGCGTCGATCAACCCGCCCACCGGCAAGCCCTGGGGCGCCGATTTCCCTGTCGTGACGGTGGAGGACTGGGTGCACGCGCAGGCGCAGCTCGCCGACCGGCTCGGCATAGAGCGCTTTGCCGCGGTCATCGGCGGCTCGCTCGGCGCCATGCAGGCGCTGCAATGGACGCTCTCGTATCCGGAACGGGTGCGCCATTCCGTGGTGATCGCGGCGGCGCCGAAGCTCTCGCCGCAGAATATCGCGTTCAACGAGGTCGCCCGCCAGGCGATCATGACCGATCCCGACTTCCACGGCGGCCACTACTACGAGAAGGGCGTCGTGCCCATGCGCGGGCTGCGCATCGCGCGCATGATCGGGCATATCACCTACCTCTCCAGCGACGCGATGATGGAGAAGTTCGGCCGGCTGCTGCGCCGCGCGAGCCTGGGCTTCGATTTCGACATCGATTTCGAGATCGAGTCCTATCTGCGCTACCAGGGCGACAAGTTCTCCACCTACTTCGACGCCAATACCTACCTGCGCATCACCAAGGCGCTGGATTATTTCGATCCGGCGGCGGATTTCGGCGGCGACCTCACCGCCGCGCTGGCACGCGCGAAGGCGGCATTCATGGTGGTGTCGTTCAAGTCGGACTGGCGCTTCGCGCCGGAGCGCTCGCGCGAGATCGTGCGTGCCCTGCTCGACAACCGCCGCATCGTCTCGTACCTGGAGATCGATGCGCCCGGCGGCCACGACGCCTTCCTGCTGGAGGACGCGCGCTACCACGCCGCATTGCGCGCCTACTTCGCGAACATCGAGCTATGACGCCCCCCGAGCAGGCGCTCCTCGCCCGGCGCCCCGACCTCGCCGCCATCGCGCAATGGGTGAATCCCGGAGCGCGGGTGCTCGACCTCGGCTGCGGCGACGGGGCGCTGCTGCGCTACCTGTGGCAGGCGCGCGAGGCGCCCGGCTACGGGGTGGAGATCGTGGACGACAGCGTGATTGCCTGCGTGGAAAACGACGTCAACGTCATCCAGGCCGACCTGGAAAGCGGGCTCTCCCTCTTCTCCGACGGCTCGTTCGATTGCGTGATCCTGTCGCAGACGCTCCAGGCGGTGCATCGCACCGAGGCGATCCTGCGCGAGATGCTGCGCGTGGGCCACGAGGCCATCGTGAGCTTCCCGAACTTCGGCCACTGGAGCGCGCGCCTGCAGGTGGCGCTCGGCCGCATGCCGGTTTCCGACGCGCTGCCCTACGAGTGGTACGAGACGCCCAACGTCCACCACTGCACGATCACCGACTTCGAGGATCTTTGCCGCAAGATCGGGATCCGCATCCGCGAGCGCCTGGTGCTGCACGAGGGCAAGGCGGTCAGCGCGCTTCCGAACCTCTTCGGCAGCGTGGCGGTCTACCGCTGCATCGCCGGCTAGCCGCCGGGGATCGCTAAGCCGACGGGGTGGCGGCTTCCTTGCCGGCGGAACCGATCGATAGATCCGCAAGCCCGGAGCGCATCATGAGCCAAAAGAGGAGCACCCCCGGCAGCGCGATCAGCGTGGTGAGCAGGTAGAAATTGACGTAGCCGACGGCCTCGATCAGCGATCCGACCGTGGTGCCGGTGAGGAAGCGTCCCGCGATGCTCGCGAGCGCCGACAGCAGGGCGTACTGGCTGGCGGTAAAGCGCAGGTTGCAGAGCGCCGAGAGATACGCCACCACCGTGACGCCGCCGATGCCGCTCGCCAGGTTCTCGAACCCGACCGCCGCCGCCATCCCGATGTTGGTGTGGCCCACGGCAGCGAGCCCGGCAAAGCTGAGGTTCGATACCGCCATCAGCACCAGGCTCACCAGCACCGAGCGCTTCATGCCGAGCTTCGCGTAAAGGAGGCCGCCGATGAACACCCCCACCAGCAGCGCGACAAAGCCCACGCCCACGTCGTAGAAGGCGATCTCGTCGTTGCTGAAGCCGAGATCCTGGAAGAGGAGCCTCAGCGTGAGGTTGGCGAGCGTGTCGCCGATCTTGTGGATGAGGACGAAGAGCAGCACCACGAGCGCGCCCTCGCGCCTGAGGAATTCCGCGAGCGGGCTGAAATACGCGACCAGCGCCGCGACGGCGCCGCGCGCGCGCGCCGGCTCGCGGTGGCGCGCGGGCTCGCCCATGGCCACGCCGACCAGCATGGCAGGAAGCGCGAACACTGCGCATGCCATGTAGGCGCCGGCCCATCCGAGCCGCACGGCGAGGACGAGCGCGAGCGCGCCGGCCGCCGCCGACCCGATGCGCCAGCCGTATTGCGACATGCCGGAACCGATCCCGAGCTGGCGCGGCTCGAGCAGCTCGATACGGTAGGCGTCGATGATGATGTCGAACGTCGCGCCCGCGATTCCGAGCAGGATCGCGGCGAGCGCCACCATGTAGAGCGCCTGGCGCGGGTCCGCCACGCCGAGGAACGCGACCGCCGCGACGACGAGAATCCCGGTAAGCCAGAGCCAGCTGCGGCGCTGGCCCCAGCGGCCGATCCACGGCAGCCTGACGTTGTCGACGATCGGCGCCCACAGGAACTTGAAGTTGTAGGCGAGGAACGTGAGCGCGAACGCGGTGACCGAGCTCTTCGTCACGCCGTCCTGTGCGAGGCGCGTGGTGAGCGTCGCGCCGATCATGGAGAAGGGAAAGCCGGAAGAAATTCCGAGGCACAGGGCCGCAAGCGGCGCCGGCTCCAGGTACGGGCCGAGGCCGCTAGAGCGGGTAGTCATAGTCGATGATGAGCGGCGCGTGGTCGGAGAAGCGCGTGCGCTTGTAGATCGACTCCTTGACCGCATGCTGCGCGATTCCGGGCGTGGCGATCTGGTAGTCGATGCGCCAGCCCACGTTCTTCGCCCAGGCCTGGCCGCGGTTGGACCACCACGTGTACTGGTCGGGCCTGGCGTTCAGCTTGCGGAACACGTCGACGAAGCCGATCTCGTCGAACACGCGCGTGAGCCACGCCCGCTCCTCGGGCAGGAAGCCGGAGTTCTTGCGATTGGCGCGCCAGTTGCGCAAGTCGATCTCGTTGTGCGCGATGTTCCAGTCGCCGCACAGGATGATCTCCTGCTTGCGCTCGCGCAGCTTCTTCAGGTGCAGGAGGAAGTGCTTGAGGAAACGGAACTTGGAAGCCTGGCGATGCGGTCCGGCCGAGCCCGAGGGCAGGTAGACCGACACGATCCACAGCTTGCCGAAGCGGGCCTCCACGTAGCGCCCCTCGGCGTCGAACTCGCGGTTCGCGAAGCCGCGCTGCACTTCGTCGGGGGTCCTGCGGCTGTAGATGGCGACACCGCTATAGCCCTTCTTCTCGGCGAACGCGTGGCACGCCTGGTAGAGCTTCATGCCGTGGAGCCTGGCGTCGAGGTCGGCCTCCTGGCACTTCATCTCCTGCAGGCACACCGCGTCGGCGCGCTGCGCGGCGAGCCAGCGGAACAGGCCCTTCTTCGCCGCCGAGCGCACGCCGTTCACGTTCAGCGTAATGACGCGCATGGCTAGCGCGGAAACGCGCCGATGCCGCCATGCTCGAGCGACCAGCGCGCCGGCGCCTCGAGGAAGCGCTGCACTTCGTCGGCCGCCGCAGGCTCGAAATAGCCGCTCGCGCGCGCGGCCGCGAGGATGTGCTTCCAGCTCGCCAGGTAGTGCAGCGAGATCCCGAGCTCGGAGAGAAGCTGCTGGGTCTCCGGAAACACGTCGTAGAAGAACATCACGAGCACGTGATCGGCGCGCGCTTCGATGGCGCGCAGCGTGCGCACGCGCGACATCTTCGTGCGGCCGTCCGTGGTCACGTCGTCGACCAGGAGCACGCGCCTGCCCGGCGCGAGCGCGCCCTCGATCGGCGCTTCGCGCCCGAATCCGAGCGGCTTGCGCCTCACGTAGAGAAGCGGCAGCGACAGCCGCTCCGCGATCCACGCGGCGTAGGCGATGCCGCTCGCCTCCACGCCGGCCACGATGTCGAACTGCTCGAAGCCCACGCGCGCGAGCACCGTTTGCGCGGCAAGGTCCATCAGGCTCTCGCGGATCCGCGGGAAAGAGATGAGGCTGCCGCAATCGATGTACACCGGGCTCGCCCACCCGGACGAAAGGAAGAACGGTTGCTCGGCGCTGTACTTGACCGCCCCCGCCTCGAGGATCATGCGGGCCGTGAGGGCGGCGATCTGCTTGTTCATGCCTGGACGACCGCTTGGTAGAGCACCTCGACGCCCTTCATGAAGTCATCGAGGTCCATTTTTTCTTCCGGGTTGTGCGAGCCTTTGTCGTTGCGCACGAAGAGCATCGCCGCGGGGACCCCCTCATTGGAGAAGATCGCCGCGTCGTGGCCCGCGCCGCTCGGGATGTCGATGGACCGATAGCCAAGCGCGCCGGAGCCCTTCTTCAGCCGCGCCGCCCAGCCGGCATCGATCAGCGCCGGCTCGGAGAGCACGCGCTCGCCGAAGTCGAACGCGACGCCGCGCGCCTTGCCGATGGCCGCCGCTTCGGCCAGCGCGAGCCGGTGGAAGGCCTCGATCGTCTCGAGCGACTGGCTGCGGATCTCGAGCGAGAAGCGCACGTCGCCCGGGATGCGCGAAGGCGAATGCTCGCGCGGATCGGTACCCACGACCCCGCTTGTCACCACGAGGTCGACGCCCCGGGCGTTCAGCGCCTGCCAGTTCTCGTCCAGCCGCGTCAGCAGCTCGGCGAGCGCGAACACGGCGTCCTGGCGCAGCCAGCGCGGCACCGCGCCGGAGTGGCCGGCCGCGCCGCGGCAATGGGCGTTGATGTGCCGCAGTACGCCGCGAATGCCGGTCACCACGCCCACCGGCACCTCGCGCGCCACCATGATCGGGCCCTGCTCGATGTGAAGCTCGAGCCAGGCGCCGATCTTGCGCGGATCGACCAGCCGCTCGCCCGCCGCGATGCGCTCGACCTGCGCGCCGCATTCGCGCATGTGATCGGCGAGCGGCCGTCCGCTGTCGCGCTGCCTGCGCTCGAGATCGTGCGGCGTAAGCCTGCCGAATAGCGCATAGGAGCCGAGGTAGGGCTTTCCGAACCAGGCGCTTTCCTCGCCGCGCAAGCCGACAAGCGCAAGCGGCCTCTGGAGGTTCGCTTGCTTCGCCTTGATGAGGCACAACAGCCCGGCGACCACGCCCGCCAGGCCGTCGTAGTTGCCGCCTTCCGGAACCGAGTCGAGATGCGAGCCCATCCATACCGGCTTGTCCTTGTCCGGGTGGAGCTCGACCACGAGGTTCGCTGCGCCGTCGCGGCGCGTCGGCAGCCCCGCGCCGCGCGCAGCCTTGTCGATGACGTTCAGCGCGGCGCCCTCCGCCTCGCTGTAGGAGGGCCGCGTCACGCCGACGCGGGCCGCCGAGGCGCTGCGCACCTGCTCGAAGAGCTCTTCGGCGAGCTCGCGATCCGCCGGTTCGAACGCCTTCATCCGCTTTGCTGCGAGAGCCGCAGCCAGCGATCGGTGAGGTCCGAATCGATGCGCACGCCGCCCACGAGGTCGGCGATGCGCTCGATGCCGTGGCGCTCGCAGTAGGCGGCGAGCCCGTCGAGCACGCGGATCATGGCGGCCGGGTCGAGGAAGGACGCGGTGCCGACCTGGACCGCGCAAGCCCCGGCGAGCAGATGCTCGACCGCGTCCTCGGCGCTCACGATCCCGCCGCATCCGATCACCGGGATGCGCACCGCGCGCGCGCACTGGAAGATCATGCGCACCACCACCGGGCGGATCGCCGGCCCGGACAGCCCGCCCATGACGTTGCCCAGGCGCGGCTTGCGCGTCTCGGGATCGATCGCCATGCCGAGGAGCGTGTTAGCCACGACGAGCGCGTCGGCGCCCGCCTCCTCCGCGGCGCGCGCGATTTCCGCGATGTCCGCCACGTTGGGCGTGAGCTTCGCCCAGATGGGAACGCGCGCATGCTGCTTGATCGCCGCGATGGCGCGATGCGTGTGCTTCGCGTCCATGGCGAAAGCGCGCCCGTCGGCCTCGATGTTGGGGCACGAGATGTTCGCCTCGATGGCCGCCACGCCCGGCACGGAAAGCGCTTCGCACGCCGCCGCGAATTCCTCGGCGGTATCGGCAGACACGCTCGCCACCAGCGGCACCGGCACGCCGGCGTAGTGCGGCAGGATCTTGTCCACGTAATAGAGCAGGCCGCTGGACGGGATGCCGATCGAGTTCAGCATGCCCGACTCGGTCTCCGCGACGCGCGGCACCGGATTGCCGATGCGCCGCTTGGGCGTGACGCTCTTCGTGACGAGCGCGCCCAGCCGCGCGAGATCGAGCGCGTCGGCGTACTCGTGCGCGAAGCAGCCCGACGCCGGCATGACGGGATTCTTCAACTCGAGCGACCCGATGCGCACGCCGAGATCAACCAAACTGCACCTCCCCGGCGACCGCCGCGATCGGGAACACCGGTCCCTCGCAGCAAACGCGGCGGAACACCTTGGCGCCGCCCTCGTTGAAAAGCCGCACGCACGAAAGGCACACGCCCATGGCGCACGCCATCTGCTGCTCGAGCGCCACCTCGCCGCCGACGTTGTGCGCCTGCAGGAGGCCGAGCAGGCGATTGGAGCCGCAGGTATAGACCATGTCGGGTGCCTGCGCCCGGAGGAGCTGCGCGAGCAGCGCGTCCACCCGGTCCACCGCCGAGCTGCCGTCGCTGTCGAATACGCTGTGGACCTCGGCTTCGCAGCCGCGCAGGAATTCCTCGCGCATGAGGTCGCCGGGCGCGCGCGCCGAAAGCACCGCCGTGATCGCCACGCCGGCGCGCGCCGCGAGGGGAACGAGCGGCGCCATGGTGGCAAGGCCGACGCCGCGCGCGACGAGAAGGATGCGCTGCCACGCCGGCGAGAAGCTAAAGCCGCGACCGAGCGGCCCGATGATCGGCAGGCGCTCGCCGGGCCGCAGCCCTTCCAGCGCGCGCGTGCCCGTGCCTTTCACGTGGTACAGGAAGTCGATGCGGTCGTCCTGCGGGCCGATGCCGTACACGCTCATGGGCCGGCGCAGGAACGGATGCTCGCTTGCCGTGACCGGGCATGCGAGCTGGAAGAATTGCCCCGGTAGCGTGCGCCGCGCGAGC
>DATAHF010000106.1:0-5833 GCA_036263315.1 Burkholderiales bacterium
AAGGCGGGCGCCAACATCATCAGCTTCCATCCCGAGGCTTCCGCGCATGTCGATCGCACGCTGGGCCTCATTCGCGAGCATGGCTGCAAGGCGGGGCTCGTGCTGAACCCGGCGACGCCGCTGTCCCATCTCGATCACACCCTCGAGAAGCTCGACCTGGTGCTCCTCATGTCGGTCAACCCCGGCTTCGGCGGGCAGCAGTTCATCGCCTCCGTGCTGCCCAAGATCGCGGAAGTGCGCAAGCGCATCGCTGCATGCGGCAAGCCGATCTGGCTGGAGGTGGACGGCGGCATCAAGGTGGACAACATCGCCGACGTGGCGCGCGCCGGCGCGGACACCTTCGTCGCGGGCTCCGCGATATTCGGCTCCAAGGACTATGCGGCGACCGTGCGCGAAATGCGCTCCAGGCTCGCCATGCTATAGTGCGCTCGCGTGCAATCCTTCCCTGCACAACTCGGTTCTCTGCCCTGGCGTAGCTGGCGCTGCTGGCGCCGCTAGATCTCCTTGCGCACCGCGCGGCCCGGCGGTGCGCTCTCCCAAGGGCCGCAAGCGAAGTTCCGGATCTCCGCAGCAGCAGTGGAAGGCAGTCACCATGACCGAGCAGCAATTCGAAGCACTCGCCGCCGAGGGCTACACGCGCATCCCGCTGGTGGCGGAGGCGCGCGCCGACCTCTATACGCCGCTCGCGCTGTACATGAAGCTCGCGCAAGGGCCTTTTTCCTACCTGCTGGAATCAGTGGTCGGCGGCGAGAGGTTCGGGCGCTATTCGTTCATCGGCTTGCCGTGCGCCGAGCGCATCGAAGTTCATGGCGCGAGCGTGCGGCGGCTGTTGCGCGACGCGCGCGGCGCGGACGTGTGCCTGGAGCACGCGGAAGGGGATCCGCTCGAGTATGTGCGTCGCTGGCTCGGCCGCGAGCGCACGGCGCCGCTGCCCGGCGCCATGCGCTTCGGCGGCGGCCTGGTTGGCTATTTCGGTTATGAGACGGCGCGCCACATCGAGCCGAAAGCGCTAGGCCAACCGAAGCCCGATCCCATCGGCACCCCGGATTCGGTTCTTCTCGTCTCGGACGAGCTGGCCGTGGTGGACAACGTCCTCGGCAAGCTTTTCCTGATTGTGTACGCCGATCCGCGCCAGCCCGGGAGCTTGCGCGCCGCGCGCGAGCGTCTCGCGCGGCTGAAAGCCCGGCTGGGGCGCGAGCTACCTCCTGCCGCGCTCGAGGAGGCCCCTGGCTCAGCGCGGGCAACGCAGTCTCAATGCACCTTTATCGAGTCCGCCTTCCTTGAGGCCGTCGAGCGCGCAAAGCAATACATCCTGGCCGGCGACTGCATGCAGGTGCAGATCTCGCAGCGCACCTCGCGTCCCTTCGCGGCCGCGCCGCTGTCGCTGTACCGCGCGCTGCGCGCGCTCAATCCGTCGCCGTACATGTTCCATTTCGACTTCGGCGACCACCACGTCGTCGGCGCATCGCCCGAGATCCTGGTTCGCGTTGCAGGCAGGACGGTGACGCTCAGGCCGATCGCCGGGACGCGCCCGCGCGGCGCCACGCCGGCCGAGGACGCCGCCATCGCCCAGGAGCTGCTTGCCGACCCGAAGGAGATCGCCGAGCACGTCATGCTGATCGACCTCGGACGAAACGACGTGGGGCGCGTTGCCGCCGCGGGAAGCGTAAAGGTGACGGAGAAGATGAGCGTCGAGCGCTATTCGCACGTGATGCATATCGTGTCGAACGTGGAAGGCGAGCTTGCCGCAGGACGCGACGCGTTCGATGTGCTGCGCGCCAGCTTTCCCGCAGGCACGGTCACCGGCGCGCCGAAGGTGCGCGCGATGCAGATCATCGACGAGCTCGAGCCCGTGAAGCGCGGCGTGTACAGCGGCGCCGTGGGCTACCTCGGTTTCAACGGCGACATGGACGTGGCGATCGCCATCCGGACTGCGCTGATCAAGCAGGGCTCGATTCACGTCCAGGCCGCGGCCGGAATCGTCGCGGATTCGGATCCGCGCTCGGAATGGTGCGAGACGCAGCACAAGGCGCGCGCGCTGCTCGCGGCGGCCGAGGTTGCCGACGGCGTGCGCCCGGCGGCCGAGTCTTATACTGAAGCGAGCTCATGAGCGCTTTGGATACCGCCCTCGACGCGATCCGCGCGCAGCTCGATGCCCTGACGCGCGCCGGGCTGGCGCGCCGGCGGGTGAGTCTCGACGGCGCACAACGTCCGCGCGTCAGCATTGGCGGCGAGACCCTGCTCTCGTTCTGCAGCAACGATTACCTCGGCCTGGCGGCCGACGAGCGCATTGGGCTTGCTCTCATCCAGGCAGTGCAGCGCTACGGCGTGGGGTCCGGCGGCTCGCACCTCGTCATCGGGCATACGGCGGCGCACGATGCGCTCGAGCGCGATCTCGCGGATTTCACCGGGCAGGCGCGCGCTCTTTTCTTCGGCAGCGGCTATCTCGCGAACATGGGCGTGCTCGGCGCGCTCGCAGGGCGCGAGGACGTGATCGTGTCGGATGCGCTGAACCACGCTTCCCTCATCGACGGCATGCGGCTCACGCGCGCCCGGGTGGCGCGAGTCCCGCACTGCGATGTGGCGGCCGTGGGCGAGGCGCTGGCGCACGCCCGGGACGCGCGCGCGCGGTTCGTCGTGACCGAAGGCGTGTTCAGCATGGACGGCGACACGCCGGACATCCCGGCGCTTCTCGAATTGTGCGACCGCTTCGACGCCTGGCTCGTCATCGACGACGCTCACGGGTTCGGCGTCCTCGGCCGCTCCGGCGGAGGGGTTCTGCGGCATTTCGACGTGCGCTCGCCGCGCATCGTGTACGTCGGCACGCTGGGCAAGGCGGCCGGTGTTTCGGGCGCGTTCGCCGCCGCGGCGGAGCCGGTCATCGAGCTCATCTTGCAGCGCGCACGCAGCTATATCTACACCACGGCGAGCCCCGCGTTCGTGGCTGCGGCGCTGCAAGCGAGCCTCGCCATCATCCGCGAGGAAGGCTGGCGCCGCGAGAAGCTGGGCCGCCTTACCGCAATGCTGAAGACGGGGCTCGAGGCGCTGCCGGCAAAGCTCGGGCGCTCGCAGTCCGCGATCCAGCCGCTGATCCTCGGCGACAACGCGCGCGCGATCGGCGTAAGCGAAGCTTTGCGCCGGCGCGGCGTGATCGTTTCCGCCATTCGGCCGCCGACCGTTCCCGAAGGCACGGCCCGGCTGCGGATTTCGCTTTCCGCCGCCCATGAAGAGGCCGATGTCCGCCTGCTTCTGGAATGCCTCGCTGCGGTTATGTCCGGAGCGCCGACATGGCAGCCAGTCTCTTCGTAACCGGCACGGACACCGGCGTGGGCAAGACGCTCGTGGCGTGCGCCCTCCTGGAAGCGTTTCGGTCGGCCGGAAAATCGGCGGTCGGCATGAAGCCCGTCGCGGCCGGGCGGGAAGGGGCCCATTGGGCCGATGTGGAAGCACTCTGCGGATCCTCGAACGTCCGGGCCCCGGCCGCGAGCGTCAACCCCTACGCGTTCGATCCCGCCGTCGCGCCGCATATCGCGGCGGAGCGCGCCGGCACGCAAATCGACCTGCAAAAGATCCGCAGCGCGTTCGCTGAGCTCAGCGCTCTTGCCGACGTGGTGATCATCGAGGGCGCGGGCGGATTTCTCGTGCCGCTCAACCCCCGCGAGACCACGGCAGACCTGGCGCGCTCGCTGGGTGCGCCGGTGGTCATGGTCGTCGGCATGCGCCTCGGGTGCCTGAACCACGCGCTGCTCACGCATGCCGCCGTGCTCGCGGCTGGCGTGCCGTGTGTCGGATGGGTGGCCAATTGCATCGTGGAGCATATGTCGGAGCGGCCAGGCAACGTGCGCGCGCTAGCGGAGCGCCTGGACTGCCCGTTGCTCGGCGAAATTCCCTATATGGCGCAGTTGTCGGCGCGGAATGCGGCGCGCTTTCTCGACTTGCACAAGCTCGCGGTAGCCCATGGTTGATCTCGCGCAGCGCAGCGTGTCCGCGGTCTGGCATCCATGCACGCAGATGAAGCAGCACGAGCGCGTCCCTCCCGTCGCAATCGACAAAGCGGAAGGCGCCTGGCTCTACCACTCGAACGGCCGCAGGATGCTGGACGCGATCAGCTCGTGGTGGGTCAACCTCCTGGGGCATGGGCATCCTGACATCAAGGCGGCGCTGCGCGATCAGCTCGAGAAGCTCGAGCACGTCATGCTCGCCGGGCTCACGCATGAGCCCGTCGTGCTGCTCTCCGAGCGGCTCGCGGGGCTCGCGCCCGGCGATCTCGGGCATTGCTCCTACGCTTCCGACGGCGCTTCCGCCGTGGAGATCGCCCTGAAGATGAGCTTTCACTGCTGGGCGAACCGCGGCAAGAGGGAAAAGAAGCGGTTCGCCATGCTGGAAAACGGCTATCACGGCGAGACGCTGGGCGCACTCTCGGTCACGGATGTGCCGCTTTTTCGCAGCGTCTACGCCCCGTTGCTCGCTGCCGTGGACCGGCTACCCACGCCGGCGCCGCGAGCCGGCGAATCGCGCGGCGCCGCGGCGGAGCGGGCGGCCGCGGCGCTCGGGCAGCATCTGGAGCGCCACGCCGAGGATACGGCGGCGCTGATCGTCGAGCCCCTCGTCCAGTGCGCCGGCGGCATGGCGATGCATGACGCGGGCTACCTGCGCGCGGCGCGCGAGCTATGTACCCGCTTCGGCGTGCACCTCATCGCGGACGAGATTGCCGTCGGATTCGGACGCACCGGCACGCTGTTCGCCTGCGAGCAGGCCGCGGTCGTGCCGGACTTTCTCTGCCTGTCGAAAGGCATCACGGGCGGCTACCTCCCTTTGTCGGTCGTCATGACCCGGCCGGAGGTGTACGCGGCGTTTTATGACGAGCGCGCCGACCGGGGCTTCCTGCATTCGCATTCCTATTCGGGGAATCCCTTGGCGTGCCGCGCGGCCCTCGCCGTGCTCGATGTGCTGGAGCGAGACCAGGTCCTGGCGCGCAACCGGGAAACCATCGATTGGACCAACCGGCGGTGCGACGCCTTGCGCGCGCGGCGGGGGGTGTGCAATTTCCGCAACACCGGAATGATCTGGGCCTTCGAGCTCGCCCATCCGGATCCGCAATTCAGCGAGCGCGCCCGCGCTGCGGGCGTGCTGCTCCGGCCGCTCGGAGACACGGTGTACTGGATGCCGCCGTATTGCGTAGGCATCGAAGAAATGGATTTCCTGGTCGATGCCGTCGAGAAGCTGCTGCCATGATCCTCGTCATAGACAACTACGATTCCTTTACCTACAACGTCGTGCAGTACCTGACGGAGCTCGGCGCGCAGCCTTCCGTAGTGCGCAACGACGAGGTCGGTCTCGAGGACATCGAGAACGACCCGCCGACGCATATAGTCGTCTCGCCGGGCCCGTGCACGCCGCGAGAAGCCGGCATCACGCTCGCCGCCATCCGGCGCTTTGCGGGCCGCGTTCCGATTCTGGGCATATGCCTCGGGCACCAGGCCATCGGCGAAGCCTTTGGCGGCAAGGTGGTCCGCGCCGCGAAAGTGATGCATGGCAAGGTATCGCGCATCGAGCATGACGGTGCCGGGGTCTTCCGCGGCATTCCGGAAGGTTTCACGGCCACGCGCTATCACTCGCTCGTGGTCGAGCGTTCGAGCCTGCCCGAGTGCCTGGTGGCAACGGCCCGGTCGGAGGACGGAGAAATCATGGGCCTGCGCCACCGGGAGCTGCAGGTCGAAGGCGTGCAGTTCCATCCGGAGGCGCTGCTCACCGAGCACGGCCACAAAATGCTGCAGAATTTCATCGAGCGGAACAATCCGCAAGGGCAGGGGAGGAAACCATGAAGCAGATC
>DATAHF010000107.1:0-7562 GCA_036263315.1 Burkholderiales bacterium
CGTGACGCTGCACACGAGCGTAGCCAAGGCGCTGAGGCTCATCACCGAAGAAAGAATTTTCCGCACCGTGTCCGCCGTCGCCGAGACCCTGAAGAAGCTCGGCATCGAAACGCCGCGCATTGCGCTCGGCGGCATCAATCCGCACGCCGGGGAGGGCGGGCTCTTCGGCGACGAAGAGCAGAAGGTGGTGTTCCCGGCGATCGAGAAAATGAAAAAGGCAGGGATACACGTGGACGGCCCGGTGGGCGCCGATACGCTCATCCAGAAAAAGGGCTACGACGCATACGTGGTGATGTTCCACGACCAGGGCCACGTGGCCGCGAAGCTGCTCGCGCCGCACCGCGTGGCCGGCCTCACCATCGGCACCCCGGTGCTTTTTTCTTCCGTGGCGCACGGCTCGGCGCTCGATATCGCGGGGCAGGGCCGGGCGCAGCACGGCGCGATGGTTGAAGCGATTACACGTCTCGTCGGTCGTCGACGTCGCGCGCTCGCGACCTGAAAAACTGTTGTAGTTCAAAGAATTAATCTTATCGCGGCGCGCCCTGTCCGCGCGCGGTGACGCAGCGCCCGCCTTCGCGCCGAACGCTTTTTTGGCAAGTGCCTAAGCGCAAACATTATTTGCGACGTGGTACGGGGCTTGCTGGGTCTTGGACGCACAAGTGCGAACGATCAAGAACCCATGCTCCTGACGGCGCGCCACCGCTCCGCGCGAAATTTCTTCCTGCTCTACGTGTGCTCCATCTGGATCGCGCTCGTGTCGGCGTTGCCGGTGGTGAGCGCCGCATTCATGTCGCCCCAGGCGCCCGCGGCGGAGTGGCCTGGGATCCCGCGCCAGCAGGCGCTCGTGCTGCCGCGCTCGCCGTACCGCACCTTCGAGCAGCTCGATCGCAACGCCGACGGCGCGCTCGACAAGTCCGAGGTCGCGCCGATTCCCGGCATGTCGGCCAATTTCGAGCGCGCCGACCGCGATGAGAACGGCGTGCTCGACCGTACCGAGTTTGCGCGCGCCCTCGCTACGCTGCTGAACCGCCGATAGCGCCGTGCGCCTCTCGCTCGTGAAGACGGCAGTGGACGAATCCGGCGACCTGCAGATCGCCCGCGAAGCGCATTGGCTGCGCGAGCTGCAGGGCGTCGCCGAGCTCGACGGCCAGGTGCCGCGCCTGCTCGACGAGGGCACCTCGCCCGAAGGGCGCCGCTACATCGTCATGAGCCTCCCGCCGGAGAACTCCGGCGAGACGCGCGCCTTCACCCGCGACCACGCGCGCTTCCTCGCGAGCCTCGGCAAGGCGCGCTTTCGCGCCAGCGATTTCGAGCTTTCCGGCTGCGGCCACTTCCTGCAGCGCTCGCTCGACGAGCTCACGCTGCTTTCCTCCCCGGGCGCGGTTGCGCCGCTGCAGGCCGCCTTCGACGAGTGCGAGAGCGCGCTCCTCTACTGGACCGGGCCCTACGTGCTGTCGCAGGGCGACTTCGCGCCGTGGAACATCCGCACGCTGGACGCGCAGCTCTTCGTCTTCGACTGGGGCCACGCGCGCACCGACGCGAGCCCGCTCGACGACGTGCTGCACTACCTCATGATCCAGCGCGCGCTGCGCGCGCGCCCCGTGTCCGTCGCCTTCCTGCAGGGCGCGATGAAAAGCGCGCACGCGTTCGCGGTGCAGGCCTATCCCGAGTGGTCCTGGCGCCCGCGCGTGATCGGCGCCCTGACCGTGGTCTACCTGCTCGGCACGGTGCTGCACCACGCGCTCGCCAAGCGGCGCCTGAGCCGCCAGGACGCGGCGGTGGGGACGTACCTCGGCCTGCTGGAGAAGCGCCGCGCCTGGATGCCCGATTGAGAAGAACGTGAGGAGAGTCGAACCATGAGTGCTGCAGCAACCGCCGCGGGATACCTGTACGCGTCCGGCCGCCTGCGCGGGCGCAATTCGCGCGACGAGCAGGAGCACGGCGCCGAGCACCCGCAACGCAAGAAGATCAAGGTCGAGGTGTACTCGCCGGAGCTCGAGGCCGAGAAGCCCGCGGCCGCGCCCGCGCGGCCGAAGAAGACGCCCAAGATCGAGTACCGCACGCGCCGTTGGCGCCCCACCGACCATGAGTGAGCCCGCGCGCAGCGGCGGCCTGTTCGTCGGCCGCCTGGTGGCGGAAAACGGCACCTCCACGCTGCTCGAGGCGCTCGACCTCTTTCCCGGGGCGCGCATCGACGTGATCGGCTCGGGCCCGGAGGAGGCGCGCTTCCTCGCGCATCCGCGCGTGCGGCTGCTCGGCCGGGTCGGCCCCGGCGAGATGCAGGACCGCATGTACCGCGCCGCGTACCTGGTGCTGCCGAGCCTGTCCTACGAGGAGGCGCCGCGGCCGCTCGTCGAGGCGTTCGCTAACGGCTTGCCGGTGATCGCGAGCCGCATCGGCTCGCTCGCCGAGCTGGTGGAGCCGGGGCGCAACGGGCTGCTGTTCGAGCCGGGCTCGGGGCGCGACCTCGCGCGGCGGCTCGCCTGGGCGGAAGCGTTCCCGGAAAAAATGCGGCAGATGGGCGAGTGTGCCCGCGCCGACTACCGGGCGCGCTTCATATCGGACTGGAGCTACCAGCACCTGTTCGGCGAGCGCCGCCGGCAGGCGCGCCCGCCCTCGCTGTAGAGAACGTCCATGATCGAGCTCGGCCTCACGCCGACCCTCATCCAGCCGGTCATCCTGTGCGGCGGCTCGGGCACTCGCCTGTGGCCGCTTTCGCGCGAGAACGAGCCGAAGCAGCTGCATGCCCTGAACGGCGAGCGCACGCTGCTCCAGCAGACGGCGCTGCGCTGCGGCGCGCTGTCGGCGACGGCCGAGCCGATCCTCGTGTGCAACGAGGCGCACCGCTTCATGATCGCCGAGCAGCTGCGCCGCGCCGGCGCGAAGCCGAAGAGCGTGCTGCTGGAGCCCGCGGGGCGCGGCACGGCGCCGGCGCTGACGCTCGCCGCGGTGCATGCCATCACGGCCGACGACCCGGTGCTCCTCGCCATGCCCTCGGACCACGCCATGGCGGATACCGCCGCGTTCGCGCGCGCGGTCGAGCAGGGCGCAGCGCTTGCGCAGCAGGGCTACGTGGTGACCTTCGGCATTCCGCCGCAATCGGCCGAGACCGGCTACGGCTATATCCGCAGCGGGCGCGCGGTCGCCGGCGCGCCGGGCGCGGCGTACGTCGAGGCGTTCGTCGAGAAGCCGGACGCGGCGCTCGCGCGGGAGTACTTCGAGTCCGGGCGCTTCTTCTGGAACAGCGGCATCTTCGCGGTGCGCGCCTCGGTGTGGATCGAAGCCATCGGCGCCTGGCGCGCCGACATCCTCAAGGCGTGCGAGCGCGCGCACCGCAACGGCAAGCGCGACGGCGCGTTCTTTCGCGTCGAGCCGCAGAGCTTCGTCGCGTGCCCGGCGGACTCGATCGACTACGCCGTCATGGAGCGCATCGCCAACGGCCCGGGCTCGCCGGAGGCCGTGGTGGTGGAGCTCGAGGCCGGCTGGTCGGACGTGGGCGCCTGGGACGCGCTATGGGCGATCGAGGACAAGGACGCCGACGGCAACGTCGTGCATGGCGACGTGCGCACGCGCGACACGCGAAATTCGCTCGTCATCTCGAAGCACCGGCTGGTCACCTGCGTGGGCCTGGAAGACGTGGTCGTCGTCGAGACGCCCGACGCGGTCATGGTGGCGAAGAAGGACAAGGCCCAGGCCCTCGGCCCGGTGGTCGCGGAGCTCAAGGCCGCGGGGCGCGAGGAGTGCTTCGCCCATCGCAAGGTGCTGCGCCCCTGGGGCAGCTACGACGGCATCGAGCGCGGCGAGCGCTTCCAGGTGAAGCGCATCGTGGTCGAACCGGGCGCCGCGCTGTCGCTGCAGCTGCATTATCACCGCGCCGAGCATTGGATCGTGGTGCAGGGCACCGCGCGCGTCACGCGCGGCGAGGAGACCTTCCTGCTGACGGAGAACGAGTCGACCTACATCCCGCCGGGCACCAGGCATCGCCTGGAGAATCCCGGCAAGATGCCGCTAGAGCTGATCGAGGTGCAGTCGGGAAGCTACCTCGGCGAGGACGATATCGTGCGCTTTGACGACGTTTACGGTCGGTCGAATTCGGGGTCAGAGCCCGAATTGCCCGCGCGCTCCTCGCCTCCGGCTACGAAAAACTAATTCGGGCTCTGACCCCGAATTCAGAAGTTATGGCGTAGGTTCGCCATGATCGCCGTGTAGCTGTAGTCCCGGCCGAGGATGTTGGAGCTGCGTATGCCGTGGTCCAGTCCGAGCGAGATCTCGGTATGGCGGATCGGCTCCCAGCCCACGCTGAAGCGCGTGCCCTTGATGGTCTCGTCGCGCTGCGGCAATCCGAGCAGCGGCACCGTCGGATCGCCCGCGTAGCTGCGCCGCTCGCTGATGAGGCGCGCGTTGAACACCAGCTTGGCGGTCGCGGCCCAGCTCGGTCCGAACTGGATGCCCCGCACGACCGCGTAGCTCGCGGCGAGATCGACGATCGGCCGCGCTTCCTTGTAGGCGGCGAAGCTGAGGATCGTCTTCGTCCCGGGGAGCCAGTCCACCGTGACGCGCCCGGTCGAGCCCTTGAAGTCGCGCTGGCCGAGGATGGTGTGCTCGCGCTTGGTCTGCCCGAGCCGCGCGCCGATGCGCCATTGCGGCCCGAAGGTGAAGTTGCCGACGCCGGCGACCTCGGTCTCGTGGAACTGGTTGCTCACCGCCACCGGCAGCGCGATGTTGCCCACGTCGGAAGTGACCTGGGGCGCGGCGAAGTCGCCGGTCGTGCGGCGCACTTCCACGCCGAGCGAATTGCCGAGCGCGGTGAAGTAATCGATCCCGGCGGTGGCGCCGTTGGTGTGGCCCGAGACCGCATCGTTGTTGCGATGCACGTCGGAGCGATCGAGCCCGCCGCGCACGCGCCAGGTCGGCGCGAACGCGTACGCGCCGGTGGCGTAGTAGCGGTTCTCGGTGATGGTGTCCTTGGAGAGCGACTGGATCTCCGCGAGGTCCACCAGCACGCGCCGGCGCTGGTAGCCGAGGGTCCCGGAGAGCTGGTTGCCGACCTCCCAGTCCCACTGCGCGAGCAGGCCATAGGCGAAGTTGTTGAAGGTGCTGTAGCGGTCGTACCAGTACTGGTCGCCGCGCGCCTCGAGGCGCACCCGCTGCCGGCCGATGACGCGCTGGTCGTAGCGCACGCCGGCGCCGAGGCGCGTCACGGTATCGGAGCGCTGGTTGCTGCCGAGGACCGCCGAAGTGTTCGTGCTGCTGGAGAGCCGCGCGACGTTGTTGTCGCGCATGACGCCGCCCTGCACGAAGAAATTCAGCGGGCCGCGCGCTTCATCGACCGGATAGGCCGGGAAGGCGCCCGTATTGGGGTAAACAACGCTGTCTACAGTGTCGAAGGCGAGCGCGCACGCGGGAAGGGCGAGGAGCGCGAGGCCGAGATGAAGCTTTCTCTTGATCATGGAATTTCTTTCTTCGTTTTCGGTCCCTGATTCTGGAGGACGGCGTCCCTGTAAAGAAGCTTGGGAGATTCTATGCCAAAGCGCCGCCAGACCTCCAAGCGCTTGTCGCGGAATAACTACACGGAGCACCCATGCAGCGTGAACGAGTACGCACCATAGCGATTGCGCTGCTTGCGGCGCTCGCCGTCGCGGCCGGGCTGGGCGCGCTCATGCCGAAGAAGTATGCCGCGAGCGCCCGGATCCTGATGCCGCCGCAGGCCGGCGACATCGCGCCGCTCGCGAGCCTGGCGGCGAGCCAGGACATCTCGGTGAGCACCCGCGGCTCGAGCCGCGTCGCGCTCGTGAGCTACGTCTCCGACGACCCGCGCACCGCCGCCTCGGTGGTGAACGACTTCGTCGCCGCCCACGCCCGCAACCCCATGGTCGTGGTCGACCGGGCGAGCGTGCCGCGCCGGCCGGTCTCGCCCGACTTCGCGACGGTCCTCGCCTACGGCGCGGCGGCCGGGCTGGCGATCGGCCTCGGGCTCGTCGGCCTGCGCCGCGAGCGCGCTGCCCCCGAAGTGCCGGCGCCGAGCCGCATGGCGCCGGGCGAGGCCGAAGCCTCCGGCACGGTGGTGTCCGAGCCGAAGGAGGACTACCGCGAGCTCTGCAGCCGCCTGCTCGCGGAATGGTTCGTGAGCCACCCGATCCTCGCGATCGTCGGCACCGGCCCGCGCGAAGCGCGGGCGCAGGTCGCGGCGCGCCTCGCCGTGTGCTTCGCCGAGCTCGGCGCGAAGACGCTGCTCGCCGATGCCGAGCTTCCCGATCCGCCGGCGAACGTGCAGATCAAGCCGGTCCCGGCGTTCGAGGGCCTGTTTCTCCTGCTCGCGCCGCGCGAGCGCCTCGCCGCGGTGGTGGCCGAGGCCGGGCGGCGCTACCGCGTCGTGCTCATCGATTCCCCGGCCGGCGAGCATCGCTTCGCCTCGCTCGCCGGCGCGGCGCTCGTCGTGGCGCGGCCCGGCGAGGATCCCGCGCTCGCGCAGGCGCTCGAGGCCTCGCTCGCCAGGCTCAATGTGCAGGTGGCAGGGAAGGTGCTGAGCCGCCCTTGATGGACGATCGCGGCTACCTCGCAGAAGCGCTTTTCGAGCGCCTGCGGGCCGACGCGGTCGAGCATCGCGTGCTGGAGGACAGCGCCGGCGAGGTGGAGCTCGTCGTCGCGCGCGGCGAGCTCGAAAGCATGCCGCGCCGCCTCGCGCGCTTCAGCCAGGAGCTCGACCTGCGCCTCGTGCAGCTCCTGCGCCCGGAGCATCGCGCCTGGCGCTTCGTGTTCGCGTGGAACGGCGAGCTCGGCCGTCCGCGCTTCATCGTCGCCGGCGTCTACAGCGACTGGTACCGCGCCGGCCGCCGCTGGCTCTCGGCCGAGGAGCTGCTGCGCGACGAGCCCAAGGCGCGCTTCGCGCGCGCCCTGCTCGATGCGGTGGAGCGCCAGGCGCTCGACGAGCCGCGCGCCGCGGCGCTCACCGCGCTGTGGCACGAGGATGCGTCCGGCGTCATGGAATCGGTGGCGCGGTTCTGGCGCCGCCCGGGCGACGTGCGGCTCATCGGGCAGGCGGCGCGCCATGGCGACTGGTCGCCGGTGCGCGCTGCGCTTGCCGAGCTGCGCGGCGCCCTGCATCGCACGCGGTTGCCGGACCCGGATGCGATCGTTTCCCGCGCCGCGGCGATCGCCAACGGGCTGGTGAACCCCGAGCGCGTGCGCGTCGCCTTCATAGGCAAGGAGCCGCTGTGCAGCGCCACGATGGAAGCCCTGCGCCGCGAGCTTGCGCCCGGCCTCGGCGCGGCGGTGAAGGTCGCCGCGCATTCCGCCCGGGAAGAGTACGTCGAGGCGGACGTGCGCGTGGTCTTCGACGATGCCGGCTACGCCGAGCGCTATCCCGAAGCGCTCGTGGTGGACTCGTCCAAGCCGCTCGATGCGAACGTCGCGCAGGCGAGCGGGGTGGTCCTGCGCTGGCTCGAATGCCGCGCCGAGCGGCGCAACCCGGTCGCGCTCGTGGGCGAGAATCCGGCCGCCGCGCGGTGGCTGCAGTTCGCCTGCCGCCACCGCGTGCCGGTCCTCGCGCCGTTGATGGAGAC
>DATAHF010000108.1:0-10222 GCA_036263315.1 Burkholderiales bacterium
CACATTACCTGCATCAATCGGTGCTGAGCGCATGTGGCCCGAGCCGTACCGGGCCAATTCCCCGTAGCGGTCCAGTTCTCTTCGTCGATTTCAAGCGCCGCCTTGCGCTGTGTGTGCTGCTGTTTTTCGCCGATACGGCGATTGCAGCGCCAGTGCGCTCGCTCATTGAGATTCGCCACGAGCACGTCGTCATCCAGCAATGGGACGTGAGTTGCGGCGCGGCAGCGCTCGCGACCGTGTTGACCTATAGCCTCTTCGATCCCGTTTCCGAGCGGGAAGTGGCGCAGGGCATGCTGCGAGGCACCGAGCCTTTGCGGGTCAAGGTGCGCGGCGGGTTTTCGCTCCTGGATCTCAAGCGCTTCGCGGAGGGCCGCGGCTTTTCGGCCGAGGGCTATCGCGATCTCAGCGTCGAGGAGCTGCTCCAGTTCGAAAGTCCCATCGTTCCGCTGACCCTCCACGGCTATGCGCACTTCGTCGTGGTCCGCGGGTTACGCGATGGCGAGATCGCGCTCGCCGACCCCGCGTTCGGCAATCGGACGCTTTCCATGTCCGAATTCGCCGCCGCATGGCGAGATGGCATAGGCTTCGTCGTGCATAGGAGGGGGGATGATCAGACTATTCACGGCAGCGATCCTGGCATGCGCGAGCCTCGGCGCGGCGGCGCAGAGCGTTGAGGAGCTGAAGCGCGCGCTCGCGGAGCGCGATGCGACTATTCGCGAGCTTCGCCAGCGCATCGATGCGCTCGAGGGACAGAAGATGGCGCAGCCGGCGCTTTCCGCGGTGGCGCCGGCGCCAGGCGGCTCAAAGCAAGAAGACGAAGTGCTCGATCGCGCGCTGGAGCGCACGCTCGTGCAGCAGGGCGGGCTGCTGCTGCCCGCCGGCGTGTATGAATTCCAGCCGGAAGCCACCTATGCACACTGGGACAAGGCGCGCGGGCCGTTGAGGGAAGAATCGGGAGCGGCGCTGACGTTGCGCGCAGGGCTGCCGTGGGACGCCCAGGTGCAGGTCCGGCTTCCTTATCTGCACGTGACTACCGCGAATTCTTCTGCCACGGCCTTGGGCGATGCCTCCCTCTCGCTTTCCAAGCAGCTGGCACGAGAAGGCGATGGGTCGCCCGGCGTCATCGCGTCGCTCGGGTGGTCGGCGCGGACCGGGCGCGACGGCTTCGATGGCAGCGCACCGACCGGGTCCGGATTCAACACGTTCTCGGGCGCGCTCACGCTCGTCAAGAGGCGAGATCCTCTGATGTATTACGGCGGCATTTCCTACGCGCACTCAGCTTCGCGCACCATCGGAGGCGTCGATGTCGCGCCAGGCGATGTGCGCGGCCTGCGCTTTGGCGGCATTCTCGCCGCAACCCCGGACACCGCAGTCAACGTCGGGCTGAATCTCGCCTTCGGCGACCGCAGCCGCTTCAATGGCCAGGCGCTCGCCGATTCCGACGCGACGCTCGGCACGCTGCAGCTCGGCATCGGCACGGTGGTGACGCGCAACATGATGCTGAACCTCTCCGCCGACATCCGCGTGGAGGGCAACGTGCCGAATTACCGGCTCACGGCGAGCTTGCCGATCCGCTTCTAAGCCCCCGAATATTGCGGCGCCGGCGCCAGGTGCCACTACATCTAGTACCCGCTCTCTCCGGGGCACGTTGTCAGCTCGTGTCCGAAAAGTCATGTGTTGTCAAGGACTTGTCCCACATCAAGGCGATGTGTCGGAAGATCGCCAAGATGCCGGCGGCATCGGCTTTTGCACTGCAACAAAATGCTTATCTCTGGCACCTTAAAATTATTAAAAAGCCATTTGACAACAAAGCTTTATTGCTATAACTTCGTCCAAATTCGTGCTGGCCGGAGACTAGGCGCATGAAGTGGTTTTCGCGCTCGAAAAAAGAAAAGGGCTGGCTGGTGATGGACGAGTCGCCCGAGGAACTGAAGTACCTGCACGCCTACGCGCCTTCCGGCGCGCGACCTTCCATCGACTCGTGGAGCACCGTAAAGAGCGATGCGTCGGCCGGGACGCTTGAGCGCATTGCGAAGGAAAAAGGTCTCGACCGTTATCGCCGCCTGGCGCTGTTGCGTCCGGGCGAGTACCAGATCGTGATGGTGGATGCGCCGGCCGTACCGGCCGAAGAAGTGAAGAGCGCCGTCCGCTGGAGCATCAAGGACATGCTCGACTATCCGGTCGAGGACGCGACGATCGACGTGCTCGACATTCCGCCGCCAGAGGGCGCAGTGGCGCGCGGGCACGCGATGCTCGCGGTGGCGGCGAAGAACGAGACGATCGAGAAGCGCATGAAACGCTTCGAAGGCGCCGGGATCGCGCTGGAGGTCATCGACATACCGGAGACCGCGCAGCGCAACATCGCCGCGCTGTACCAGGCGCCCAAGCGCGGCACCGCGCTGCTCCATCTCGAGCAGGACTCCGGGCTCCTCACGATCAACTACGAAGCCGAGCTCTACCTCGCGCGGCGCATGGACATCGGCATCGCGCAGATAGCGAAGCACGGCGCCGAAAACCGCCGCGAGGTGTTCGAGCGCATCCAGATCGAGCTGCAGCGCACCTTCGACCACTTCGACCGCCAGCACGCCATCTCCGTCGCCAAGCTGGTGCTCGGGCCGGAGCCCGAAGAGACCGGCCTGGAAGCGTTCCTGCGCAGCAATCTCGATGTGACGATCGAGCGCGTGGACCTGGCCGAGCGCGTGCAGGTGGCCGCGCCTGGCGGGCTGGACGCGCGGGCGCAATGGCAAATGTTCCATCTCGTCGGCGCCGCCCTTCGAGAAGAGGGCCGTGCTTAGCCGATGGCGCAGCAGATCAACCTCGTCAATCCTGCGTTCCGCAGGCAGAAAAAGCACTTCTCCGCGTCCACGATGGCGCAGGCGCTCGGCCTCATCGCCGCCGGAACGCTCCTCTTCTCCGGCTATGCGGCCTACAAGGTCAGGATGCTGAAGCAAGCGAATGCAAATGCCGAAACCCAGCTCGCGGCCCAGCGTGCGCAGCTTGCTGCCCTCGCCAAGGAGCTCGGCCCCCAGGGCACGAGCGGGCTGCTCACAGACGAGCTTGCGCGCACCGAAGCGCAGGTCCGGGGCAGGCGCGAGCTTCTGAAGAGCCTGAGCACCGGTGCCCTCGGCAACGTGAAGGGGTTCTCGCGGTATCTGGAAGCGTTCGCGCGCCAGAGGACGGATGGCGTGTGGCTTACCGGCATTAACGTCGGCGGCGACGAGAACGACCTCGTCGTGCGCGGCCGCGTGCTGCGCGCAGACCTGGTTCCTGCGTACCTGCGCGCGCTCAATAGCGAGGAAGTGATGCGCGGCCGGCGCGTCACCGAGCTCACGCTGAACGCCATCCAGGCGCCGAAGGCGGCGGTGGCACCCGGGCAGCCGGGCGAGGCGTCCGTCGGTGCCGCGGAGGGCCGCCGGCCGGTGCAATTCGTCGAGTTCAACTTCACCGCGCCGCGCCACGCGGACGATGCGGCAAAGCCTCCGGCGGATGCGCGCAGGCGCAGCCCATCGTGAAGCGCCTATGGCAGCGCTACGCCGAGCGCATCGACTCCGCGTCGCTGCGCGAGCGCGCGATGATATTCGCCGCGGCTGCTCTCGTTCTCGTCACGGTGCTGCAAACCGTCTTCATCGAGCCGCAGCTTCGCGAGCAGCGCCGGCTCGCCGCCGAGCAGGCGCAACGCCTGGCGGAGAGCGCGAAGATGCAGGCGGAGCTGCAGAAGCTCGCGCTGTCGCGCCGCAACGATCCGAACGCCGAGGCGCGCAAGCGCATCGGCGCGCTGCGCGACGAGCTCCAGGGGCTGAACGCGCAGATCGTGGAGCAGCAGAAAAAATTCACCGCGCCGGAGCAGATGCGCACGGTGCTGGAGGAGATGCTCTCCCGCAACCGCAAGCTGAAGCTCATGGACCTGAAGACCCTGCCGCCCGCTACGCTGAGCGACGCGAGAGCGCAGGAAGGCGCCAGGGGCGCGGCGAGCCCGGCCGAGCGCCTCATCTACCGCCACGGCCTCGAGATCACGTTGAGCGGCGCTTACCTCGACATGCTCTCGTATCTGTCCGAACTGGAGCACCTGCCCACGCAGATCTACTGGGGAAGCATGGACTTCAGCGTGGCCGAATATCCGAATGCAACGCTGAAGATCGTGGTCTACACACTGAGCCTGGACCGGGCGTGGATGGTGGTTTGAGCTCGCTACCGGTGTGCCTCATCGCCGGGCTGCTTGCCTGCAGCGCGCCCGCGCATGGCGCGCTTGGCCAGTCCCTCGCCGACCCCACGCGCCCGCCGAACGTAAGCGGCGCGCCCGGCGCGCAGGGCGACGCCGAAGCCCCGAGCACAATCCTGCAGAGCGTGCTCATTTCGCCCGGCAGGAAGCTCGCCGTCATCAACGGCGCGGTGGTGCCGCTCGGTGGCAAGGTGGGCGAGGCGACGCTGACGAGCATCTCGGAGAGCCAGGTGGTGCTGAAGTTCGCGGACCGCATCGAAGTCGTCAAGCTCCTGGGCGGCATTGAGCGCAGGCCGGTGCGCGGCGCGAGGGAGAAGCCGGCGAGATGAGCAAGCTCTGGCGCATGCTGGCCACGGGCGCGCTTCTCGCCGGATGCGCGGGACCGCCGCCGCAACAAGCCGGCGTGGATGCGCGGCTTATCAGCGCGGTCGACACGGCCACCCCGCGCAAGCAGCAGCCGACGCCGCCGGCCGTGGAGTCCGCGCTGCTGCCGCCGCTGCGCATGGAAATGCCTTCGGTCCGCGGCCAGCCGATCGATCCGCGCTTCGACCTTTCGGTCAACAACGCCCCCGCCGGGCAGGTGTTCAGCGCGCTCGTCGCCGGCACGCGCTACAGCATGCTGCTCGAGCCGAACCTGTCGGGCAGCATCACCGTGAATCTCAAGGACGTGACGCTGCGCGAGGCGCTGGAATCGATCCGCGACCTTTACGGCTACGACTTCCGTTTCGAGGGCAGCCGCATCTTCGTGAAGTCCGCCGGCCTGCAGACGCGTTTCTTCCGCGTCAACTACATGACGGGGCAGCGCCGGGGCACGAGCGACGTGAGAGTGCAGTCGAGCGCGGTGTCCGATGTCGCGGCGGGCGCCGGCACGCCTGGGATTGCTGGAGGCGCGCCGACGGCTGGCACGCCGTTCACGGCGTCGCGCGCGCTCGAGAGCAGCCGCGTGTCCACCCGCCAGGAAAGCGATTTCTGGGTCGACCTGCGCGCGGCGCTCACGGCGATCGTCGGCTCGGGCGAGGGGCGCAGCGTGGTCATCACCCCGCAGGCCGGCGTCGTCCTCGTGCGCGCCATGCCCGCCGAGCTGCGCTCCGTGGAGAACTACCTGCGCGAGACCCAGATCTCGGTCGAGCGCCAGGTGATGCTCGAGGCGAAGATCATCGAGGTCACGCTGAGCGATTCGTACCAGTCGGGCGTCAACTGGGCGATCCTCAACAAGCATATCGCCGCGGGCCAGGTGGCTTCGCAGACGCAGATCGGCACGGCACCGAACGCCCTGGTGAGCCGCGGCCTGACGGGGCAGCCGGGCAGCTCGCTTGGCACGCCGGTCACCGGCGGCGGCACCTCCATCGCGGAAGCCGCGCTCCTTGCCGCAAACCCAAGCGCCGGCTTGTTCGGCCTCGCGGTCCGGGTGCGCGACTTTGCCGCCCTGCTGCAATTTCTTCAGACCCAGGGCAACGTGCAGGTGCTCTCGAGCCCGCGCATCGCCACGCTGAACAATCAGAAGGCCGTCCTCAAGGTGGGGACCGACCAGTTCTTCGTGACCAACATCACTTCCACATCGACGACGACGGCGACGACCGCAGGCGCGGTCGCGGCAACGCCGATTCCGAGCGTGACCGTGCAGCCGTTCTTCTCGGGGATCGTCCTCGACGTCACGCCGCAGATCGACGACAACAACCAGGTGATCCTGCACATTCACCCGTCGGTGAGCCAGGTGAGCACCGACAACAAGGTCATCACGCTCGGCACCGCGGGAGAGCTCAACCTGCCTCTGGCAAGGAGCGATGTCAGCGAGTCGGACACCATCGTGCGCGTCACCGACGGCAACCTCGTCGCGCTGGGTGGACTCATGAAGCTCAGCCTGAGCGACAACCGCGGCGGCCTGCCCGGAGCGCCCGAAACCGGCGTCGGCGGCGCGCTGCTGCGCAATACCGATCGCCAGGTGGTCAAGAAGGAGCTCGTCATCCTGCTCAAGCCCACCATCATCCAGTCCGACCGCACCTGGGAGCAGGACATCCGCGAGGCACGCGACCGCCTGGAGTCGCTCAGCAACCTGGGGCCGCGCCCCTCGGAGGCAAGATGAACTATCTCGGCCATTTCGGGCTGCGCGAAGCGCCCTTCAGCATCACGCCGGACACGAGCTTCTTCTACGCCTGCCGCAGCTCGCAGGCGGCGCTCAACACGCTGCTCGTGGCGCTCAGCAACGGCGAAGGCTTCCTCAAGATCACCGGCGAAGTCGGCACCGGGAAAACGCTTGTCTGCCGGAAATTCATTTCCATCGTCGAAGACGAGTGGCTCACTGCCTATATTCCCAACCCGCACATGGAGCCGCGCGCGCTCCTGCTCGCGCTCGCGGAGGAGCTCGGCGTGCCGGTGGACTCGGGCGTCGACCAGCACCACCTCATGCGCGGCATCACGAAGGCGTTGCTGGACAACGCGCGCGCGGGAAGGCGCGCGGTGCTGTGCATGGACGAGGCCCAGGCGATGCCGCTCGAAACCCTCGAGACGGTACGCCTGCTGACCAACCTGGAGACCGAGAAGCGCAAGCTGCTGCAGGTCATCCTCTTCGGCCAGCCCGAGCTCGATCGCAAGCTCGACTCCGAATCGATCCGCCAGCTGCGCCAGCGCATCACGTTCCAGCATCATCTGAAAGGGATGGACCGCAGCGAAGTCGCGGCTTACCTGGCGCACCGGCTCGCGATCGCGGGATACACGGGAGACAGGCTCTTCAGCCCGGGCGCGACCGGCTTGCTGCACAAGGCAAGCGACGGGATGCCTCGGCTCGTGAACATCCTCGCGCACAAGGCGATGCTGTCGGTCTTCGGCGAGGGGCGCCACCGCGTCGAGCGGCGCGACGTGCGCATCGCCGCGGAAGACACGCCGGCGGTGGCGCCGCTTCGACCCTGGTGGTGGCCGCGGCTGCGGCCGGCCCGCGCCGTGGAGTAGCCAGGCGATGAGCCTCATCAACAAGGTGCTGCACGACCTCGATCGGCGAAGCGGTTTTGTCGCCCCGGGCGGCGGCCTCCCGCTGCAGCAGGTGCGCCCCGTGATTCAGCGGCGGGCGGCACGGTTGTGGAGCCGCGTGGTGCTCGCGCTCGTGATGCTGGCAGGCGCAGCGCGCATTGGCTGGATCGCCAACCAGTTGCGTCCGCATCCTCCCCTGGCGACCGCGCTCGCGTTCCGCGCAGAGGCCGAAGCCCGAGCGCGGCCGGCGCCGGTCCCGCAGGCGCCCGAGCCCGCCCCGGTCGCTGTCGCCGCCGACGAGCCTCCCGAAGCCGCCATCATCGAGGCCGAGGGCCTGGGCGATGCCGCCGCCGATTCGCAGCCGCCCGCGCAAACGGAGGGCCTCAAGCTCGCACTCGCCATCGAAACGCCGATTCCGGAGCGCAAGCCGCGCGTCGCGCGGCCGGTGGCAACGCGCCCGGAGCCGCTGCCGAGGACCGTGGAAGCGACCGCGTCCACCGTTCCCACGCCGGCGCTTTCGGCAACGGCCCTCGCGCGCGTGGAGCGCCGCGAGCGCTCCAGCACGACGGCGGAGCAGGCCGACTCGCAGTTCAATTCCGCAATGAGGCTCCTGAATGAGGGCCGCATCGCGGAAGCAGAAAGCGCTCTCGGCGCCGTGCTGGCGGCCAATCCGAAGGACGAGCGCGCGCGCCAGGCGTTCGTGGCCCTCTTGCTCGAGCAGCGACGGCTTGAAGAGGCGGTGCTGGTGCTGCGCCAAGGCATTGCGCTCGATCCAGCAAAGACCCAGTTCAGCCTGGTCCTCGCGCGCGTCCTGGCCGAACGCAAAGACTACAGCGGCGCGCTCGAGGTGCTGACGCGTGCACAGCCTGGCGGCCGGAACCCGGAATTCAGCAACCTGCTTGCCGCCGTGCTGCAGCGCCTGGGGCGACATCGAGAGGCGGCCGAGGCGTATCGGGCTGCGCTCGAGGCCTCCCCCGGCAATGCCAGCGCGTTGATGGGCCTCGCCATTTCGCTGGAGAACCTGCAAGAGCGCAGCGAGGCCCTCGAGGCGTACCGGCGCGCGCTGGCGAGCGAGTCGATAACCGCAGATCTGCGTGCCTTTGCCGAGCAAAAGGTAAAAGAACTTCGCTGATTTGGCGAAGCCTGCGCTTCGCGCTCATACTGTTGCGCCGTGAGCCTCATCAACAAGATGCTGCGCGACATCGACCAGCGCACCGCGGGCAGCCTCGAGTCTCCCGCGATTGCGCAGGCGCAACATCCCGTCGAAGAACCGCCCCCGCGCCGAACACTGCTTTTCGCTGTCGCCGGCATCGCGGTCGTCCTCGTGCTGGGCGCCGCCGGGTGGGGCGCGTGGCGCCTCAAGCCAAGCAAGCTGATGAGCGAGGCGGCCTTCCAGCAGGCAGCGGAGGCGCAGAAGCAGAAGAGCCCGCAGCCGCCACCACCCGCCGTGCCGGCCACCGCGGTCGCCCCGGCGCCGGCATCGCCGCCGGCGCCACCGCAGCCCGCAGCCGAAGCGGCGCCGCCTGCAGCCGCCGGGAGTACCACGCCGGCTTCTCGGCCAGAATCCGCGCGCAGCGAGAACGCGCCCAAGGTGCGTGCCTTGCCGCGCACGGTCGCGGCCAAGCCGGCGCCGGACCCGGCGAAAATCGCTGCGCAGCAGGCGGACAAGCAATTCGCCCACGCCGTCCGCTTGCTCGGCGATGGCCGGGTGAGCGAAGCCGAGGCGGCGCTCGGCGCCGCAATCCAGGCCGACCCGACGCACGTCGCTGCGCGCCAGGCCTACGCGGCGCTCCTTCTCGAGCAGGGCAGGACCGATGCGGCAAAGGGTGTCCTTTATGACGCGCTAAAGCGCGATCCCTCGCAGCCGATGTTCGCCCTGGCGCTTGCACGCATCGATGCGCAACAGCGAAATTTTGCCGCGGCCCTCGACGTGATGGACCAGGCCGGTCCGGCCGCCGCTATGCCGGACTTCCAGGCGCTGCGCGGCGCCGTCTACCAGCGCATGGGGCGCCACGCCGAGGCGGTGGAGGCCTATAGAAATGCGCTCGCGACGGACAGCCAGCCTGCGCAAGCATGGGTCAGTTTTGCGATATCCCTCGAAGCGCTGGGCCGTCGTGCAGAAGCGGCCCAGGCTTACCGCAGAGGCATGGCAGGCGGCGCGTTGCCCCGGGAAGTGCGCGATTACGCCGAGGCGCGGCTGCGCGCCGTCGACTAGCGCGCTTCAGGTCTCGGTCATTTTCTCCAGGCGGTACCCGTAGTTGTAGATGGGCACCACCCGGTAACCGGTCTCGGGGCGCAGGTCCAGCTTCTTGCGCACCTGGCTTACGTGCGTATCCACCGTGCGCGTCGCGATATCGCCGGTGCGGCCCCACACGCTTTCCTGCAGATGGCCGCGCGAGAGAAGCCGCCCCATGTTGCGAAACAGGGTCACGGTGAGCTCGAACTCCTTGGGCGTGAGCTCGATCCTGCTTCCGTCCTTGCGCACTTCGCCGCGCTGGATGTCGATCTCGAAAGGCGGGAAGGACAGCTGCTTCTTCTCCTCGCGCGGATAAGCGCGCCGCAGCAGCGCGCGCACGCGCGCGATCAGCTCCTGGCGTCGCACCGGCTTCACCATGTAGTCGTCCGCGCCGTGCTCCAGGGCGAAGACGATGTCCTGCTCGGAATCGCGCACGGTGACGAAGAGCACCGGCACGGTGGGCGAAACGTTGGAGCGCACCCAGACGAGAACCTCGGCCCCCGAGACATCGGGCACCTGCCAGTCCAGCAGGAACAGGTCGAAGCTTTCGCGTCCCGCCTGCTTCATGGCCTCGCGGCCGCTCGTGTAGGCGTGCACGTCATGCCCGTCTTCACTGATCCAGCGCTTGAGCAACGCGAGCTGGTCGGGGTCGTCTTCTAGAATCGCAATGCGCACTGCGCGCCTCCGTTTCGGAGCCAATCATACTGGAGCCACCATGCGGGTCGCTGTCCTGGGAGCCGGAACCATCGCCCGGCTGGTGCTGCAAGCCTGCCGGCAGGGCGCCCTGCCGGGCATCGAGATCG
>DATAHF010000109.1:0-3820 GCA_036263315.1 Burkholderiales bacterium
GGCCGCCATCCAACGACATGGTCTCCAGGGCGATCCGGTTCCAGCGGGCGATGTCATCTGCCTTGGCAGGTAGCACAACCGACAAGAGGATGGCTAACGCTATCCGCGCCACCCGCGCAGATCCGAAGGCGCAGCGCGATCCGCAAATGCTCGTGCCGTGGCGCAGCGCACGTACTCGAATCTGTCGACTTGGCATAGAACTTCCCCGGTGGGACTCGACGCGGGGTGGCCGAAAGATTGCGGCTTGTACGGCGCGTGGTGCCTACTATCGCCACAGGCTGCGCTCATTAGGCATCAGTGTCAAACGATGACTTACTTCGCGAACTACGAGACAAGATTCAGGGCAAACCGCGGTAAGCCGTGAACGTCCGCTTATGCCGTCAGGGGACTCCCCTAGCAGGCGTTGATGATTCCATCGTCAGCGGCTGTAGTCGCGCCGCCCGGGGCTGTCGCGCTTGATGTCGGCCTCGACCTGCTCCTTGGAGCGCTCGTAGACGATCTCGCGGCCGCGGATGCTGCCGGCGTAGGCCATGCCGTTGCGCGTGGGCTTGAGCTCGCAGCGCATGTTGTGCACGCCCTCGCCGATGACGACCTCGATGCCCTCGGCGCGCTTGTTGAGCACCACGACCTCGAGCACCTGGCCGGTCTCGGTCCTGACCTTGATCTTCTCGGGATTCACGTGATCGCCTCCAGCGCGTTGCGGATTTCGTCGGCGTGCGCCGGCCGCACGAGGCGCGCGACTTCCTTGCCGTCGCGCAGGAAGACGAGCGTCGGCCACAGCTTTACCGTGAACGAGCGCCCGAGGCGCCGCCCGCTCGCGTCGGCGACCTTGATGTGGCGCACGCCGGCATGATCGCCGAGCGCTTCGGCGATGAGCGGCTGCGCGCGCCGGCAGTAGCCGCAGCTCGGGCTGCCGAACTCCAGCAGGGTCGCGCCGGGCAGCGCGTCCACTTCGGCGCGCGAGGGCTCCTTCGCGGCGTACGCCTCGGTCATTTCTTGCACGGATACGCCTTGCTGAGCGCCTCTTCGACGAGCCCGGAGGCGCCGAGCGCGCGCTTGGCTGCGTTCTGCTCGAGGAAGCGCGTCACTACCGCGGCCACCTGGTTTGCGTTCACGCCGTTGGGCACCGCGAAGCACCAGTTCATCTTGGTGGGGCCGAGGCCGTTGCCGGTGTCCGTGACCCCGGCGATATAGCCGCTCGCCTGTGCGCGCGAGAAGGGATCCTGGTCGGTGAGCAGGGCATAGAGCCGCTCGCCGGTGATGAACGAGGCGGCGTTCGCCTCCATGGCGAAGAGCAACGCAGCCAGCAGGGCGGCGCGCTTCATCGCAGGAGCCCCAGCTCGCTCGCCTTGATCTGCAGGGCGAGCACCTTCGAATAGATGCGCGACTGGGCGAAGCTGCCGGCGATGAACCACAGGCCGGGCTGCGGGGTGCGGGTGAACATGTTCCTGAGCTCCTGGTGGTCGCCGAATCCCCAGATGGGGCCTACTTTCCCGGCGACGGCTTCGCCGAAGAGCTTGCGCACGAGGTGCTCCTGCCCCTTGTAGCCGGTGGCGAGCACGACGAGATCAGCGCCTTTCAGGTGGCGCTCCAGCTCCGTCACCTGGCCGAAGCCGATCTTGCCTTCGACGATGAGGTCCGAGCACCCGACGTTGAAGTAATAGCCGCCGCCGCGCGTCAGGTACTTGAACTGCCAGCCGGTGCCGTCCTCGCCGTCGTCCAGCCGGAAGCCTTTCTTCTCGAGCGCGTCGAGCAGCGGCTTGTCGAGCTTCTTGGAGTGCGCCGTGGCGAGCTGGTGGCTTTTGCGCGAGAGCGCGAGCGGGATGGAGGTGGTGATGAGGTCGCAGTCCTCGAGCGGCGGCCCCTCGCTGTAGAGGCTGTAGACGAGCTGCGCGCTCGGCTCGATGTTGACGACGAGGGTGGGACTGCGCTGCAGCAGCGTGACGGCCGCGCCGCTCGAGTGCAGGTCCTGGGCGATGTCGTGGCCGCTGTTGCCGGTGCCGACGACCACCGCCTTCTTGCCGCTCCAGTCCTCGCCGTCCACGTACTGGCTGGAATGCACCACCTTGCCGGGAAAATCGCGCAGGGCGGGCAGGTCGGGAAGGTTCGGAATGCCGCTCACGCCGGTGGCGAGCACCACGTGGCGCGGGCGCAGGGTGCGCTTGCTGCCGTCCGGCCTGCGCAGCGCAACGGTCCAGCGCTTTTCCTTCTCGTCCCACGTGCCGCCTTCGAACTCGGTTCCGGTCCAGTAGTTGAGCTCCAGCGCCTCGACGTAGGCCTCGAACCACCCGGCGAGCTTGTCCTTGGGGATGTAGACCGGAAAGCTCGGCGGAAAGGGAAGGTAGGGCAGGTGGTTCACGTGCACCTGGTTGTGCAGGGTGAGCGCGTGGTAGCGCTTGCGCCAGTTGTCGCCGATGCGCGGCCAGCGATCGACGATGAGCGTGTCGACCTGCAAGGCGCCGAGGCGCGCCGCAATGGAAAGGCCGGCCTGGCCGCCGCCCACGACGAGCACCGCGGGATCGCGATCGGCGTACGCCGCGGCTTTCTTCCTCAGGTCGAGCCAGTTCGGCCCGCCGAAATCGCGCGAGTACGACTGCCCGATGGGCCGCAGCTTGCCGACGCGCTCCTCGTGCCCCTTGATCTCGTCGAGCGAGGTGTGGAACGTCCATGCCTTGGGCGTATCGCCATCGGCCGCGTCCGGCATGAGGCGCAGCACGCCGCTGCAGCGCCCGGCGGCCGTCTCGAAGCCGAAGATCGCCTCGATCGCGCTCGTCCCGGCGCGCGTCGCGTAGCGCGGCGGCGTGCGGGCGGGATCGACGCGGAACCCGTGGGTCTTCGCTTTTCCGGAGAATTGCTTCAATTCGGAAGCGATCGCTGCCGCGCCGCTCACCGTCCGGATGTCCCACGTGAGCGCAAGCAGGTCGCGCCAATGGCTGTCCGCAAGAAAGAGCGTGCGCAGCAGGCGCTCGTCGCCCGCCACGAGCGCGCGCTCGAGCTTGGAGAGCCAGTCGTTCGCGATCGCGGCGAGGGTGTCGGTTCCGGCGAGCATCGTTACTTCATCGAATGCAGCCCGAACATATTACCCTCGGTGTCGACCACGAGCGAGATGAAGCCGTACTGGCCGATCGAGAACTTGCCCTTGTGGATCTGCCCGCCCGCCTTGGCCACGCGCGCTTCTTCGGCGGCGCAGTCGTCGCAGCGAAAATAGACGAGCGTGCTGCCGCCCGACGGCACGCCCTGCATCCGGACGAGCGCGCCCGCCGCGCCCGAGGCATTCATCTCCATGGGAAACGCCCACATGTCGAAGTCCGGGGTGTCCAGCTTCTGCAGCTTGCCTTCGAACACCGCCTCGTAGAATTTCCTCGCGCGAGCCATGTCCTGAACATAGATCTCGAACCAGCCGACGGGATTGCTTTTCATCGCGAACGCCTCCTGAAAAGAAAGTGCGAGATGGCCCACGCCACGAGCCACGCCGCGCCTAGCCAGAGCACGACGAGGACCGTCCACCCGGCCGGCGTGGGCGAGCACCAGCCCCATCCGCAGGCGCCGTTGTGCTCGAGAAGGCCGGGCACGCCGTAGTGGTGAAGCAGATGGACGGCCAGGATGGGAATTACGACCACGTACCAGCCGAGCGGTTCAAGCGACGGCGGCCCGAGATACGCGGCAAGCACCAGCAGGCCGTAGACCGCGAGGAGCGCGGCGAGCGTGAGGAGCGTGCGGGGCTGCAGCACCCTACTGGTGATCGATGCCCGGGATGGCGCTCACGTTCTGCGCCCAGGCGAGCGCGGACCTGCACCAGATGCGCTTCTTCGGCGCGAGC
>DATAHF010000110.1:0-14842 GCA_036263315.1 Burkholderiales bacterium
CCTTGGTGATGGTGAAGTTGCCCTCGACGTGCGCGGCATCCATGAGCTTCTCGGGGTGCGAGCCGCTCATCGCATAGCGTCCGCTGCCGTCGGCCTTGCCCTCGGAGAGCAGCGCCGGCGCGAAAACCGCCGCGTTGATGCCCCGCACGCTGATCGGGCCCTGGATCTCCCAGTTCGGTCCCCAGCGAACCTCGCCGCCGCCGGAGAAGCGGCCTTCGAAGAGGGCGCCGTCCCAGGACGCCACCTTCATTCCTGCCGCGGATGCGGTCCCCTTCATCGCGAATTGGTTGAGGCTGATGTCGGGCGCCATGGGCAACGCGAAGCGGCTGGCGGTCAGGTCGAACTCGACCTCCGAGGCCTTGGGCGAGAGCTGCACGAGCAGCGAGTCCGGGCCGGTGAGCACGGCGCTCTGCAGCGCGCCGTCCTCGGCGAACGCGAAGTCGGCATCGAGCGGCGGCAGGGCGAGCGGCGCGCCGAGCTTGAGCTCGTGCGCCACGAGCCGGCGCACGCTGAACGCCCCGCTCTTGTGCTTGCCGAAGAGCACTTCGCCGATCGCGCGCTCGGGCATCGTCACGCCCTCCACGTCGATGCGGCTGAATGCCTTGCGCTCGCCGAACAGCGCGCCCAGCTGCGGGTAGGCGCGCACCGAAGCAAGCTTGATGTCGCTGCCGACGCTCACGTTCTGGAACCTGATCTGGATCCCGGTGAAGAGCGAGAAGCGCGCCGAGCCGATCTTCACCGGACGCCCGAGCGCCGTGCTGGCGGCTTTCTCGTAGTCGCCGGCCGGCACCGGCATGAGATGCAGCCAGGCAAGGCCGCCGATCACCGCGACGGCAATAATGCCGCCGACGAGCTTGCCCCACTTGACGGGGCGCCGGTGGGAAACCGCGGCGACGGGCTCGGCCGGCATGGGCTCGCGCTCGCGGGGCGCGCGCTTCGCCGCCGCGCTCAGCGCGCGCTCGTCCTGCTTCACGTCGTCCATGTCGAGGTCGTCGTCGGTGACCCCGATGTCGTCGCCCTCCGCCGCCGGCGCGGGCGCCTGCGTGCGCTTGGCCGCCGCGGCGAGCAGCTCCTTCGCCCTGCGCTCCTGCTCCCTGCGCTCTTCCTCTTCGCGCTCGCGCCGCGCGTCTTCCTCGCGGCGGCGCTGGTCCTCCTCGCGGCGCGATAGCTCCTCGCGGCGGGCCTCCTCTGCCGCCTGCCTCGCCTTGCGCTCCGCGTCTTCGCGCTGCTTGCGCTCGGCGGCGCTGCGCGCGTCGCGCTCGGCCTGCTCCTTCGCCTTCTGCTCCTCCTCGTCGCGCTTGTCGAAGGACTCCAGGTCGGCGAGCAGGTTGTCGTCGAAGCTCGCGGCCGGCGCTGCCGGCTGCACCGGGGGAGGCGGCGGCACGATCCCGCGCGGCGTCGTCTCCGCAGCCGCGGCCGCCACCGCGGCGCTCGCTTTTTCCTGCGCGGCGCGCTTCGCCTCGGCCTCCTCCTTCGCGCGGCGCTCGTCCTCTTCCGCGCGCTTCCTGCGTTCGTCTTCCTCCGCGCGTTTGCGGCGTGCGTCCTCTTCCGCGCGGGCCTTGCGCTCGGCCTCGAGCTTGCGGCGCTCTTCCTCGAGCTGCTTGCGCAACGCCTCCGCCTCCGCGCGCGCCTTTTCCTCCGCTTCCTTGCGCACCCGCTCGGCTTCTTCCCGCGCCTTGCGCTCGGCTTCTTCCCGCGCCTTGCGCTCGGCGTCGGCGCGCGCGCGCTCCTCTTCCAGCCGCTTCCTGAGCTCTTCGGCTTCCCTGGCCTTGCGCTCCGCCTCCTCGCGCGCCTTGCGCTCCTCTTCCTCGCGCGCCTTCCGTTCGGCCTCGGCCTTCTTGCGCTCTTCCTCGAGCTTCGCGCGCTCGGCGTCGAGCTTGGCCTTCATCTCGGCCTCGGCCTTCGCCTTCGCTTCCGCGGCTGCGCGCACCGCGGCCTCGCGCGCCGCCTTGACCTTCGCCTCGGACTCGGCCCGCATCTTGGCTTCGAGATCGGCCTGCCCCTTGGCTGCCGCCTCGGCGCGCAGCTTCGCTTCCATCTCGGCGCGCAGCTTGGCCTCCGCTTCCGCCTTGACCCGATCGCGCTCCTTTTGCGCCCGCGCCTCGGCCTCCTGGCGCGCCTTCGCGAGCGTCGAAGCCTGCTCGTTGGCGCGGCGCTCCGCGTCTGCCGCAGCGCGCGGATCCGGCTTCGGCGGTGGCGGCGGCGCGGGCTTGGCTGCGGGCGCCGCGGGCGCGGGCTTCGCTGCCTCCGCCGCGATCGCGCTGAAATCCAACGCCGGTGGCGCCGGCGGCGGCGCCGCGGGCGCTGGTTTCGATGGCGGCAGCGCGCTGAAGTCGAGGTCCGCGGCAGGCTCGCTTGACGCGGCCGGTTTCGCAGCCGGCCTGGCCTGCGGGCGCGACGGCGCGGGGGCTGCCGGGATTCCGCCGGTGACTTCGCGGATGAAGCCGTCGCGGTCGAGCTTGGTGACGATCTGCTCGAAGGCCGCGTCGAACGGCTTGCCGCATTTCTGCGCCACCTCGCCCACGGTCGCCCGGCCGTCGAAGGCCGCGAGCACGACGCGGTCGGCGCGCGCGAGCAGGCTCGTCTTCCCCGAAGCTTCCTGGACGCCCTTCCCGGACTTCGAGTAGATGGCGGAGGGATTCATTCTTTGCGTCCTATTATATTCGGTGCCCCCCTGGCATTAGGGGGCGGTTCCGTACCCGCCCCCGCCCGGCGTCTCGATGACGAACACGTCCCCGGCAGCCATCTCCGTCTGGTCGAACGGCCCGAGCTCCGTCACGCCGCCATCCCGCCGCACGACGTAGTTGCGCCCTTCGCGCCCGGGCTCGCCGCCTGCCATGCCATGCGGGCGCACCAGCCGGTGCCCGGACAGGATGGCCGCCGTCATGGGCTCGAGAAACCGCACGCGGCGCACCGCGCCATGGCCCCCGCGCCAGCGGCCCTTGCCGCCCGAGCCGGCGCGGATGGCGAAGCTCTCGAGGAGCACGGGAAAGCGCCACTCCAGCACTTCCGGGTCCGTGAGGCGCGAGTTGGTCATGTGCGTCTGCACCACGTCGGCGCCGTCGAAGCCCGGGCCCGCGCCCGAGCCCCCCGCCACCGTCTCGTAGTACTGGTAGCGGTCGTTGCCGAACGTGAAGTTGTTCATCGTGCCCTGCGAGGCGGCCATCACGCCGAGCGCGCCGTAGAGCGTGTCGGTGATGCATTGCGAAGTCTCGACGTTGCCGGCCACGACCGCGGCGGGATAGCGCGGACGCAGCATGCAGCCCTCCGGGATGCGCACCTCGAGCGGCTTCAGGCAACCGGCATTGAGCGGAATGTCGTCGTCCACGAGCGAGCGGAACACGTAGAGCACCGCCGCCATGCACACCGCCGTGGGCGCATTGAAGTTGTTCGGCAGCTGCGCCGAGGTGCCGGCAAAGTCGATGCGCGCGCTGCGCCGGTCCGCGCCGATCTCGATCCGCGCCCGGATGCGCGCGCCGTTGTCGAGCGGATAGTCGAATTCGCCGTCCTTCAGCACGCCGATCACCCTGCGCACCGACTCCTCTGCGTTCGCCTGCACGTGGTCCATGTACGCGCGGACCACGTCCAGGCCGAAATGCTCCACCATGCGGCGCAGCTCCTGCACGCCCTTCTCGTTGGCCGCGATCTGCGCCCGCAGGTCGGCGATGTTCTGCTGCACGTTGCGCACCGGGTATTTCCCGGAGCCCAGGAGCGCGATGGTTTCCTTTTCGCGGAAGCGCCCCTCTTCCACCAGGAGGAAGTTGTCGATCAGCACGCCTTCTTCGTCGACCGTGCGTGACCCGGGCGGCATGGAGCCGGGCGTGATGCCCCCGATGTCGGCGTGATGGCCGCGCGAGCCTACGTAGAAAAGAATTTCATTGGAAGAGCCAAAAACAGGGGTGATCACGGTGACATCCGGCAGATGCGTGCCGCCGTTGTAGGGCGCATTCAGGACGTAGACGTTCCCGGGCCTGATCTTTCCGGCGTTCAGCCGGATGACGGTCTTGATGGACTCGCCCATCGAGCCCAGGTGCACCGGCATGTGCGGCGCATTGGCGATCAGGTTGCCCGCGGCGTCGAAGAGGGCGCACGAGAAGTCGAGCCGCTCCTTGATGTTCACCGAATAGGCGGTGTTCTGCAGCCGCAGGCCCATCTGCTCGGCGATGGACATGTAGAGATTGTTGAAGATCTCGAGCATCACCGGGTCGACGCGGGTGCCGATCGCGACCCGCGCCTGCCTCGGCTTCACCCTTTCCAGGACCAGGTGGTCGAGCGCCGTCACGCTCGCGCGCCAGTCGGGCTCCACGATCGTCGTCGCGTTGGCTTCTGCGATGATGGCCGGGCCGTCGATGCTGCAGCCGGGACGCAGGTCCGCTCGCCTGTAGAGCGGCGTGTCGTGCCAGCGCCCGCCCGTGAACATGGCGACGGTCTCCGCGGGATCCGCCCGGCTCGCCACCAGGGGCGAGCGCTCCTCGGCAAAGCCCTCTCCCGCCGCGACGGCCTCGACCGAGATCGCTTCGGCGATGAGCGCACGGCCTGGCATGAGGAAGCTGAACTGCTTGCGGTAGAGCGCCTCGAAGTGCGAGCGCATGTCGGCGGCGATCGCGAGCGGCACTTGCAGGGCGGTGTCGGTTCCCTCGTACTTGAGATGCACCCGGGTGACGATGCGAATGCGCTCGGCAGGGATCCCCTGCGCCACGAGCTCCTCGCGCGCGTGCTCGGCGAGCCGGTTGGCCACCTGCTGGATCGACGGGATGGCGGCATCGTCGAGCTTCGCTTCGAGCGACTGCTCGCGCATCGCCACCTGGTCGGCGAGGCCCATGCCGAAGGCGGAGAGCACGCCGGCGTAGGGATGGATGAAGACGCGGGTCATCGCAAGCGCGTCCGCCACCAGGCAGGCGTGCTGGCCGGCCGCGCCGCCGAAGCAGCACAGCGTGTACGACGTCACGTCGTGGCCACGCTGCACGGAGATGTGCTTGATCGCGTTCGCCATGTTGCCGACCGCGATATCGACGAACCCCTGCGCCACCGCCTCGGGCGAGCGGCCGTCCGCGATCCGGCGGGTGAGCTCTTCAAATCCCGCCTTCACCACCCCGTGGTCGAGCGGCGCGTTGCCGTCCGCGCCGAACACCGCGGGGAAATGCCGTGGCTGGATCTTGCCCAGCATGACGTTGGCGTCCGTGACGGTGAGCGGCCCGCCGCGGCGGTAGCTCGCCGGGCCGGGGTTCGCCCCTGCGGAATCGGGCCCCACGCGGTAGCGCGCGCCGTCGAAATGCAGGATCGAGCCGCCGCCCGCCGCGACGGTGTGGATGCTCATCATCGGCGCGCGCATGCGCACCCCCGCGACGCGCGTCTCGAACTCGCGCTCGAGCTCCCCGGCGTAGTGCGACACGTCGGTCGACGTGCCGCCCATGTCGAAGCCGATGATGCGCTCGAAGCCCGCAGCGAGCGACGTGCGCACCGCGCCGACGATGCCGCCGGCTGGGCCGGAGAGGATCGCGTCCTTTCCCTGGAAGCGGTGCGCGTCGGTGAGGCCGCCGTTCGACTGCATGAAGAGCAGGCGCACCCCGCGCAGCTCGCCGGCGACGCGATCGACGTAGCGGCGCAGGATCGGCGAGAGGTAGGCGTCCACGACCGTCGTGTCGCCGCGCCCGACCAGCTTCATGAGCGGGCTCACGCGGCTCGATACCGAGATCTGCGTGAAGCCGACCTCCTGCGCGAGCGCCGCCACGCGCTCCTCGTGCTTCGGGAAGCGGTAGCCGTGCATGAAGACGATGGCGATCGAGCGAAAGCCCTCCCGGTGGGCCTGCAGCAGCTTTTCCCGGGCGTCGGATTCATCCAGCGCGGTGAGGACGTCTCCACGCGCGCCCACGCGCTCCCGCACCTCGAGCACTTTTTCGTAGAGCATCTCGGGCAGCACGATGTGCCGGTCGAAAATGCGCGGCCGGTTCTGGTAGGCGATGCGTAGCGCGTCGGCAAAGCCTGCGGTGATGAAGAGCACGGTGCGCTCGCCCTTGCGCTCGAGGAGCGCATTGGTCGCCACTGTTGTTCCCATCTTCACCGCTTCGATCTCCTCGCCCGGGATCGGCTGGCCTTCGGACAAGCCGAAAAAGGCCCGGATGCCGGCGAGCGCGGCGTCGCTGTAGCGGCCCGGATTTTCCGAGAGCAGCTTCAGCGTGGCGAGCGCGCCGTCGGGCTTGCGCGCGACGATGTCGGTGAACGTGCCGCCGCGGTCGATCCAGAATTGCCAGCGGGCGGTGCGGGAAGCGGCAGCCATTAGAATCCGGATACTAATTGATGGCCGGCGTCTCCTCCCTAACGCTTTTGCTCGGCATGCTGATCGCGCTCACGCCGCTCGGCACGGACTCGTGGCAGCCGATCCTTCCCGCCCTCGCCGCCGCGCTCGACGCGCCGGTCGCCGCGGCGCAGCTCACCGTCACCACGTTCTTCATCGGGCTCGCGATCGGGCAGTTCGCGTGGGGGCCGCTATCGGACCGCTTCGGCCGGCGGCCGATGCTCGGCGCCGGGCTGCTGCTCGCGTGCATCGCGGCGCTCGCCTGCGTGCCGGCGGGCTCGGTGGGCGAAGTCGCGGCAGCGCGCTTCGTGCTGGGACTCGGAATGTCGAGCGGCCCGGTCATTGCCCGCGCCATCGTGCGCGACCTGCACAGCCACGAGAAGGCGGCGCGGCTGATGGCGCGCATGGTCGTGGTCTTCAGCATCGTTCCGATCGCGGCGCCGCTGCTCGGCGGCGCGATGCTGGCGCTCGCGGGATGGCGCGGCGTTCTCTGGCTCTACGGCATCGTGTGCGCCGTCCTGCTCCTCGCCACGATCTTCTCGCTGCGCGAGAGCGTGCCCGAGCAGCGCGCTTCGCTGCACCCGGGCACCCTGCTTCGCGCCTACGGCGCGATCCTGCGCGAGCCGCGCTTCCTCGCGCCCTATGGCGCGCAGCTGTGCTCGCAGATCGGGATCTTCGCTTTCGTATCGAACTCCGCGTTTACGCTGGTGCGCGGCTTCGGCGTGAGCGCCGGCGCCTACAGCGTCATGTTCGCCGGGGTGATGCTCGGCCAGATTACCGGCGCCTGGGTGAGCAGCCGCTGGGTCACGCGCTTCGGCCTGGGGCGCCTGCTGCGCACGGGCGCGCTCCTCGTGGCGCTTTCAGGCGCCGCGGCCGCGGCGCTGGCGTGGGCCGGCGTCGCGCACTGGACCGCGGTCATCCTGCCTTTCGTCGCTTATATGTGCGGCACCGCGCTCATCATGCCCAACGCCACCGCCGCAGCGCTGAGCCCGTTTCCGCACAGCGCTGGCGCGGCCTCCTCGGTCATGGGCGCCAGCCAGTTCGCCGTCGGCGCGGTAGTGAGCGCAGCCCTCGGCCTGCTGTTCGAAGGCAGCGCGCGCCCGCTGACTTCCGCAGCCGCGCTCGGCGGCATCGGCGCTTTCCTGATCGAGAGAAGCTTTGTCCGCCGAGCAGGTTGACTGCGCCGTCATCGGCGCCGGGGTCGTCGGCCTCGCGGTGGCGCGCGCGCTCGCCCTGCGCGGACGCGAGGTGGTCATCCTGGAGGCCGAGGACGCCTTCGGCACGCACACCAGCTCGCGCAACTCCGAGGTCATCCACGCCGGCATCTACTACCCGAAGAATTCCCTCAAGGCGCGCGCCTGCGTCGAAGGCAAGACGCTGCTCTACGAATATTGCGTGTCGCACGGTGTGCCGCACAAGCGCTGCGGCAAGCTGATCGTCGCGGCCGATGACTCGCAGCTCCCCGAATTGCGTGCCATCCAGGAGAAGGCCCACGCCAACGGCGTGACCGACGTGGTGCCGTTCACGCAGGCGCAGGCGCTGGCGCTCGAGCCGCAGGTGCGCTGCGTCGCCGCGCTCTACTCGCCCTCGACGGGGATCATCGACAGCCACGCCCTCATGCTCGCGTACCTGGGCGAAGCCGAGGACCACGGCGCGATGCTCGCGCTGAAAAGCCCGCTCATCGGCGGCGAGATCACCGGCGACGGCATCGTCCTGCACGCGAGCGAGATGACCGTGAAGGCGCGCAGCGTCGTCAATTCGGCCGGCCTGCGCGCCCCTTCGGTCGCGAAAAGCATCGAGGGCTTTCCCGCAGAATTCGTCCCGAAGGAGCTCTACGCGAAGGGCAACTATTACACCCTGGCGGGCCGTTCGCCGTTCTCGCGCCTGGTGTACCCGATCCCGGAGCCCGGCGGTCTCGGCGTGCACGTGACCCTCGACCTCGCCGGCCAGGCGCGCTTCGGGCCGGACGTCGAATGGATCGACCGCATAGGCTACGACGTGGACCTGCGCCGGGCCGAGCGCTTCTACGCCGCGATCCGGCGCTATTGGCCCGGATTGCCCGACGGCGCGCTTGCGCCCGGCTACGCCGGCATCCGTCCGAAGACCGCGGGGCCGGGCGAGCCGGCGCCGGATTTCGACATCCAGGGACCGCGACAGCACGGCATCCCCGGCCTGGTGCATCTCTTCGGGATCGAATCGCCGGGCCTGACCGCCTCGCTCGCGCTCGCCGAGATGGTCGTTCGGGAACTGAGCTAACATTTGCCCAAGGGAGGACACATGAAACAGATCGCGCATTGCATTGCCTGGGCCGCTGCCGCGCTTTTCGGCGTCGCTCACGCGCAGACCAAGTGGGACATGCCCACGCCCTACTCCGACGGCGAGTTCCATACCCGCAATGTGGTCACCTTCGCCGACGAGGTGAGGAAGGGCACCAACGGCGCCCTGAACATCGTGGTGCACTCCAACGGCTCGCTCATCAAGCACCCGGACATCCTCCGCGCGGTCTCGACCGGGCAGGTCAGCATCGCGGAGTTCCTGCTCTCCCAGTTCGGCAACGAGGACCCGATCTTCGAGGCCGACAACCTGCCCTTCGTGGCCGCGGGCTACGATTCCGCGCAGAAGTTCTACCAGGCGCAGAAGCCGCTGCTCGAGAAGCACCTCGAGAAGCGCGGCCTGAAGCTGCTCTACTCCGTCGCCTGGCCGGGCCAGGGCATCTACACGAAGGATGCGCTGAAGAGCGTGGCCGACCTCAAGGGCAGCAAGTTCCGCACGTACAGCCCGCTCACCGCCCGCCTCGCCGAGCTGCTCGGCGCGAGCCCGACGGTGGTGCAGGTGCCCGACGTCCCGCAGATGTTCGCCACCGGCGCGATCCAGGCCATGATCACCTCGTCGGCGACCGGGACCGCGACCAAGGCGTGGGAATTCGTGAAGAACTACTACGACACCAGCGCATTCCACCCCAAGAACGCCGTGGTGGTGAATGCGCGCGCGTTCGCCCGCCTGCCCGACGACCAGAAGAAGGCCTTGACGTACGCCGCATCCACCGCCGAGACGCGCGGCTGGGCGATGTCGAAGGTGCGCGAGCTGGAGGCGAACGAGACCCTGCAGAAGAACGGCATGACGATCCACAAGCCCGACGCCGCGATGAACGCGGCCTACCAGAAGGTCGGCGACCAGATCCTGCAGGAGTGGCTGAAGAAAGCCGGGCCGGAAGGCCAGGCGCTCATCAAGACGTACCGGGGCAAATAAGGTCGTGAGGCGGTTTCTCGACCGCCTCTACTACGCGAGCGGGGCGCTCGCCGCCGTGTGCCTGGCGGCGATCTGCGTGCTGATGCTCGCGCAGGCGTTCGGCCGCGAGGCCGGCATCCTGATCCGCGGCGCCGACGACATCACCGCCTGGCTGTGCGCCGCCTCGGCCTTCCTCGCCGTGGGCCATACCTTCCGGCACGGCGAGCTCGTGCGCGTCGGCCTGTGGCTCGACATGATGAGCCCGCGCATGCGCTGGTACGCCGAGCTTTTCGCGCTGGGCATCACCAGCGTGTTCGCCAGCTACATGATGTGGGCGGTCACGCGGTTCGTGTATGACAGCTTCGAGTTCAAGGAAGTCGCGCAGGGGCTGATCCAGATCCCGATCTGGATCCCGCAGCTCTCCTTCGTGCTGGGCGTGCTCATATTCCTCATCGCCGTGCTGGACGAGCTGGTCACGGTGCTGCGCAAGCAGAAGCCGGCCTACCAAGTCGCCGAAGAAGAGCGGCGCGCCGCCGGCGATTTCTCGGAGACGGTGTGACGCCGCTCGAGGCCGGGCTGATTCTCTTCGGGCTGCTCCTCGTGCTGCTGATGGGCGGCGTGTGGATCGCCATCTCGCTCGCGGCGGTCGCCTGGTTCGGTCTGCACTTCTTCACCACCACGCCGCCCGACGTCAACCTGTTCCAGTCGTTCTGGGGCTCGAGCGCATCGTGGACCCTCGCCGCGCTGCCACTGTTCGTGTGGATGGGCGAGATCCTCTTCCGCACCAAGCTTTCCGAGGAAATGTTCGAGGGCCTCGCGCCGTGGCTCGGGTGGCTGCCCGGCCGGCTCATGCACGTCAATATCCTGGGCTGCGCGATCTTCGGCACGGTGTCGGGCTCCTCCGCCGCGACCTGCGCCACCATCTCCAAGGTTGCGCTGCCCGAGCTCAAGCGGCGCGGCTACGACGAGAAGACCTGCCTCGGCTCGCTCGCCGCCGCCGGGACGCTCGGCATCCTGCTGCCGCCCTCGATCATCATGGTGGTCTACGCGGTCGCCGCCGAGGTCTCGATCATCAAGGTGTTCCTCGCCGGCTTCATCCCGGGCTTCGTGCTCACCGCGCTCTTCTCCGGCTACATCATCGTGTGGGCGCTGCTCAATCCCGGCAAGACGCCGCGCGATGACGCGAAGCTGTCGCTGAAGGAAAAGATCTACAAGACGCGCAACCTCATCCCCTGCACCATCCTCATCGTGTTCGTGGTGTGGGTGATGGTGATCGGCTGGGCGACCGCCACGGAAGCGGCCGCCTACAGCGTGCTCGGCGCGCTCGCGATTGCATGGTGGTCGGGCGGGCTGAGCCGCGAAACTTTCTGGCTGAGCCTGATGGGCGCCACGCGGCTCTCCTGCATGATCATGTTCATCCTCGCGGGCGCAAGCTTCCTTTCGTCGTGCATGGCGTTTACCGGGATCCCCCAGGCGCTCGCGGAATGGGTCGCGTCCCTCAACCCGAGCCGCTACATGCTGATCGCGGTGCTGGCCGGCATCTACATCGTCCTCGGCACGGCGCTGGACGGCGTGTCGATGATCGTCCTCACCACCTCGATCGTCATCCCGATGGTCGAGAAAGCCGGCATCGACCTGGTGTGGTTCGGCATCTTCATCGTGCTCCTGGTGGAGATCGCGGAGCTGACGCCGCCGCTGGGCTTCAACATCTTCGTCCTGCAGACGATGACCGGGCGCGACAGCAACTACGTCGCCCTGGCGTCGATGCCGTTCTTCTTCATGATGGTGCTCTGCATCGTGCTCCTCGCCATCTTCCCGGAGCTCGCCACCTGGCTGCCGGATGCGCTCATCGGCGTCGCCAAGAAATAGGGCTGCCTCAGCTTGGCAGGCGGTGCATGCTCCAGGCGAGGCGCATCGCGCCAGGCGGCGTGGCTTCGCGCGGCAGCAGGTGCAGGTCGCAGCCTGATGTCACCTCCCTCGGCACGGAAATGACGGCGCCGCGGTAGTGCCTGCGCACGCACGCGCGCACGGCGGCATTCAGGTCGCCGTTCGGGTAGGCGAAGAGCTCGGCCGGCCGCTGCAGGCGCTCTTCGAGCGCGCGCCGGCTCTCGCCCACCTCGCGCTCGAGCGCCTCCGGCGGCAGCGACGGCAGGATGGGGTGCGTGAGGGTATGCGAGCCGATCGTGATGACTTGCGGATCGAGCGCGCGCAGCTCCGCCCAGCTCGCGATGTCGAAATCCTCGCGCTCCTGCGCCGTGGGCTCGAAGCGCGGCGTGGCGGCGCGCACCCGGGCTTCGGCATGCCGGCGCTCGGCAAGCGGCAGGCTCTTCAGCCGCGCGATCAGCGACTCGACGTCCGTCCCGGAATGGCCGAGCGAGCGCGCAAGGCGCGCGAATGCGGGCGCGTCCAGCCGCTTCAATCGCTGGCGCACCTCGTGGTTCCATAGCCAGCGCCCTGTTTCCGCGAGCCCGGGGCAGACGAAAAACGTGGCCGGGAGCCCGAGCCGCGCGAGGATCGGATAGGCGACGGTGACGTTGTTGCGCAAGCCGTCATCGAACGTCAGCGCGACCGTGCCCGCCAGCGCGTCCGGCGCGCGGTCCAGGGCGTCCACCATCGTGCCGAGCGGCACCACCTGGAAATTGCGCCGCAGGAAGCGCAGCTCGCGCTCGAACTGCGGCGCGAAGCGGCGCGGCAGCCCGTGCCACATGAGGATGCGCGGGCTCATCGTCTCGCGCACCCGCTGGCCCGCCACGCCGCTCCAGTAGGCGAGCGCGAGCGGCGCGCGGCAGAGCTTGCGCATCATGCTGGCTGGCTCCGCCGGACTAGGCCTTTAGAATGCATGGGTGCCCGAAGCGCTCTATCTCGCAGAAGGAATCCGCCGCATCGAGGCTGCGGCGCGCGATGCCTCGCCGCCGCTGATGGAGCGCGCCGGCGCCGCGGTAGCCGAGCTCGCGGCGCGCCTCGCCTCCAGTAAAAACAAGGACATCCTCGTCCTGGCGGGTCCGGGAAACAACGGCGGCGACGCGCGCATCGCGGCCGCGCGGCTCACCGAGCAGTTCTTCCGGATCACTGTGGTTGCCGATCCTTCACAGCTTCCCACGTTAAGAAATTGGGGGCTGGTGGTCGATGGCCTGTTCGGCATCGGACTGACGCGCCCGCTCGAGGGCCCCTATGCGGAGCTGGTGCGCTACGCGAACCAGCAGGCGTGCCCGCGCCTCGCCATCGACGTGCCAAGCGGGATCGACGCCGACACCGGCCGGATGCTCGGCTGCGCCATCCGGGCGACCCACACGCTCACGTTCATCGCGCTCAAGCCGGGCCTGCTGACGCTCGACGGTCCCGACCACGCAGGCGAGGTAGGCGTGGACCGCCTCGGGCTCGAAGTGCGCAAGCTCCTCGCGCCCGCCGGATGGGAGGCGCATCCGGAGCTTTTTGCCGACGCGCTCCGCGGACGGCCGCGCAATTTCCACAAGGGACTCGCCGGCTCGCTCGCGATCCTGGGCGGCGCGGCCGGGATGACCGGCGCCGCCCTCCTCGCCGGCCGCGCCGCGCTGAAGCTCGGCGCCGGGCGCGTCTACGTCGGCCTGCTCGACGAATCCGGACCGGGCGTGGACGCCGGCGCCCTGGAGCTCATGCTGCGCCATGCCGACGATGCGCTCGGGCAGGATCTCGACGCGCTCGTAGTCGGCCCGGGCCTGGGCCAGAGCGAGCGCGCCGAGACGCTCGTCGGCGCGGCGCTCGCGAGCGACATCCCGTGCGTGCTCGACGCCGACGCGCTCAACCTCATGGCGGAGAACGGCGACCTGCGCAACGCCTGCGCCCGCCGCCGCGCAGACACCCTGCTCACGCCGCATCCGGCGGAAGCCGCGCGCCTGCTCAAGCGCAAGACCGCCGAGGTGCAGGCCGATCGTATCGAGGCGGCGCGTCGCATCGCCGGCGAGCTGAACGCGCACGTGGTGCTCAAGGGCAACGGCAGCATCATCGCGGCGCGCGACGGGCACTGGTTCGTCAACCGCTCGGGCAATCCCGGCATGGCGAGCGCGGGCACCGGCGACGTGCTCGCCGGCATGCTGGGCGCGCTCCTGGCGCAGCGCTGCGGTGGGGAAGCCGCCGCGGTGCTCGGCGTTCACCTGCACGGCGCCGCCGCCGACCGGTGCGTCGCCGAAGGGCACGGACCGGTGGGTCTCACCGCAAGCGAGCTCATCGAGCCGGCGCGAAGAATATGGAACTCATGGCTGCAATGAAGAAGCTCATCGACCAGCTGGTGATCGCGAACCGCATCCTCGCGAACGAAGGAGTGGTCGACGCCTACGGGCACGTGAGCGTGCGCCACCCGCAGGACCCGGAGCGCTTCTTCCTCGCGCGCTCGCTGAGCCCGGACCTCGTGCGGCACGAGGACATCATGGAGTTCCGCCTCGACGGCACGCCGGCCAGCGACGACCGGCGCCAGCCCTACCTCGAGCGCTTCATCCATGGCGCCATCCTGGAAGCGCGGCCAGACGTGCAGGCCGTGGTGCACGCGCATGCCGAGGACGTGCTGCCCTTCGGCATCACCGGCGCCCCGCTGCGGCCGGTGATCCACTCGGGCGCGTTCATCGGCGCCGAAGTGCCGGTGTGGGACATCGCCGACCGGTTCGGCGATGCCACCAACCTGCTGGTGACGAACATGGCCCAGGCGCGCGACCTGGCGGGCTGCCTCGGCGCGCGCAATGTCGCCCTGATGCGCGGCCATGGCTTCGCCGCCGCGGCGCGCTCGCTCATCGACGTGGTCCGCATGTCGGTGTACCTGCCGCGCAACGCGCGCGTGCTGCTCAAGGCGCTGCCCCTGGGCGAGGTCAAGCCGCTCTCGCGCGGCGAGATCGAGGCGCGCACCTCGGGCTACAAGCCGGACTCTCCCGAGACCCAGCGCGCGTGGCGCTATTGGGCGCTGCGCGCCGGGTGCGCAGAGCTTCTCGACGGCTAGCGCTTGCGCCCGCGGGCGTCAGTCGCAGGCATAGAACGCCTCGACTCTCTGCCGGTTGATCGCCTGCAGGTCTTCCGGGTCGCTCGATTTCTCCAGCCGCGGCTCGAGGCGCGCAAGCCGCTTCTCCAGCTTCGCGGTCTTCGGATCCTTGTTGAGCGCCGCGAACTTCTGGCGCAGCGCCCGCGCGTCGTCGTCCCGGCGCTCGGCCTCGGCGAACGCAATGGCGCGACGCAGCTTGCGCTTCTCGCACTGCACCGGCTGCAGCGTCTTCGTCATCTCCATGAACTCGCGCGCCTCGGGGCTCAGCGCCCATGCGGCCGGCGCGATGGAGAGGATCGCCGCGAAGAGCATGAAGT
>DATAHF010000111.1:0-5739 GCA_036263315.1 Burkholderiales bacterium
GCCTGCAGCGGCATGACGAAGAGGATGGGTTTCGCGGGATAGCTGTCTTGCGCGAAAAGCGGGGCGGCGGCGAGCGAGCAGGCGCAGGCGGCGACCAGGCCGAGAAGGAGCTTTCTTGTTTTCATGGGACGGTACCCTCCGGAAGGCTTGCAATATACCCGTAGATCTCCCCGGGCCGCGTCATCCAGATGCGCTCGCGCCGCGCCACGATGTGCTCGATCACCTTGCGGAAGCGCCGCAGCCGGTGCGGCTGGCCGAGGATGAAGCTGTGCAGGACCACGCTCATGACGAGCGGCCGGCGCTCGGACTCCTCCAGCATCTCGTCGAAGTGGTCGATCAGGTTCTCGCAGTAGAGCTGCGACGGCGTGCGCCGCGTCACGACCTCGAAGGAATCGTTCAGGTCGTGCGCGTAGGGAATCGCGAGGATCGGGCCGTGCTTGGTGCGGAACCAGACCGGCTGGTCGTCGAGCGGCCAGTCCATCATGTAGCGGAAGCCGGCTTCGCGCAGCAAATCGGGCGAGTGATGGCTTTGCGAGATGTACGGCGCGAGCCAGCCGAGCGGGCGCTTGCGCTCGTGCTTCTCAATGGTCGCCGCCGCCTCCTGGATGAGCTTCCTTTCCTCCTCGAGCGGCAGGTCGGCCTGGCGCTCGGCGTTGGTGCGTCCGTGCCCGACGATCTCGTCGCCGCGCCGGCTGAACGCGGCGATCATCTGCGGGCAGTAGCCGTAGAGCTCGGTGTTGACGAGCAGCGCGTAGGGCAGGTCGTAGGCCTGCGCCAGCTCGAGCAGCCGCCAGGCGCCGACGCGGTTGCCGTAGTCGCGCCAGGCGTAGCTGCGCGAGTTGGGCTGCGGATGCGGCACGCCGTAGTCGTTGCCCAGTCCTTCGCCGAATGAAAAGTGCTCGACGTTCAGGCAGAAGTGCACCGCGAGGCGCTTGCCGCCGGGCCAGCTGTAGTCCTTGCGCTCCGTGATCGCGGAGTAGTCGTAGCGGCCGTGGCTCTTCAGCATGCGGGATCCCTCACAGGTCGAATTCGGCGGAGAACTTGCCGAATCGCGGCAGGTTCTCCATGCGCAGGCAGCCGGCAAGGAGGCGCTTCGCGTTGGGCTCGCCCCACAAGGGCGTGCCGAGGTCCATGAACTTCTTCTCCAGCGCGTGCGGCGGGTGCGGGTTGGCCGGCTCGCCCTTCATCACGGTGCAGCGGCCTTCCAGCGTGCGTCCGTCGTCCAGCGCGATGCGCAGCTCGCAGACCTGCTCCTGCGGATAGCGCGCGGTCAGCGCCGGATCCTCGCGCAGGTCCACGCGCGCGGCGAGCGCCTGGATCGCGGGATCGTCCACCGCCGCCTGCTCGAAGGGCGCGAGTCCCGAGCGGCCGTGATGCAGCACCGTCGCCAGCGCAAACGGGATGGAGAAGCGCGCGCCGAAGCTCGAAGTGACGCGCTTCTCCGCCAGCATGGCCGCCAGGCGGTAGGTCTTTACCTGGATGGCGCTGATCTTCTCTACCTGGAATGAATTCCTGGAAAGCAGATCTTCCAAGGCATCCAGGGCGGAGTGGACGTAGCGCCCTGTTGGATGGAGCTTGAAGTAGCCGTCGCTCAGCAGCCATTCACGGCCCAGGTTCTCGACTGCCTTCTGCGGATCGAACCGGTCGGACAGGATTTTTCCGAACACCGCTCGCGGCGCGTCCTTCTCGCCGGTGAATCCGCATTCGACGAGGCGCGCGGCGGTGAGGCCCATGTAGCCGGCATGGCCGGTGAAGATGTTGCGCACGGTCGCCCCGTCGAGCAGCGTCTGGCGGCTTGCGGCCATGCCCATGGTGCTCGCCACGTTGAGGAGCGCGAGCATCTGCGCCTCGTCGAAGCCGCTCAGGCGCCCGGCGGCGATCGCGGCGCCCAGAGTGCCCCAGGTGCCGTGTGGGTGCACCTCGATGCGCACGTTCGCCGCGCGGCTGATGCGCGAGCTGATCTCGTAGCCGAGCGCCACCGCCATGACGAGCGCTTCGCCGCTCGCATCCTTTTCCTGCGCGAGCGCCACGGCCGCCGGCACGACCTGGATGCCGGGATGGCCCTTGGCGAAGAGATTGCCTTCGTCGAGCTCGAGCCAGGTGCCGGCGGTTCCGTTCAGGAGCGCGGCGTCCAGGGCGCGCGCGCGCTTACCCGTGCCGAGGACCCAGGCGCTGCCGCCGGCGGGAGAGTGGCTTCTGCAGAAGGCCTGCATCTCGGGCTGCTGCATGCCCGCGGCGATGACCGGAAGGCTGTCGGCGATGACCCAGCGCGCGCGCTCCAGCGCGCGCGCATCGAGGCTCGCGAGGCGCGCGCTGCACGCGAACCCGGCAAGTTCCTCCAGGTAGCTCAGTCGACCTTCGCTCCGGACTGCTGGACGACACCCGCCCACTTCTTCACTTCGGTGCGGATCCACGCGGCGAACTCGTCCGGGGAATTCCCGACGATGTCGGCGCCCTGCGAGGTCAGCCCGTCGCGCACTTCCGGAATGCGCAGCACGCGGATCACCTCGTCGTGCACGCGGTTGACGATCGCGCGCGGCGTGCCGGCCGGCGCGAGCAGCCCGTTCCATCCCACGGCGTCGAAATCCTTCAGCCCGAGCTCGTGCAGCGTGGGCACGTCCGGCAGGACCGCGATGCGCTGCAGGCTGGTGACCGCGAGCGCCTTGATCCGGCCCGAGCGCACGTGCGGCAGCAGGGGCGGCACGTTGTCGAACATCATCGGAATCTGGCCCGCGATGAGATCGGCGATGGCGGGCGCGCCGCCCTTGTAGGGCACGTGCGTGATGTTCACGCCGGTGTACGCCTTGAAGAGCTCGCCCGTCATGTGCGGCGGCGTACCGTTTCCGGCGGTGCCGTACACCAGCGTGCCCGGTTTCGCGCGCGCGGCGGCGAGCAGGTCCGCCACGCTCGAGAACCCGGTGGACGGATGCACGACGAGCAGGTTGGTGTAGTTCACGGCCTGCGTGATCGGCGCGAAATCCGTGAGCAGGTCGTAGTTCAGCTTCTTGTAGAGGCTCTTGCTGATGGCGAGCGAGCTCGTTCCCATGAGCAGGGTATAGCCGTCCGGCGCCGCCTTGGCGACCGCGTCGGCCGCGATGTTGCCCCCCGCGCCGGGACGGTTCTCGACCACGATCGGCTGGCCGAGCGGCTCCTGCAGGCGGGCGCCGATCGTGCGCGCGAGGATGTCGGAGGTGCCGCCGGGCGGGAATGGCACGACAATACGCACGGCGCGGGCGGGATACGCTTGCGGATAGGCGAGCGTGGTTGCGCAAAGCGCGAGGACAGCGACAAGGAGGCGCATGATGGCCATGATAAGAGCAAACCGGAGGAGCGCGGCATGAAGATCCAATATCTGGAACCCACGGCGCTGCAGAAGGCGCGGGCCTTTTCGCCGGCCGTGATCACCGAGGGCGGCCGCATCGTGTGGCTTGCCGGCCAGACCGCCACGGTGGACCTCGACGGCAAGGACATCTCGGGCAAGTTCGACGAGCAGGCGCGCGCGGTGTTTGCCCTGATCGGGCGCACGCTGGAGCGCGCCGGCGGCTCGCTCGCCAGCATGGTCACCATGACCGTCTTCATCAGCGATCCCCGCATGGGGGACCGCTTCGTGGAGATCCGCCGCGAGCTCTTCCAGGAAAGCCGCTATCCGGCGAGCGCCCTGATCACGGTCTCCAATTTCGCGCGCCCCGGAATCGTCATCGAGATCCAGGGCGTGGCGGTGGTTTCCTAGAGATACACGCGCTTCATGGCGTCGGCCGGATAGCGCGTTCCGGCGCCGGCGCCGCTCGGGGCGGCGTCGGAGATGCGCTTCAGGTCGTTCGCGTCCAGCTTCACGGCGAGCGCGCCCAGGTTCTCGTCCAGGCGCTCTTTCCGCTTGGTGCCCGGGATCGGGATGATGTCCTTGCCTTGTCCGAGCAGCCAGGCGAGCACGAGCTGCGTGACCTTGCAGCGTTTTTCCTTCGCGATTTCCTCGAGCTTGGCGACGAGCGCGACGTTCTTGTCGAGCGCATCGCCCTGGAAGCGCGGATGCTGCAGGCGCCTGTCGCCTTCGGGCAGGTCGCTCTTGCCGTGCACCGAGCCCGTGAGCATGCTGCGCCCGAGCGGCGCATACGCCACCAGCGTGATGCCGAGCTCGCGGCACGCGCGCAGCGTTTCCTCGCCCTCGGTCCGGTAGAGGAGCGAATACTCGTTCTGCACCGCGGCGACCGGATGCACCTTGTGCGCGCGGCGGATCGTCTCCGGACGCGCTTCCGACAAGCCGATGGCGCGCACCTTGCCTTGCTCGACCAGCCGCTTCATCGCGCCGACGGTGTCCTCGATGGGCGTATTCGGGTCCACGCGGTGCTGGTAATAGAGGTCGATAGTGTCGATGCCGAGGCGCTTGAGGCTCGCCTCGCACGCCTGCACGACGTACTCGGGACGCCCGTCGACGCCCTGCTTGCCGGCCGCATCCTTGGTCTGGCCGAACTTGGTCGCCACGATCGCCTTGTCGCGCCGTCCGCGCAGCGCGCGTCCCAGCACCTGCTCGTTGTGGCCCCAGCCGTACATGTCGGCGGAATCGAGGAAGTTGATGCCGCGCTCGAGCGCGTGATGGATGACCGAGATGGATTGCTCGTCGTCCGCGTTGCCGTACACCCCGGACATCGACATCAGGCCGAGGCCGAGGGCGGAGACCTGCAGGGGGCCGCACTTGCGCATTTCCATTGACGGTTCCTTTTGAAGTCGTGCGAAAAACGCGTAGGGTACCAGCCTGTCCTTGCATTTCGAACCAGGGGATCGCCATGAAAAACGAATCTGTGCTGCACGCCGTGGACGAGCGCGGCGTCGCCACCGTGACGCTCAACCGCCCGCAGGTGAACAACGCCTACGACGAGAGCCTGATCCAGGGGCTGCTGCAGGCCATGGATGCGCTCGGCGCGCGGCAGGGCGTGCGGGTGGTCGTCCTGCGCGGCGCAGGCAAGCATTTCCAGGCCGGCGCGGACCTGAAATGGATCCGCAGCGTGGCAACGCAATCGGCGCAGGCCAATGAGGACGCTTCGCGCGCCACGGCGCAGGCGGTGCGCCGGCTGAACCAGCTCCCGGTGCCCACGGTCGCGCTGGTGCAGGGCGGCTGCTTTGGCGGCGGCACGGGCGTCGTGGCGGCTTGCGACGTGGTGATCGCCGAGGAGGGTGCGCTCTTCTCGATCGCCGAGACGCGCTGGGGGCTCATGGCCGGAATCATCCTGCCCCAGCTCGCCGATGCCATCGGCGCGCGCCAGGTCAGGCGCTATGCGCTCACCGGGGAGCGCTTCGATGCGCGCGAGGCGCGCCGCATCGGCCTCGTGCACGAAGTCGTGCCCACTGGCGAGCTGGACTCCGCGGGCGAGCGCATCGTGGGCCAGCTCCTGCAGAACGCGCCGCAGGCCAACGCGCAGACCAAGGCCGCGGCGCTCGAATTCGCGTGGGGCGCGGTGGACGATGCCGCCTTCGAGCGCCTCGTGCGCCAGCACGCGGCCAAGCGGCGCAGCGCCGAGGCGGCCGAAGGGCTGGCTTCGTTCGCCGAGAAGCGCGCCGCGCGCTGGTAGGGTTGCAAAGAAAAAGCCCCGGAGTAGGGGGGACACGTCCGGGGCTTTGTCGCCAGAACGGAGGAGGTAGAGGCGACACCCTCTGTGTACCACCGGGTCCCCGGCCGTTCCATGAACTAATGCTCAGAACAGGTCGAAATACTCCCGCTGCTCCCAGTCGCTCACTTCGAGATCG
>DATAHF010000112.1:0-15182 GCA_036263315.1 Burkholderiales bacterium
AGTTCGTCGACGAGCAAAAGCCCTGGGAGCTCTCCAAGACGCCCGGCGCCGAGCAAAAGCTGCACGAGGTGTGCTCGACGGCGCTCAACCTGTTCCGCGTGCTGACGGTCTACCTCAAGCCGGTGTTGCCGAAGCTGGCCGCGGATGCGGAGCGCTTCATGAACCTCGCGCCGCTGCAATGGAGCGATGCGTCGAAGCCGCTGCCAAAGGATCACCGCATCAACGAGTACCGCCATCTGCTGACGCGGGTGGAGGAAAAGCAGCTCGATCAGCTGTTCGACGTTCAGTCCGTGCCGCAAGCGACGGCGCCGCAGCGCCACGCCGAGAAGCAGGAACATGCCGCGAAGGAGCAGACCGTGACCGAGATTTCAATCGATGACTTCAACAAGCTCGACTTGCGCGTGGCAAGGATCGCGCACGCCGAGGCGGTCGAAGGGGCGGACAAGCTGCTGAAGCTGACGCTCGATGTCGGCGGGGAGACGCGCACCGTGTTCGCCGGCATCAAGTCGGCTTACGACCCGGCGAAGCTGGAAGGCCGGCTCGTCGTCGTGGTGGCGAACCTGGCGCCGAGGAAGATGAAGTTCGGCGTGTCCGAAGGCATGGTGCTCGCCGCTTCCGGGGACGCGCCGGGCATCTTCCTCGTGGCGCCGGACTCGGGCGCCCAGCCCGGCATGCGCGTCAAGTAGCCCGCTAGGCCTTTTTCTTCGCTTCGCCCGGCAGCCACGGCTTGCCGGTGCGCTTCTCGATGTACTCCCGGATCAGGCGCCGCACGACCTGCGACGGCGTCTGGTCCTCTGCCGCGCAGAGCTTCTCGAACAGGGCCTTCTTGCGCGGGTCCACCAGGATCGTGAGGCGTGCGGTGCGGTCTTCCATGGCGATGAGAAGCTAATAGGATGTGCGTGTAATGATAATATAATTCTACCGCCATGAACGTTGCTCCGCTCGACGCCGCGCTGCTCGCCGCCGCGACCTGGGTCGCGATCGGGCTGGGCGGGATGCTGGCGCCGCGCCACCTCGGGCTTTCCACCCGGGTGCTGTACCCGGCGGGCGCGCTGGTCGGCCTCGCGCTTGCCGCCATTGCGCTCGAGGCGCTGTTCGCGGCGCCCGCCGCGCGCATCCTGCCCCTCGGGCTGCCGGACCTGCCGTTCCACGCGCGCCTGGACGCGCTGTCCGCGTTTTTCCTGCTCATCCTGGGTGCCGTCTCGGCCGGCGTGTCGGTGTTCGCCTCGGGCTATCTGCGCGCCGGGGAAGCTACCCCGCCGGGCCTGCAATGCCTTTGCTATCACCTGTTCCTCGCCAGCATGGCATTCGTGCTGCTTGCCGACGACGCCTACTTCTTCATGGTGGCGTGGGAGACGATGGCGCTCTCGTCCTTCTTTCTCGTCACGACGGAGCACCGCGACGCGGTCATCCGGCGCGCGGGCTACCTCTACCTCCTGATCGCCCATCTCGGCGCCATCTCCATCCTGCTTTGCTTCGGCGCGCTGCAGGGCGGAAGCGGCGACTACACGTTCGAGACGATGCGCACCATAGAGCAGCCGGCCGCCTGGGCGAGCGCCGCGTTCCTGCTGGCGCTGATCGGCTTCGGCGCCAAGGCAGGCATCGTTCCACTGCATGTCTGGCTGCCCGAGGCGCATCCCGCGGCGCCCTCCCCGGTGTCGGCGCTGATGTCGGCCGTCATGCTGAAGACCGCGGTGTACGGGCTGCTGCGCGTGACGCTCGACCTCATCGGCTTTCCGTTGTGGTGGTGGGGCGTCGTGGTCCTCGCCGTCGGCCTCGTGAGCGCGCTCTTCGGCATCGTGTTCGCCGCGGTCCAGACCGACATGAAGCGGCTGCTCGCGTATTCGTCGATCGAGAACATCGGCTTCATCATGGCGGGCTTCGGCCTGACGCTCCTCTTTCGCGGATTCGGCATGGGCGCGCTCGCGGCGCTCGCCTTGACGGCGACGCTCTACCATTGCCTGAACCACGCGTTCTACAAGAGCTTGCTGTTCCTCGCCACGGGATCCGTGCTGCACGCAACGAGCGAGCGCAGCCTCGGCCGCCTGGGCGGGCTCATCCACCGCATGCCCTGGGTCGCGTGGTGCGCGCTCATCGGCACCATCGCCATCGCCGGGTTGCCGCCGTTGAACGGCTTCGTTTCCGAATGGCTGCTCCTGCAGGCATTTCTTTTCACGCCCGGCCTGCCGCAGGCCTACCTCAACATGCTCGTGCCGGTGGCGGCCGCGGTCGTCGCGCTCGCGGCGGCGCTGTCGGGCTACGTGATGGTGAAATTCTTCGGCGTGGTGTTTCTCGGACAGCCACGCGAAGCGAAGCTCGCCAATGCGCACGATGCCGACCGGTGGCAGCGCACCGGGCTCGCATGGCTCGCCGCCGGGTGCATCGCGCTCGGGCTGGTGCCCGCGACGGTGATCGGCATGCTCGATCCCATCACCCGCGGCTTCACCGGCTACGGCATGGCGAGCCTCGCGCGCGGCTGGCTCTACCTCGCTCCGATCGAGCCGCAGCGCGCAAGCTACAGCCCGCTGCTGTTCTTTGCCGTCGCCACGCTTCTCATCCTCATCGCATGGCTGTCGGTGCGGTTCTTCTACCATGGCCGGGCGCGACGCTCGCGCGCGTGGGATTGCGGCTTTCCCTATCTCGACTCGCGCATGCAGGACACCGCGGAGGGCTTCGGCCAGCCGGTGCGACAGGTCTTCCAGCCCGCGTTCCGGGTAAGCACCCAGGCGCCCTCGCCACTCGACCGTCGGCCGCGCTACGGCGAAACGGTGGAGGACCGGCTCTGGTACTGGCTCTACCTCCCGGTCGCGCGTGCAGTCGAGAAAGTCACTGCGCTCGTGACGGTGCTCCAGCGGGGCCGCATATCGGTCTATCTGACGTACAGCTTCGCCACGCTCCTCGTACTCCTCTTCTTCATCCGATGAACCTCGCCGGCCTCAGCGCGCAATTCACCGAGCTCGTGCTCGCGATCCTGCTTGCGCCGCTCCTCACCGGATGGGTCAACCAGTGCCGCGCCTGGCTGCAGAACAGGAGCGCGCCGAGCCTTTTCCTGCCCTACCGGACCCTCGCCAAGCTCTTCGAGAAGGACGTCGTCCTCGCGCACAACGCATCGCCGCTGTTTCGCTTCGCGCCTTACCTGATCTTCGGCTGCCTGGCGCTCGCGGCGGCCATCGTGCCGACCCTCGGCACCGACCTGCCGCTCAACGCCGCGGCCGACGCGATCGCGCTCGTCGGACTGCTCGCCCTCGCGCGCCTCTTCATCGCTCTAGCCGGCATGGACGTCGGCACCGCCTTCGGCACGCTCGGCGCGCGGCGTGAGATGCTGGTCGGCTTCCTCGCCGAGCCCGCGCTCCTGATGGTGCTCTTCACGGCGTCCCTGATATCGCACTCGACCTCGCTCGCCACGATCGTCGAGACCCTGGCGCACCGCGAGTTCGTGATCTACCCGAGCATGGCCTTTGCCGGGGTGGCGTTCACCATGGTGTCGCTCGCGGAAAACGCGCGCATCCCCATCGACAACCCTTCGACCCACCTCGAGCTCACCATGATCCACGAAGCCATGGTGCTCGAATACTCCGGGCGGCACCTCGCGATGCTGGAGTGGGCCGCGAGCCTGAAGCTCTTCGTGTACTCCTGCATGGGCCTCGCGCTTTTCTTGCCGTTCGGCGTCGCGAGCGGCGGCGACTGGCTCGGCCTCGTGCTCGCCCTGCCGGCGCTGCTCGTGAAGCTGGCGCTCGGCGGCGCAGCGCTTGCGCTCATCGAAACGGTGAGCGCAAAGATGCGCATCTTCCGCGCGCCGGAATTCCTCGGCACCGCGTTCGTCTTCGCGGTGCTCGCCATGCTGGTTCACGCGCTGCTCGAGGGCTGAATGCTCCAGCACTACGGCCCGCAGCTCGTGAACCTGTGCGCGGCAGTGCTGCTGCTGCTTGGCTTCGCCATGCTGACGCAGCGCAGGATCCTCTCGCTCATCAACCTGTTCGCCACGCAGGGGCTCGTCCTTTGCATCTCCACCGCCCTGGTCGCGATGCTGACCGGCCAGGCGCACCTGTACGGCTCCGCGCTGCTCACCCTGGCCCTCAAGGTGTTCGCCCTGCCCTGGATCCTGCACCGCCTGATCCGCAGGCTGAACGTGAAATGGGACGTCGAGACGCTGCTCAATATCCCGACCACGATGCTGATCGGCATCGTGCTCGTCATCCTCGCCTTCAACCTCGCCGCGCCGATCTCGCGCCTGGCCGGCACGGTGACCAGCGCGACGCTCGGCATCGCGCTCGCGAGCGTGCTGCTTTCCTTCCTGATGATGATCACGCGCTCCAAGGCGGTGCCGCAGGTGATCGGCTTCCTCGCCATGGAGAACGGCCTGTTCTTCGCCGCCACCGGGGCGGTCTACGGCATGCCGATGGTGGTCGAGCTCGGCATCGCGCTCGACGTGCTGGTCGCCGCCTTGATCCTCGGCATCTTCATCTTCGAGATCCGCGAGCGCTTCGACACGCTCGATACGCGGCACCTCGAAAAGCTGAAGGAGCACTGAGCGTGCCCGGGCAGATCGTGCTGCTGCTCCTTTGCCCGCTCGCCGGCGGCGCCGTGCTCGCGCTGCTCGGCCACCGTCGCTATGCGCCCGAGGTCAACAGCTTCTTCAGCATCCTCACTTTCGGCGCGGCGGCGGCGCTGGTCGCGAAAGTGGGCGCGGAGGGCCCGATCCTCGCGCTGAAGGACCATCTCTTCATCGACTCGCTGAACGTGTTCCTGGTCGCGCTCACGGCGTTCGTGGCGATGACCACCTCGCTCTTTTCCCGGCCTTACATGCGCATCGAGCGCGAGCACGGGCGCGTGTCGCATGCGGGCATGCGCCTCTATCACAGCATGTACCAGCTCTTCACCTTCACGATGCTGCTCGTGCTCACGACCAACAACCTCGGCGTCATGTGGGTGGCCATGGAGGCCGCGACGCTGACGACGGTGCTGCTCGTGGCGCTGTATCGCACGCACGCTTCGCTCGAAGCGGCCTGGAAGTACTTCATCCTGTGCGGCGTCGGGATCGCGCAGGCGCTCTTCGGCACCATGCTGGTCTACTTCGCGGCGGAGAAGGTGCTCGGGCCGGGCGTCGGCTCGCTGCTGTGGACGCACCTCGACGCCGTGAAGGGGCAGCTCGAGCCCACCGTCATGTCGATCGCGTTCGTATTTCTGCTGGTCGGCTACGGCACCAAGGTCGGGCTCGTGCCCCTGCACAACTGGCTGCCGGACGCGCACGCGGAGGGCCCGACGCCGATCTCCGCGGTGCTCTCGGGCCTGCTCCTCAACGTCGCCCTGTATGCGCTCATCCGCTGCAAGGTGATCACCGACGGCGCGCTCGAGCGACCCTTCGCGAGCGCGCTCCTGATGGGCTTCGGACTCCTGTCGGTGGCCGTGGCGGCGTTCTTCCTTTCCCGGCAGCGCGACGTCAAGCGCATGTTTGCGTATTCCTCGATCGAGCACATGGGGCTCATCACCTTTGCCTTCGGCATGGGCGGGCCGGTCGCGAGCTTCGCCGGCCTGCTCCACATGACGGTGCATTCGCTCACCAAGAGCGCGATTTTCTTCACCGTCGGCCATGCCGCGCAGAAAAGCGGCACGCAGGTGATGGCCAACATTCGAGGCCTGGTGCAGGTAAGCCCCACCGTCGGCTGGGGCCTGATGCTCGGCACCGCCGCGATCCTCGGCATGCCGCCCTTCGGCGTGTTCGCGAGCGAATTCCTGATCCTCACCACCGCGATCGGCCAGCACGCGTGGGCCGCGCCGATCCTGCTGCTGTCGCTTGGCGTGTCGTTCGCGGCCATCTTCGGAAAAGTGCAGCCGATGGTGTTCGGCGAGCCGACCGTGGCCCGGCTTCCTCATCGCCCGGCGCTTGTCCCGGTCTTTGCGCACCTCGCGGTCGTGCTGGTCCTCGGCCTGTACATGCCGCCTTACCTCGCGGACTGGTACCGCCAGGCTGCGCGCCTGGTGGGTTAGATGAGCCTCCGGCGCGAGAACGTAGACGCAGCCGGCCTGCTGCGTGCGTGCGAGAGCATGGCGCGCCAGGGCGGGCGCCTTGGCGCCCTTTGGGCGAGCGACGAGCGCGATCGCAGCGGCGGCTTCGGCGTGCATGTCCTCGTGGTGACGCACGAGGGACTCGTCTGCCTCGACCACGCGCTGCGGGAGCCGCGCTATCCCGACCTCTCGGCCATGTTTCCGGCGGCTGCGCGCATGCAGCGGGCGATCCGCGATCTCTACGGCCTGGATGCAGGCGGCGACGCGCGGGGCTGGCTGCGCCACGCCGCATGGCGCGAGGATGCGTATCCGCTGCGCCGGGACGTCCCGAGCGACGCACTACCCGCGGGCGAAGCGCCCTACGCCTTCGTGCGCGTCGAAGGCGAAGGCGTCCACGAGATCGCCGTCGGCCCGATCCATGCGGGCATCATCGAGCCCGGGCATTTCCGCTTCTCCGTGGTGGGCGAGCGCGTGCTGCGCCTGGAAGAGCGGCTGGGCTATACGCACAAGGGCATCGAGAAGCGCTTCGAATCGCTCTCCGTTGACGAAGGCAGCCGCCTTGCCGGCCGGGTCTCCGGGGACAGCACGGTCGCGTTCGCCTGGGCCTATGCCATGGCGGCCGAGCAGGCCGCCGCGTGCAGCGTGCCGCGGCGTGCCCTGTGGCTGCGGGCCCTGCTGCTGGAGCGCGAGCGCGTGGCGAACCACCTGGGGGACCTCGGGTACCTCGGCAACGACGGCGGCCTCGCCTTCGGCCTCGCACAGTTCTCGCGGTTGAAGGAAGGGGTCCTGCGCCTCAACCAGCGGCTGTTCGGCCACCGCTATCTCATGGACCGCGTCGTGCCGGGCGGCGTGGCCACCGAGCTCGATGCCGCCGGGGCCGCCGCCCTCTTGGCCGAGGCGGATGCGCTCGAGAGCGAGATCGGCCAGCTGCGCGCCATCTACTACGACCATCCCGGGCTGCAGGATCGCTGCATCAATTGCGGCGTGCTGGCGCCGCGCATCGCCGCGGCGCTCGGTGTGACGGGCCTTGCCGCCCGCGCAAGCGGCATCGCCATCGATGCGCGCGTTCATCCCGGGTTTGCCCCGTACGAAGAGCTGGCGCCCCGCGTGAGCGCCCATCGGAACGGCGACGTGGCCGCCCGCATCGTGGTGCGCTTCGACGAAATCGTGGAGTCCCTGCGCCTGCAGCGCGCCATCGCCGCCCATCTTCCGCCGGGCGGAGTGCGCGCGCCGCTTTCCTTGCCGCGCGCCGGCGCACAGGGGGTCGGCTGGGTGGAGGGCTGGCGCGGCGAGGTTTTCGTCGCGCTGGAGGCCGAGGGCGACCGCGTCCGCCGCTGCCATCCCCACGACCCGTCATGGCAGAACTGGCCGGCGCTCGAGCACGCCGTGCTGGGCAACATCGTTCCCGATTTTCCGCTCATCAACAAATCGTTCAACCTCTCCTACTCCGGCGCGGACCTCTGACATGCAGAAAATCCTGCTCAAGATAGCCCAGGGCGGGATCCGGAGCGAGCCGCCGCCGCAAGCGGACGAGGCCCTGCGGCTTGGCGCGCAGCGCCTCAACGATGAGCTGCTGCGGCTCCTCGGCCGCGCGCTATCGATCCGGCATGTCGATGCCGGATCGTGCAACGGCTGCGAGCTGGAGATCCACGCGGTCAACAATCCGTACTACAACCTGGAAGGCCAGGGCATCAAGTTCGTGGCGAGCCCGCGGCATGCCGACCTGCTGCTGGTGACGGGCCCGGTCTCCAGGAACATGGAAGAGGCGCTACGGCGCGCCTATGAAGCCACGCCGGACCCGAAGCTTGTAGTCGCGCTGGGCGATTGCGGCTGCACGGGGGGCATCTTCGGCGAAAGCTATGCGAGCCGCGGGCGCGTCTCCAACGTGATTCCCGTGGATGTGGCCGTGCCGGGCTGCCCGCCGAGCCCGGCCGAGATCGTTCAGGGGATCCTTACGGCGGTCAGCGCCCGGCGCTGAATTCTTGGCGCTGCTTCTAGCGCCCGCCGCTGATTCGGGCGCGGGTTCTAGCGCCCGCCACAACTCGCGGGCATGGCGTCCACGGGATAGCCGCGGCAGCTCCAGGCCACTTTGCTGCCCGCGAGGCTCGGGATCATGGCGATCTCGAGCGCGTTTTTCTCGTTCCAGCCGCGGATTTCGCCGTTTTCGGACACGAGCCACTTCATCTCGCCGTACTTCTGCTCGTTCCTGGGCGCGAGCTTCACGGTCTTGCCGGCACCCTTGAGGTTCCCGCTCTTCTCGGCGGCTGCGGTGATCTGCTGCCGCGCAGGCTCCGCACCCGCTACCAGGGCCTCCGCGGCGGCCTTCGCCTCGCTGCCCGCCATCTGCGGCAGCACGAAGGCCACGACCACGAACCCGACCAGAACCAGCCCGGCCACGATGAGCAAGCCCGTACGCATGTGAACCCCCCGTTTTGTAGCAGCGCTTCTTTATCTCTGGCGCCGGCCTGCAGCGCCAACTTCGAGGCAGCTTACCATCCACCCCGGAATCTTGCATGGTGACTCGGCAAATTCGTGTCAATGGGCGCGTGCAGGGCGTCGGCTATCGCGATGCGCTGCGCGAGCGCGCGCGCCAGCTCGGCGTGCGCGGCTGGGTAAGGAACCGGCGCGACGGAAGCGTGGAAGCGCTTCTGCAGGGCAGCGCGGAATCCGTCGAAGCCCTCATCGCCTGGTCGCGCCGCGGACCGCCCGCGGCGCGCGTATCGGAAGTCCGCATCGAGCCGCCGGCGCCGGAGTTCGATCGCGCGTACGAAGCCTTCGAGCGCCTGCCGAGCGCCTGAGAATCGCCGCGTAACACCGCCGGTATCACCGGGCGATACTTCGCGCATTCGCGTTGCGACGGCGCGAGGCCGCTGCAAAGAATGGGGCAACTTCTTCACGAGGAGGCCCCGATGATCGCAACGCTGACACTTCCGCCGCTTTCCGCAAGCGAGCTCTGCCAGGCCGTGCGCCTCGCGCGGCCATTCAACGCGAATCGCCTGGATCGCGTGCTGCGTCTGGATGCGAGCCGCGGCCACGTCGAGGTGCAGGCAAGCGCGACGTGGTCCAGGCTCGCCGCCTATCTGCGCCCGAGCGCGCCGCAAGCCATAGCGCCGTGGAGCGATACGGCGAGCATCGGCGACGACGTCGCGACCAATGCGCCCGGCCCGGACGGGCGCCCGGCCGTCGGGTACGTGGAGTCCATAACCCTGGTGACGCCGGAGGGTGAGTTGCGCCGGGTCAGCCGCGCTCACGGCGAGCTGTTTTCGCTCGTGGTCGGAGGACAGGGACTTTTCGGGACCCTCTACAGCGTCACCTTGAGCCTCGAGTCCCTCGCACGCGCGGCGAGCGATGCGGCACCGCCGGCGGTGCTATCGCTCCCGGCCGGCGAGGCAGCGACCAGGACGCTCCATGCGCTCGTCCCGCCGCACGCGACCGAGCCGTTCCTCGCCGAGGTGCGCGCACGCTGCGCGGAGTGGCGCGTCGCAATCGAGGGCATCGAGGTGCGCCGCACGCTGGCGGAGGAAGAGACGGTGCTGCGCTGGGCGCGGCGCGAATATGCCGCCATGCGGCTCACGCTCGCCGAGCCGCGCGCGCTCGGCGGCGCCGTGCGCACGACCCAGCTTCACCGGGAGCTGATCGACTGCGCCATCGCGCATGGCGGCAGCTTCCCGATCTCCTGCACGCCGATGGCGACGCGAGCGCAGGTGGAAGCGTGCTACCCGCAGCTCGCCGACTTCCTTGCCGACAAGCGCCGGCTTGATCCCGCCGAGCGCCTGACGAACGGCTGGTACCGCCACCATCGCAACCTGCTCGGCAGGCAAAGCTGCGCCGTACGCTGGACGCGTCAGGCGGCGTAGAGGACTTGCACGTTCTCCGGCGCGAGCCAGGCGCCGAGCTCGGCGAGCAGGCGCCCGTCGGGCTTCACGCGCCAGGCCTCTCCCAGCGTGACCTCGCACGTGGCCGCGGCGTTCTCGTAGCGCACGATGACCTGGCAGGCGCCCGTGCCCGAGGCGCGATAGGGCGCAAGCACCTGCTGCAGCCGCTTGGCGTCGGCCTGCCCGTTCATGGCGATCTTCAGCCGGGCGGCATAGCGGCTGCGCAGGGCGTCGAGATCGAGGAGCTCTTCCGCGGTCACGCGCAGGCCGCCCGAGAAGTCGTCGCGCTGGATCTTGCCCTGCACGATGAGCAGGGAATCCTCCTTCAGCTTGTCGCGGTGCTTCTCGAAGAGCTCGTTGAACACCGTGATTTCCATCTGCGCGGTGCTGTCGTCCAGCATGACGACCATCATCCGGCCGCGCCGCGTCATCTGCGGCCTTGCCGAGGCCACGATGCCCGCGATCCAGGCGCGCTGGTCCGAGGCGGAAATGCGCACGAGCGGCGTGCGCGGGAACCCCGCGAGGTGGGGCTCGTACACGGAAAAGAGGTGTCCCGAAAGATAGAAGCCGAGCGCCGCCTTTTCCTCCGTGAGCTTTTGCCTGAGGTCCCAGGGGGCCGCCTGCACGAGGGCGTGCTCGCTGCGCGGCACGGCGGCCTCCCCGAACAGGCTGTTCTGCGCTGCCTGGCGCTCGGCCTGCTCGGCCGCCTCGAGCGCGCGCCCCACCGACGCTAGCAGCCGGGCGCGGTTCTCGTCCAGCGAATCGAAAGCCCCCGCGCGCACCAGCGCTTCGATCGCGCGGCGATTGACGATGCGCTTGTCGACGCGCGCGCAAAAGTCCGCGAGGCCCGCGAACTTGGCCTGCTTGCGCGCCTCGACGATCGCGGCGATGGCGGATTGGCCGGTGCCGCGGATGCCGCCCAGGCCGTAGCGCACGGTCTTGCGGTCGACCGGCACGAAGCGGTATTCCGAGGCGTTGATGTCCGGCGGAAGGACGGCGATGCCATTCGCGATCGCATCCTCGTGGAACAGGCGCACCTTGTCCGTGTCGTCCATGACCGCGGAAAGGTTGGCCGCGGCGAAGGCTGCGGCATGGTGCGCCTTCATGTAGGCCGTGTGATAGGCGAGCAGCGCATAGGCGGCGGCATGCGAGCGGTTGAAGCCGTAGCCCGCGAACTTCTCCATCAGGTCGAAGAGCTGCATCGCCTTCGCGCGCGGCACGCCGTTCTTCTGCGCGCCCTCGACGAAGATGTCGCGCTGCTGCGCCATCTCCTCGGGCTTCTTCTTGCCCATCGCGCGGCGCAGCAGGTCGGCGCCGCCCAGCGTGTAGCCGCCGATCACCTGCGCGATCTGCATCACCTGCTCCTGGTACACCATGATCCCGTAGGTCGGCGCGAGGATGGGCTGCAGGCGCGCGTCCAGGTACTCCACCCGCTTGCCGTGCTTGCGCTCGATGTATTCCGGGATGAGGTCCATCGGGCCGGGCCGGTACAGCGCCACGAGCGCGATGACGTCTTCGAAGCGGTCCGGCTTTGCGCGCTTGATGAGGTCGCGCATGCCGCGCGATTCCAGCTGGAACACCGCGGTGGTATTGCCCGCGGAGAGCAGCTGATAGGTTTCGCGGTCGTCCAGCGGCACCTGCGCGAGCGAGAAATCCGCCTGCCCGAGCGCGCGCACGTAGCGCTCGGCCCAATCGAGGATGGTGAGCGTCGTCAGGCCGAGGAAGTCGAACTTGACCAGGCCGACGGCCTCGACGTCGTCCTTGTCGAGCTGGGAGACGACGTTCGTCGTGCCTTCGGCCGCGTACAGCGGACAGAAGTCGGTGAGGCGGCCGGGCGCGATCAGCACGCCGCCCGCGTGCATGCCGACGTTGCGCACCAGGCCTTCGAGCTTCTCGCCGAGCTCGAGCAGCTCCTTGACCTCGTCCTCCTTGCGCTCGCGCTCGGCGAGCAGCGGCTCCATCTCGCGCGCGTCCTCGAGCGTGATGGTCTTGCCCGGCTGCACCGGGATGAGCTTCGCCAGCTGGTCGCAGAAGTTGTAGCCGAGGTCGAGCACGCGCCCGACATCGCGCACCACCGCGCGCGCCGCCATGGTGCCGAACGTGGCGATCTGGGAGACGCACGCTTCGCCGTACTTGCGCCTCACGTAGTCGATGACGCGGTCGCGCCCGTCCTGGCAGAAATCGATGTCGAAGTCCGGCATCGACACGCGCTCGGGATTCAAGAAGCGCTCGAAGAGCAGGTCGTAGCGGATCGGATCGAGGTCGGTGATGCCGAGCGCATAGGCGACGAGCGAGCCCGCGCCCGAGCCCCGCCCGGGCCCCACCGGCACGCCGTTTTGCTTCGCCCAGTTGATGAAGTCCGCCACGATCAGGAAGTAGCCGGGGAAGCCCATCTGCACGATGGTCTTGATCTCGAAGGCGAGCCGCTCGCGGTAGCGCGCCTTGTCCTCCTCCTTAAGGGAGAGCGTCGCGAAGCGGCGCGCCAGCCCGGCCTCGGCCTCGGTCCTCAGGAACTCGTCGATGGACTGGCCCTGCGGCGTCGGAAACGCCGGCAGCCGGCTCTTGCCGAGCTCGATCTCGAGATTGCAGCGGCGCGCGACTTCGACGGAGTTCTGCAGTGCCTGGGGCAGGTCGGCGAAGAGCTGCGCCATCTCTTCCTGCGACTTGAAATATTGCGCCGGCGTGAACTGCCTCGGGCGGCGCTGATCGCCCAGGACGTAGCCCTGCGCGATGCACACGCGCGCTTCGTGCGCCTTGAAATCGTCCGCGCTGAGGAACTGCACCGGATGCGTGGCCACGACCGGCAGCCCGGTGCGGCCCGCGAGCGCCACCGAGCGCGCAAGCAGCGCCTCGCCGTTCGCCGCGCCGTGGCGCTGCAGCTCGATGTAGTAGCGGCCCGGAAAGATCTTCGCCCAGCCCTGCGCCAGCCGATCGGCGGCCGCGGCATGGTCGGCAAGGAGCGCCTGGCCCACATCGCCCGCCGCCGCGCCCGACAGGGCGATCAGCCCTTCGGCTCCCCGCTCCAGCCAGGCGCGCGCGATCTCGGGACGGCCGCGGTGCTGGTTGCCGAGCCAGGCCTCCGAGAGCAGCTCGCACAGGCGGTGGTAGCCGGCACGCGAGGCGCACAGCAGCAGCAGGCGGAACGGCTTGTCGCGATCGGCCTCGTTCTGCAGCCAGCAGTCGGCGCCGACGATCGGCTTGATGCCGGCGGCGCGCGCCGCGCCGTAGAACTTCACCATGCCGAAGACGTTGGCGGCATCGGTGAGCGCGAGGGCCGGCATGCCGTCCTGCGCCGCCTTGCGCACCGCGTCGTCGATGCGCACGATGCCGTCGTTCACCGAGTATTCGCTGTGCATCCTCAGGTGAACAAAGCGCGGCGCTGGCATGATAAAAATTCTAACATTCAGGAGACGAGAATCCGCCCTAAGCTGTAGGCATGAACCGCGCTTTCGGCGCGCTGCTGCTTGGCGCCACGTTCATCGCGCTCTCGCCGATCTTCGTGCGTTTGTCGGAAGTGGGCCCTACGGCGAGCGCCTTCTGGCGCGTCGCGCTCGCCCTGCCTTTGCTCTGGCCGCTCTACGCGGCGACGCGCTCGGCTCCCGGCCGCGCCGGCGGGCTGGGGATGCTGCTTGCCGCGGGATTCGCCTTCGCCGGAGATCTCGCCTTCTGGCATTGGTCGATCCGCTACACCTCCGTAGCGAACTCGACCCTGCTCGCGAACCTCGCCTCGGTCTTCGTCACTCTCGCCGCCTGGCTCTTCCTGAAACAGAAGCCGACGCGCGCCTTCGCGCTCGCCCTCGCCTGCGCGCTGCTCGGCGTCGTGCTGCTGGTGCGCTCGAGTCTCGCGTTCTCCTCGAGCGGCCTCCTCGGCGACGCGCTCGGCGTCATCACTGCCATGTTCTACGCCGCGTACCTGCTCGCGGTGAAGTCGCTGCGCGATCGGGGCGCGAGCACCGTTCGGGTCATGGCGGTGACGAGCAGCGTCAGCGCGGCGCTGCTCCTTCCCGTCGCGCTCGCTTCGGGAGAGCCTCTGCTGCCCGCAAGCCTGGCCGGTTGGCTCACGCTCCTCGGGCTCGCCTGGATCTCGCAGTGCGCCGGCCAGGGATTGATCGCCTACGCGCTCGCGCATCTGCCGGCGGCGTTTTCGTCGCTGAGCCTGCTGTTTCAGCCGGTCATGGCGGCGCTCTTCGCGTGGTCGCTGCTTTCGGAGCGGCTCGCGCCGCTGCAGGCCGCGGGCGGCGCCATCGTGCTCGGCGCGATCTACCTCGCGCGCTCGGGTATCAGGCGATAAGCGCTTCGGGCTCGCCCGCGTCGGAGCGCTCGATCGTCCCGATCTGGTAGACGGTTTCCCCGGCTGCGCGCAAATGGCTCGCAGCGCGCGCTGCATCGCCGGCGGCCACGACGATGACCATGCCGATGCCGCAGTTGAACACGCGATGCATCTCGTCCTCGGCCACGGCGCCCTCGCGCTGCAGCCACTGGAAGACTTCCGGCCGCGGCCAGCTCGCAGAACGGATCATGGCCTTGGTTCCCTCGGGCAGCACGCGCGGCACGTTGCCCACGAGCCCGCCGCCGGTGATGTGGGCGAGCGCCTTGACCGGCACGTTCTCGAGGAGCGAGAGCACCGGCTTCACGTAGATCCGCGTGGGCTCGAGCAGGTCGATGTGGGCAGGCGGCTTGGCGCGCTCGATGATCTTGCGCACGAGCGAAAAGCCGTTGGAATGCGGTCCGCTGGACGCAAGGCCGAGCACGGCGTCGCCCGGCGCGACGCCGCGCCCGTCGATGATGCGCGCCTTCTCCACCACGCCGACGCAGAAGCCGGCGAGGTCGTACTCGCCCGCGGGGTACATGCCCGGCATCTCCGCCGTTTCGCCGCCGATGAGCGCACAGCCGGCGAGCTCGCACCCGCGGGCGATGCCTTTCACGACGTCCGCAGCCACGCGGTTGTCGAGCTTGCCGCAGGCGAAGTAATCGAGGAAGAAGAGCGGCTCGGCGCCCTGCACCAGGACATCGTTGACGCTCATTGCGACGAGGTCGATGCCCACCGTATCGTGGCGCTCGAGCTGAAAAGCGAGCTTGAGCTTGGTCCCGACGCCGTCGGTGCCCGACACCAGCACCGGGTGGCGGTACTTCTTCGGCAGCTCGCACAGGGCGCCGAAACCGCCGATGCCGGCGAGCACCTCCGGCCGCATGGTGCGCTTCGCGAAAGGCTTGATCGCCTCGACGAGCGCGTCGCCCGCGTCGATGTCGACTCCGGCGTCGCGGTAGGAGAGTCCTTTCGCCATGCTAGAGTCGCAGATT